>DASZIA010000021.1:0-34142 GCA_035949535.1 Planctomycetaceae bacterium | reverse complement strand
CCGGCGTTCGACGCGCTGATGGAAGTGCTCGAAAAAGAGGGCCAGAGCGAAGCGGTCAAGATTGTCGCGCTGAGCGGCCTCAAGAACGCTTGCTTGTACGGTAGTCCGGCGCTTCAGGTGAATGAAAACGTCAGACTGGCGAAGAGGTTGATTTCCGAACTTGAAAAGCCGGGCGCCCACGAATGGTATCAAGAGCGTTTGTGCGACAGTCTTTCCGTCATCGACCAGGTTCATGACCTCAACGGCCAGCCGTTCATTGTGCAAGCCTTGAGCAAGGTTCTGTTCGACACGGGCCGTCCGTTGTGTGCCCGCGGTGCCGCGGCCCGAGCTCTGGGTCGCACTCCGCTCGATCCGTCCATCGATTTGAACGTGATCGCGTACGGAATCGCCGACCTCAGCCGGCAAATGGTGGAAGCCCGCAACGATGGCAAGAAACATGTGAGTCGAATGTGCATCGCAGACATCTTCTTGGCGTTCGAGCCCCAAGACGCCTTCGAGAAAGCACGCCATGCCGGGCTGGTCGACCGCGTTGAGGAGTCGACGTTCTCAAAGTACCGCAACACCGTCAAACAAGTTTGGGCCGTCATTCGCCCGGTCGTCATCGAAGAGTTCAAGCATCGATCCGAGCCCGACATCTTGTTTCCGCAAGAAATGCTGACACCGATCGTCGAGTGGCTCAAGACGAATACGCCCCCGAATCTCCGAATCTCCCCGGCCATGCCGCCCGTGACGACGACCCAAGTCACGAAGGTCGACGCGAACGGCCGCAAATAGGGGCCCAATAGGGACCCGCAGGCCAGTCAGCAGGCCCAGCGATTGATCTTTGCCCAGATCACGCGGATTGTTAGGATTCGCTGCCTCTCGCTCAATCCCCCTGCTCGCAACACGTCTCGCCTCTCGTTCCGCCAATCAATCACTTCACTGCTCCATGCGCCTGATCCGACACGCGCCCTGGCTATTCTTCGCCTGCGCAGGTTTGACGTCCTGCGCCGTCGGTTGCAGTTCGCTGCAATTGACGGGAGCCGTCTTGCTGGGCGACATTGCTCCGCCGCCGAGCACGGCACTCCTGGAAGCGATTCGCTGCTCGCTAACGACCGAATCGTGGCGGTTCAATCGCGGCTGGTCGCCCGTGGCCGAGTGGGAGCACCCCCGGAGCGGCGTTTATCCCGCCCCCGGGGATCTCCGCTGGACGTTCGGCAAGCTCGCAGAGCCCGCTTCAGAGAAAACAGCCCTCGACGCTCTCCGCATATCGAAGTCCGCCGACCGTGGAAAGGACAAGGCGCCTAAGAACGCCGCTGGCACAAAACCAGACGCTGCCGCGGCACAGAATTCCGATGCGCCCACGTCCCGCACCGATTCGACTGTCGAAGACGCCAAGTCGACAGAGATTGGAGTCGACGACGGTTCGATTGCCTGGGACGGATTCTGGCCGTTGACGGTTACGGACCTCGTTCATCGCAACGAGCAAAACGCTGGTCGTTCGACCGAAACGGCAACTGCCACAGTCGACGGAGGCATGCGTTGTCTGCGACAACTGGCACGAGCCGACAATCTCGCCGGTTGGAACGCGACCATTCTGCTGGCGCAACACGAGCCCACCTCGGCAATCGAAATGGCAGATCGACTCGAGCGACTGGTTCTCGATCCGCCGTTCTACTTCGTTGATACGGGCGAGCGTTGCCCTCAGAAGGGTGATCCGACGGCGAGCGGCCGCTCGTCAAGCAGCAAGTCTTCTCCCGCCAACGGCGACGCCAAACACAAGCCCGCGGAGAATTCGCCCCCGGTGCCGCCCCGCGCGACGAAGAGAATCACCCCGGCGACGCAAGCCGCTGCGGCCGAGGCGTGGTGCTTCATCTTGGCTGCCAGCGCGGAGGACCCAATCGACGGTCTCGCGCCCGCCGGCCGAGCGCTCGAGCGAGTCAACCTTTCCAACTCGGTGCGTGCCGAGCTGTTTCGCGGCGTCGCCGCGTGGGTCCCGCCGGCGCACATTCCCCGCCTCGAAAATGCGCTGCGGCAAGGAGAGAAAAAATCCCGCGCGCCCGCGGAGATCCGCCAGGCCGCGATCGATGCGTGCCTGATTTACGCGATTAACCACGAACGAAGGGAGCTGGCAAGCCGCCCCGTCGGAGGTCTTGCCGACGCAAAGCGACGAGATGCCGCGTTTCCCGCGACGGTGTTGAATTGTCGCGTCGATCCCGATTTTTATGTCCGACGCACGTTTATCGAGTGGCTGGGACGTGCGCGCCCCGTGGGTGCGTTCGGGCTCCTCAAGGCCCAGGCCCAATCCGCTGAGGCGGAACTCCGCAAGGCCGCTCTGGAGTCGCTCGGCCGGCTGCACACGGACGCGGCTCGCGCCGAAATCAAAACGCAGGTGGAAAAGACTCGCGACACGCTACGCGCAGCGGCCGTTCGCGCCCTGGCCAGCTGGGGCATCGAGGAAATCGCCCACTACGCGCACGATCGCTCGCAGGCGGTACGGATTGCCGTCGCTGGCGAACTGGGCAAGCAGCCGACGCTCGACTCGGCCGTGCTGCTGACCGCACTCGTGGTCGACAACGACGTCGACGTCCAACTGGCCGCCATCGAAGCTGTCAAAGCCTGGCCGGACGACATCGCGTTCCCGCTCTTGCTGCATGCCATGCGCGACAGCTCGGGCAAAACGCGTCTGGCGGCGTTCGGCCAGCTTTCCCAGCGGCGAAAAGTCGACATCGACTACCGCTTTGACGGTCCGCCCGATCAGCGTCAGGCGGCCGTCAACGCCGTCGCAGCGGCGGTCGGTTCCTCGCTCAGTTATCTCGATCAGATGCTCCGCCGCGAGCCGCGAGCCGTTTCCCAGGTTGATCAATTGCGCGCGGCAGAGATTCGCGAGCATCTCGCGGTACTGATCGAGAGTCCCTCCGACTCAGCGGCGGCAACGGCCGCGCGCGAATGGCTCGCCGGAATCGGACCGAAGGACTTGCCGCTGGTGGAGTCGTTCCTCAAGCAGCCGACGAAGGCGTCGCCGGAAGCCGTTTATCGCGACGTGTTGCCGCGCATCAGTCCGATCTACGCCGCGCTTATCGATCTGGAGAGCGCCGATCTCATTGTTCGCCGCCGCGGCGCCCGCACGCTCGCTGACCGGGGACAGGCGGCCTCGCTCAGCCGGCCTGTGCTCGCGCGGCTGCAGCAGCGGCTCTACCGCGAGACGGACGAACTGGTGTGGCGCTGGGCCATGTTGGCTATCAGCTCCGACTCGACCGACGAATGTGCGCAGATTGCCAATCTCGCCCTGCACCATCAGTCGGCCGAAGTGCGGGCGATGGGCTGCGAATTCCTGGCCCGCCACGGGCAGCCGGCCTACGCGGTCTGGCTACTCGATCTGTTGGACGATCGCGATCGCAGCGTGAAGTTGGCCGCCATTCGGGCGCTGGGAAATTGTGGAAACCAGGTTGCCGTGCGAGGGCTGAAGCCCGAAAAGGGCCGCAACGCGTCTGCGAATCTGCGTGCGCTGCTCTCGAGTTCCGATTCCGGCGTGCGGTTCGCCGCCGCGGTCAGTCTCTGCCGCCTGGGAACGCCCGAGGGAACTCAGGAGTTGGTGCGGCTGAGTTATCATTCCAATCCCGACACGCGAGCTCACGCCGTCAAGGAAATGGGTCTGTCCGGGCAGACGCGGTTCGTTTCGCACCTGGTCAGCCTGGGATGGACCGAGCGAAACAGCCAGGTCCGGCAGGCCATTCTCGACAGCCTCGACCGATTGGTGCCCGAGGAGAATCGCCCACGGGCACTTGGCGAGACACCCTCTCCGGATGCTAAGATCAAGTGTTGGGTCGAGTGGTTGCAGCAACGCGGCACCGAGGGGACCGCGGCGACGGTGTCCGCTCCCGACCGTGCTGCGGGCGTGGACCCCGCTCATGCGAAAGGTCCCACACCGGGAGGTCCGGTCGTATCGCGACCGGATGATGGCTGATAGACTGCCGGTAGCTTTTTCGTGGTTGGGAGCGCTGCGGAGTTCGGGGCGCTTCGGGGTTCGGAACGTCAGCCGAAAGATTTTCATGTCCAAAGCCAAGGACGATTTCAAGCTCGAATTTCACGGCAATGCGGTCGTGATCACTCCGGCCGCCAACGTGGAATCGATGCGCTGGGACCTGATCGAGCAGGCAGCCGACATCGTGATGTCCCCCATGCGCAATCAGGATGTGCCGATGGTGGTCTTCGACTTGAGCGACGTGGCCTATTTTGGCTCGGTCTTTCTGGCCCTGCTGCTCCGCTGCCACAAGTTCGTCAAAAGCCGGGGCGGCGAGTTGGTGCTCTGCGGCGCCAGCGAATTGGCGCGAGAACTGCTGCGAGTAACGTCCCTGGACACGCTCTGGGCAATTTACGACACACGCGAGGAGGCGCTCGACGCGGTTGCCACCTGACAGTCGCCTGGACATTCTCGATTCGGAGCCGCGACCGTGAGGGAGCGGGGTATCAAGCGTGGGTCAACTCAACAGCTGACTGCGTGCACGGCTCTTTTCGCAAAGGCGCACAAAGGAAGCGATCCCTCGACCGCTGGCCGGTTAGCCCGCTTGCTGACGCGCGCGGCTCGCCGGAACGAGATCTAGGCCGTGTGTCATTTCCGCAGTGAGGAAGGGACGCCTCGGATCCGATGATTGATCAACCGTCTCACGATGCCCTTCCTCCCGGCCCGGGCCCCGCCGCTGGTGGATCGGCCACTCCCCCCTCTGTCCCGGGAACGCCTTCGCCGGTCCGTGAGCCCCACGCGACCTTGGTCGACGAAATCAAAGCCACAGCAGACAAGCTGGCGGCCGACGGCGCGACGCGCGGCGACCTGAAGATCCTGTCGCGCGTGCTTCGCGAGCTGCGCTACGCGTTCAAAGTCTTCACGCCGTACCGCAAGCAGTTCAAGGTCACCGTCTTCGGATCGGCCCGCACGTCCCGCGAACATCCGGCCTACAAGCAATCGGTCGAGTTCGGCCGGCGGATGGCGGCCGCTCACTGGATGGTCGTCACCGGAGCGGGCGGCGGCATCATGGAGGGGGCGCACGTCGGCGCCGGCAAAGAGATGTCGATGGGAGTCAACATCATGCTCCCCTTCGAGCAGGAGTCCAACGCCGTCATCTCGCAGGACCAGAAGCTCGTTCACCTCAAATATTTCTTCACGCGGAAACTCTTGTTCGTCAAAGAAGTCCACGCCGTCGCCCTGTTCCCCGGCGGTTTCGGCACGCAGGACGAAGGGTTTGAGACGCTGACTCTCGTCCAGACCGGCAAACGCGATCCGATGCCGATCGTCTTGATCGACGAACCGGGCGGCACGTACTGGACTGCCTGGCAGCGGTTTGTCCACGAGGAACTCTTGCATCGCGACCTCGTCTCCCCAGAGGATCTCGCGCTCTTCAAGGTCACCGACGACGTCGGCGCGGCCGTCGATGAGATCATCGGCTTCTACTCCGCGTACAATAGCATGCGCTACGTGCGCGACCATTTGATCATCCGGCTGAACCGCGAACCCCCCGACGAGTTGGTCGAGCGGCTCAACGCGGAATTCGCCGACATCATCGATTCGGGACGAATCACGAAAGCGACCGTGCACCGGCTGGAGACCGACGACGAGCATCTCAAACATCTGCCGCGGCTGATCATGAACTTCAACCGCAGAAACTTCGGACGCCTGCGGCAAATGATCGATGTGCTGAACAAAGAGCTGGGTCACTCGGTTTGAGGCTTGCGGTTTCCGGTTCGCTAAATCACCGCGCGCGATTTTGGGATACCGACGGTAGGCCCCTCACCCCCGACCCCTCTCCCGCGGGGGGAGAGGGGAGAGGATCTGCACGCGACTCTTTGCTGTGAATGTGGCGCCAACGCAACAACTCTTCCCCCCTCGCCCCTTGCGGGAGAGGGGTTGGGGGTGAGGGGTATCCGGCCACTGCTCCGGAAATGGCTTAGCAACGAGGACAGGAAACCACCATGCCGGCCATCTATCTCACGGAAGACGACGTTCGCGAACTGCTCGACGTGGCGACGGCCATTCCCCTCGTCGAGGCGGCCTTTCGCAATCTGGCCGACGGCAAAGCGAACAATGTGCCCCGCGCCCGCGCCTTCGCGAAAGGCATTGCGCTCCACACAATGAGCGCGGCGTCCGAATACCTTGGTTTCGTCGGCTGGAAGGCTTACACAACCACTCGCCGAGGGGCCCGCTTTCACGTCGGTCTGTCAGAGATCGCTTCCGGTGAATTGGTCGCGCTGATCGAGGCCGACTATCTGGGTCAGGTGCGAACGGGCTCCGCCAGCGGCGTTGCTACCGAATGCATGGCCAGAGCCGATGCCCGCACCGTCGGCCTGTTCGGCACGGGCAAGCAGGCGCGCACACAGCTCAAGGCGGTTTGCAACGTGCGGCACATCGAGCGGGCCGAGGTCTATTCCCGCAACGCCGAACGGCGCGAAAAGTTCGCTGCCGAAATGAGCGAGTTTTGCGGCACGCGCGTGGTGGCCGTCCATTCGCCGCAGGAAGCCGTGCGCGAGAAAGACATCGTGATCTGCGCCACGACGAGCGAGGTCCCGCTCTTCGAGGGTCGCGACCTCGACCCGGGGACGCATCTGAACGTCGTCGGCTCGAACTACCTCACCAAAGCGGAAATCGACGTCGAAACGGTCCGCCGGGCCGACATCATCGTCTGCGATTCGGTCGAAGCCTGCCGTCGTGAGGCGGGCGATTTCGTCGCCGCCCTCGAAGCAGGCGTCACCGACTGGGCCTTGATGCACGACTTGGGCGACGTTGTCACCGGCCGCGAAACGGGCCGCGCCCATCCCGAGCAGATCACGCTCTTCAAATCAGTCGGCCTGGCGATCGAAGACGTGGCCGCCGGCGTGCACGTCTACCAACGGGCCCGAGCGGAGAATTTCGGCCAGGCTTGCCCGTTCTAAACGACTTCCCGCCGTCGGGGTGCCCGGGGCGCTCCGCGTAGCGGAAGCCCCGGAAACGTCGACCGCTGACGAATAAGACGGGGGCTTCCGCGAGGCGGAGCGCCGCCGCCCGTCGGAAAATTTTCAAAGTTGTTTATGCGCGCATAGAAACTCGCTCTCGGCGATCCGTTTTTTCCGTGGTAGGATGAAGAGAATCGCTTTTTTGGCGAAGGTCGCGGTGGACTCGGTGACAGATCGATCAGCTTTTGTCCGGCGAAAAGGATCCCCGGTGCCCCTCGCGCGGCCGTGCCGGCTGGGGCATGGAAAGAGATTGGCCGGCGGCTCGGGACACTTTGTTTCAGTCGTTCGCCCCCTTTCCCATCCCAGCCTCATGACGACGACCTTTCGAAGCGACGGAGGATAGCTGTCGGCCGGCAGGATTCTCCCCGTCGGCTGATCCGACCGCGACAAGCGGGCGGCCTCCGTCTAAACGTCTAACTCTTATCGGGCTGTTTGGGTCCCCGATCGTAATCATTCCTCCGACCGGGATTCTCAACGGTCGGGCCTTCGGGCGGTTAGGCGCGAAGCGATCCGGTCGTTGGGGCATCGCAAAAGACAATTCCAATTTGTCTTCAAATACGGATGGGTCGCAGTAAATGCAGCGCCGGTGCAGCGCGGCAGCACCTGGAAGAGCGCAAAGCAGGTCCGACTCGAGGCGTTGGCAAAGCGCGGAACAGCATGCTCAGTTGCGGGCGCTCCATGCGACCGAAGCGCGCTCGCATTGGCAATAGCTCGTATTTCGCGCGGGTGGCTCGGCTTGGGATCTCTGCGGTGGATACATTTTTGCCGATGAGTACCACAATAGGATCGGCGGAAATCCACGGGCACACGCGACACCACTTATCGCGCGATTGCAGGATGCAGTTTGGCGCTGACGGATTCGCCGCAAAGTCCCCGTTTCGGTGACTGAGGTTTGCGACCATTTCGATGAGGACGACCGTGTGCAAATTGACGGAGCACGATCCCTACCAATTTGCGATGGGTCTTAGAAATCCGAATTCTGAAAACCTCTTCAGATTTCATTTGATTCTTGATCGGGAGCGCGGCAGAATCGCGTGCTCGTAACCGGCGTAGGGCTGCTCGTTGCACCTTCCCCATCTCGCCCGGCCTTCAACTCGGCGTTCATGACCAAGTCGTCAGTCCACGTGCGCCCTGAGCGTTCGCCCTGACAGCAATGCCCTCGGCGTAGCTCGCATTGCTGGTCACCCGCTTGCCGATTTTATCGGTGCCGCCGCCCGATTGTGGCGCTACCGGAGCGACTCCAGCCTCACGATTGGATCGCCATGCCCGGGAGTGCGCGCATCCTCGGGCCGAGCGAGTGTGCAGCGCGAGAGTCATATAGCCGGTTTAGGCTATTGCATCACAGCGGTTAGTACGGTTAGCTGTGTGATCGTCGTTGGCGACGTTGGTTGCCTTCAATCAAGGCCTAAGGCGCCGATTGCCATCGCTACAGCACTCCGCAAGGTGCGATTCGTGTCAGTATCGCTAATGTAATCGGGCACTATTGCTGGACGGAGACCATGATGACTTCATTGCGAAAAAGGCTGGGGCTGCTCGCGCTAGCTTCTTGTGCTTTCGTGTTATCGCTTGCTCCGGCTGCTGGCCAGTCGATCCGTCGACCGACGGCGCGGGTCACGGCCGACGGCCGCGCTGGTTCCGACCTTACATCTTTCACCGGCAAATGGTCGTATCGCAGCTTTGTCAGCAATCCCGATCTTTCCGTCCAGCCCAACGAGCTGCTGTTTGGCAGCGGGACGATGGATCTTGCGGTAACGGGAACAGGCGTTGTGTCGGGCACCCTCGGTGGGCCGGGTTGGCAGCTCACCCTTTCAGGGACCGCGACCAAGGACGGCCCCGCGACAATTCGCTTTCAAGGAAGGGGGATCGTCAACAACGAGCAATGGGTCTATGACTACCTCGGCTTCATGATCCCGATGTGGCCGAACGGCGTCGATCAGCGACCGGCCATCGTGGGTTCGATCGTGCGAACTGTCGCACACACTGGAGGAACCGCGCCCGCCGGCGAGGTCGCTCAGTGGATCGCAGTGAAACAAGACGCGGCAAACACAGGCTCTGCTCCCGCAAACGCAAGCCGCCTCAACGCGTCCAGTGTCGAAACACAGTTACGCGATCTCGAAACGAAGTGGGCAGCGGCCGTCAGTACAAATGATCCCGCTCAGATTGGCGTTTTCTTCACAGACGACTTTCTGTTCGTCGGTGCCAACGGCCTTCTGCAAAATCGGCAGCAGCACCTCGACGATTTTAAGTCGGGCGCTTTAAAGATCGACTCAGTCAAAATCACCGACTTCACCGTTCACGCGTACGGCACCTTTGCCGTGGTCAATGTCTTGACGCACGTCGTTGGCAAACACGGGACGCGTGACATCTCGGGTGACTACCGCTTTATGGACACTTGGAAATACGACGGCAGCCAGTGGCTGGCGGTTGCCAGGCAGCAGACGAAGGTCTTGCCGCCTCCGCCGGCGAGCGCGAG
Organism: Planctomycetaceae bacterium; assembly: GCA_035949535.1. Taxonomy (GTDB): domain Bacteria; phylum Planctomycetota; class Planctomycetia; order Planctomycetales; family Planctomycetaceae; genus DASPSM01. The sequence goes on along the minus strand of DASZIA010000021.1, from coordinate 24,706 downwards.
TCGACCGCGACAGGGCAACGCAGCAACGCCTGCAGACCGCGTTTCGACCGTCGGTGGTCCTGACAAAGCCTTAATCGAGCTCGAAACGCTATGGGCGCGGTTCGCTGAAACCAATGCAGCAGACCAAATAGGTGGCCTGCTGAGCAACGACTTTCTGTTTGCGAATGCTGATGGTGTCATGATCACGCGCACCGCTTACCTGGACGAGTTTCGTGCCGGCAGGCTGCGATTAGAGAGATGCGAACTCGAGCGACCGACAGGCCTCACCGTCGGCGATACCGCGGTAGTGTCTGTCACCCTCGCTATCATCGGCCAATACAACGACCGGGATGTGAGCGCTTTCTACCGAACGACTGATACATTTGCACGACGACCTGAAGGCTGGCGCGCCATCTGTCGGAATCAAACGAAGATTGCTTCTCGGAAGGATCCTCTGTTCGAGCGGATCGGTAGGGCCACTGGGCATCCGCGAGTTGTTATATTCGTGTTGGGCTCCTTTTGCCCGCACTGCATGACACAATTGATGGCTTTCGCCAAGGAATTATCGCAACGGCGATTTGATGTCTCGGTCGTGAGCGCGGACACAGAGGACGATCTCAGGAAGTTTCCGAAAACGCCATTCAAGCTGGTCGCCGATCCCGAACACAAACTCTTTCGCCGATTCGGCGCGTTTAATGGAAAGCCTATACATGCGACACTCGCATTCGACGGTCGGGGCGAAATCGTCTTCAGCACTTTTGGCGAACGGCCCTTTATGCAGGCGGATGTCATTGCGGGTTGGCTCGATAAAGCATCACAGGCCGAGGCGTCGCGATCTCCGGGGGGTCTACCACCATGACGCAAGTCGTTGCTAAGCGGCAGGCGTGTTGTAAGGGGGTGGCCACTGCGCAATCGTCGTTTAGGAAATAGGCGGCGCGTTGCGCAACACGAAAACGGTCTTCAATCGTGTGAGGTGCGCATTGCGGCGCAGCTACCATTAAAAGGCCATCGTGACGCTGGAACGTCTGACAGTTGCACTAGCCTTCCGAGATCAGGAACCAACATCATGAACACTCCAAGATTGCGTGTTTGCAGCGTTGTGTGCGCAACCACATTGGTCGCAGTGACGTCGTTCGCGACTACTCTGGCGCGCCCAGCAGAAGCCGCCGACATTGAATACTGGATTCAATTGGAGAACAACCCGTGGGATATGTCTCCGCGCAACGTCGACAGAATGGCAGGGAACCTCACCGGAGCAACACCGGCGCCGATGATTTTTCATGCACGCGATGGATCGATTACTTATAAGATCCAGGGATTTAATCCGCTCACATTGGCTCCCGGGCAAGCGGCCGATGCCTTGATTCTGCGTCGTTACAAACCGCCGTCCAAGCCAGACAAAACCGATGCCTGGACGATTCCCGACGATAGGAAGGTCAATCCTTGGGACCTCAATGAAAGAGATCCACGCGATCGGGACAATGCAGGTGCGAGGATAACCGGGACGAGTGGAACGATTCCCGGCGCGACAATTGAATGTAACGTAGGGGACAGCGTCATCGTTCACTTTCGAAATAAAGACACTCGAACACACGTTCTGGACCCGACTCCGATCACTCCCGACAAACTCGTTCATAGTCTGCATACTCACGGATTTGTCTTTGCCCAAGAGTTCGACGGTGCCTATCCACTGTCGCAACTGGATAAGAATCAACCGATCAATACTGCGGATGCACCCATTTGGTCGACGGTGCCAGGTGGAATTGAGCAGTTCCGGGATGCCACGACGCATAATCTCTTCAAGCGGGGGGACCGCGTTCCGTCCGGCGGTACATTTGACTACAAGTGGGTGACCCTAGGCTGGCCTACAACGGCGGGTGTGTGGATTTATCACGATCATTCGATCGCCGATACAGAGAACGTCAAGCTAGGGGCCATTGGATTCGTCGTCATTCACAATCCAAATGACCCAAATGATGTCCAGAGTGGGCCGACGGACTTGCCCGGTGGTTCGTTCACTGGTTCTCCAATTCCAAAGCCTGATGACCCGCCAAAGGGCCAAAAAGTCATTCAGCCCCCGAGCCAGGCTCAATACCTGCTTCTGTTTCATGACCTTGGGGGCCTCACTTGCATCAATGGGCGAGTGTTCCTTGGCAATACCCCGACGCTTGTTGCCGGCGAAAAGACGAAAATGCGCTTTGGAGTGGCCGGAATGGGGAAATCGAACAACGGTTTTCATACCTTCCACCTTCACGGGCATCGATGGGTCATTCCTGGGCCTGATGGAAACAAGAATGCGGCCGGTGGAGGGATCGGAGATCCGAATTCGATTCAGAACAGCGCGCTAGTCCGGGCTGTGTCGCAATTCGAAGATACAAAAGTCTTCGGCCCGGCAAACTCGTTTGCCTTTACGATTTTGGAAGATGCAGGACAGGGCAGCTTCATGCGAGCCGAACCAGCGCTAGGCGAATGGCACATGCATTGCCATGTGCTTGACCATATGACTTCTGGGATGATGGGCTCGCTGCTGGTCGTACAGAAAGATCAGGTATTAGATCTGCCACACGGTGGTCTGAATCCAGACATGGTGAAGATGAGGCTCAAGCTGCTGCAGAACATGCGCGCTTTGGAGCACTAAGGGTTGTACGCTGCCAAAGCGATGGTGTCTGCATTGGATACACTGAGGTCCTAGGGCTTCTGCATCACTATTAGGGGTGTAGTAACACATCCAGAATCAGGAACTATCAGCATGATTACCCAGCGAGTGCATGGTTGCAGCTTTGTGTCCGTGACGGCAATAGTCGCGGTGACGTCCTTGTTGAGCACTCCTTCCGGACTAGCACAAGCCGATGACGCGCTGAAGGCGACTTGCGCCGTTCATGGTGCCGGCAGCATGACGTTGGAGTTTGTCCGCGAAGCCGGCGCGGCGCGGATGATCGACATCAATGGGACCAACAATACGGATAGATGGACTGTGACGATCAACGGCACGGACGTAACGCCCCCAACGCAATCGTTGACGAACCCAGGTCAAGTGAAGGTACACGTAGGGGACACGGTGACGTGGAGGGTTACCGGATCGAACCATGGCATCGTTTTCCCGACACAAGCGGCCGCTGAAGCGTTATTCGCCTTCGATGCCGGACAGAGCAAGCCGCTTGGAGCCAGCACCGCTGTCACCGGTTTCGCCTGGGGAACCGGGGCTTTTGATCCAACGACGACTCTCGCCGTGGCCACGGTCAAGGACGCGCAACAATGACCCCGGCAATCTGACTCAACCGGCCCGTTCCGGCGCATCGCCGCATCCCCGAGGGACCCGTTGATTTGGTCCATCAGGATGGGACCTCAACGCTCCCGGTTTACACGCTGGTTTTGCCAGAATCGACTGAATCAAACCAGCGCTTAATCGAGCATCCACACACCAAAGTGAAAGGATGATCTTTATGGTCCATTTGTCACGTCGTTCATTCTTATCGATTGCAGGAGGGCTTCCACTCGCTTTCGCGATGAGAAGATACGGATTTGCGGATCCGCCAACATCCAGGGTCCGTTATGAGTGCCGGACGCCGCAGGGGATTGGCATGCTCCAAATTTACGCGGCAGGCGTGCAGGCGATGAAAAACCTGCCCACTAGCGATCCGCGCAGTTGGATCTTTCAGTGGTACACGCATCAGGTCACCAGGCAGACAAACAAAGCCGCTGCAATTGCCGCGACGTTTCCCAATGCGGGCGATCCCAATCGCGCCTTGGCCGAGTTGATGTGGAACACGTGTCAGGCCCACAACGCTGGTGACGATGAAAACCAATTCTTGCCATGGCACCGCTGCTTCTTGCTGTTCTTCGAGCAGATCATCGGCAGTTTGACTGGCCACACGGAGTTTACGCTTCCTTATTGGAACTACTCCACCAACGATCCCACAGTGCGCGGAGTGATTCCGCCGCAGTTCACGATGCAGAATGACGCGACGTTCAAATCGCTCTACGACGACTTGCGATACCCGAGCGTTAACAACGGACAGCCCATTCAAAACAGTCCAGCGGCGCCGTTGGGCCCAGGCGACCCGTTAAGCCTCGATTTCCTTCGCGAATCGAACTACAAGCCATCGCCGGACAACGTCATTCAGGGGTTCAATCTGGATTTGGACGCGAACCTCCATGGCAATGTGCACACTTTGGTCGGCGGCCCGCAGGACATGGGAGCCATCCCCGAAGCTGCCCAGGACCCGATTTTCTGGATGCACCACTGTAACGTCGACCGCCTCTGGGCCAGTTGGAGCGCGGCGGGCGGCGTGACTCCCCCGGATGTTTCCCAGAACTTCACGTTCGTCGACGGAAGCGGCACAAGACAGGATGTCGACACCAAGAACTTTCTCGACACTTCGGCTCTCGGCCAGATGTCCTATTCCTACGACCGACTCGAGCCAGTGCCGGTCACACCCGCTCCCACCCCGTCGGGGCCGAGTTTGCTGCTTGCGGCAAATGGCCCGCAACCGCTGCGACTGACGGCGGCGGCCCAACAGGCCATGCTCGAACCATCTGCCGCGGCCCAGCCGGGGCCCTTCGCTGAGCACATCGCCAAACACGTTCCGACGAAGCGCGTGTTCCTGGTGTTGCGCGAGCTAAGCGCGGATGCCCAGCCGGGCGTGCTTTACAATGCGTACGTCGACCTTCCCGCGAACCCAACTCGACAACAGCTTTCCGACCATTTCGTCGGAATCGTGAACTTTTTTGCTTTCGCCCACGGAGGCGCCGGCCACGCCATGGCGATGCCCCAAAAGCGTAAAGCTGGCGTTACGGAGAAGTTCCTCAGCTTCGACGTGACTACGAAGATTCGGGCAATGCAACTTAATAAATCGCTTCAAGAAAAGCCCACGATTACTCTCGTCCCACTCGGAACGCCCGCTCCAAACGCCAATCCTGTGATTGGAAAAGTGCAGATCCTCGTACAATAGAGTAAGGAGCAAGGGTGGGGTCCGTCGGACCATTGTCGAGTCTTGGGTGGCGTGTTGCCATCTGCCGAGTCGACGACGACCGCGCTCGGGTTTCCTGTAACGAGGGCGTCCACTATGTTCCGCGCTATTTGCGTACTTGGTCCCTGCGCATTGGCGCCGGCAATCGCTATCTCAAGTCTGACGACACTTTCCTCGGCCGACGAAAAAGCCCGTTCGCGTGATCCTTCAGCGGCCGCTCATCCGATTCCGCCCAAAGTTCTCGCCAAAATGCAAGCGGATTGTTTGGAGTTGTCGGACAAGGCAGTTCGCCGCATGCTCGAGCCGGTTGCATCGGCAAATGAGAAGACTGCGAGTTTCCGTGCAGTCATCAATTCGCTCGCCGACGGCAAGCGACTCTATCTGCTTCTCAGGGATTTTCGCGCTAACGCGCAGCCGGGGGTGCTCTATTCGGTTTACCTCGACCTCCCCCACAACCCTTCAAGAGAGATGGAAAAACAGCATTTTGTGGGAATTGTCAACTTTTTCAACGCACGCGCGATACCGAATCCGCCGCGACTTCAAAAGTCGCGGCATTTTGTCAGCTTCGACATCACCCGTCTCGTGAAGGGGCTGGCAGCGGCCGGCACGCTCGAACACAAGCCCGTCGTCACCATCGTTCCAGCAGGCACACCCGCGAATGACTCCAAGCCGGTCATTGGCGAGATTTCGATCGTCGAACAATGACCTCCGGCGGAAGCCCGGCTGAGACGGCGAGCAACGACTCGAGCCGCTCGATCGAGCGGTGCGTCCCGAGATCACTACTACAAGCTTTTGTCCACGATGCGGGTTCCTCGCAGAATAGCGGCATCCTGGTTGGCTCGAGCAGCTTCGACCGAATCTCGCTCAGCGCGTGGTGGAATTTCTGCTCGAGATGCGCCATCACCTTCTTAGCGGGACCGACCGCTCTTCAGTGTGGCCGCGATGCACTCGTCGATAAGGGCTCTGCGGCGCTTGAACAAATGCAATCGGTGGGCGTCGAACCCCCAACCCTTCGGTTCCGTAGATCTGGGTCTCTGAGGAAAGCGTCTGTACGGACCAAGAGCTCGCGCGAGGGTCCGATACACCGACACGTTTTGCGGTGCTGCCAAGTCACAGACCCTTCGAACCGAGGAGTGCCCGAATCGCCCTGCGTATCGGATCGGCTAGACCCTTCCAAGCTCTAATGACAGACTGCAAATCGGCGTCAGTCAGCGCCAATTCGAGCCAATTAATGCCCTCACAATGCGGCGCCATTGCAGCGCGGCACTCTACACAAATCACGCAACCACAATCGAGCTTGCCACTTTCGCGGCGGCTTAGAATTCGCCGGCATCCTCCAGAGGCTCAAAGCGATACCGCTTATGCAAGTGCCGCCGAAACTTGCCGTAGTCAGCGGGCGGCTCGGTGACCGCCAGGTAAGGATCAGTCAGACCGAGGGCATCCATGCGTCGCTGGAGTCCAGCAGCGTCTTGGGCCGCCGTAATCGTAAGCTCGCATTGATCTGCGGCTTCCTGCTGCGTTACCCCGCTCGCCCGCAGCTCACAAATGCGACGCCGGAACGCTTCCGGCTGCGTCGGATAAAACAGGTCGACAGTCACCACGCGCTCGAGCGGCTGCTGAATGGCCTGCTGGACCCGCTGATCTGGAAGCAGATTGGAGATCCGTAGCCGAAAACTCGCACGCAGGACGATCAGGCCACCAACGCACAGGCGGACAGGAAAGACAACGATTCTCGGGATGATCAGTTTCATGACCTTCCCGAACACCGGACTTTCCTTAGCTAATCCAGATATCGCTGTTCGCGCCGTCTCTCTGATCTCGCTCATCGGCGGGATCGAAATGGCATCCGAGGGCATCTTCTCGAGGCGCCGCGCTTCGGCTCGAAGCTGCTGCAATTGTTCCTCCGATCGCGTGAGTGCTTCACGGACGCCAGTGCTCGGGTCGCCGCCGCGGATGAAGGCAACGAGGTTTTCGATCTCCCGCTGAGTCTTCTGTTGCTCCGCGGACAATCTCGCAAGCTGTTCGACGCGGTCTCCATCGAGGCGCTTCGACTCGGCCGTGGCTGCGTCAACAAACGCTTCATCAAAGTCGGGGAGCTGTTCGATCTCTGCGAAAACGGCGGCACTGATTCGTTCGGCAACCAACGGCCCGTCGCAACCTGTCCCGAGCCAACAGCGATGGAGCTTGGCGCCCTGGCACATCAAGTGATCTTTTTCACCGTTTCCACCCCAGAGATACGGTCGTCCGCAGATGCCGCAGAAGATGTGCTGCCCGGGCCAGCGGCTTCGCTTTCTCGAAACGCCAGCCCGAGTGACTCTGCCGTTTTCGCCTTTGCGGCGCGAGCGACCATTTCGTTCGGCGAGCAGCCGGATCACGCGGTCGTATCGCTCCGCGTCCAGGAAGGCAAGATGAGGCGCCGCCCGGAATAGTTGGACCTCCTGCGGCGCTTTCTCGCTGCGATGCCGACCGGTCTTGTTCACACGCTTGATAACGCGTTGATTGCGCTGACGGATGCCCTTCAAGATTGGATTGTGGGTGACTTTGCTGACGAGCGGGCCATCCCATTTTTCTCTCCTGCACCAGGGGCCAGTGGGAATCCCCTTGTCATTAAGCCAATCGGCGACTTCGGCATACGCGTCACCCCTCTCCAACCTGGTAAACCATTCGTCGTAGACGGGCTCAGCTTCGGGGTCCTTGCGGACGTCTGCATCGCTCTTGGCGTTTTCAGGCTTGATATAGCCATATGGGAAAGTCTGGCAGACGCCCCCCTGCTGGAACCGGTTTCGCAGCGATCGCTTGATCCTCTCGGACGTGTCCCGGTTGGAACGTTCGTGATGCCAGGTTGCGATGAAAGCGCTGTCTTGCCAGCCGTCGTCCACCGTGTCCACGCGATCGTTGATGGCGATCAACCGAACGCTGTGGTCGACACAGAGTTCGCACAAGTCGTACGCTCGCTGGCGGCGGCAAATTCGGCCCAGATCCTCAGTGATGACCAAATCGATCTGATCGCTTTCGATGAGGACCTCGAGCTCATTGAGCTCTTTGCGGTCCAGATGCTCGCCACTCCCGCGGCTCTTGATCACCTTCCATTCGGTTGGGCCGCCATATTGGCCGCCCATGAAGTTCTTGTGCTTGGCGAGCTGGTCTTCCAGGCTGCGCTCGTCTTGGTGGTCCGTGCTGATCCTGCTGACGGACACGATCTTGAGCACACGATCATCACGGGGTACAAAACACGGGTTCGATCGACGAAGCATTGCCTAACTCCCTGCGGCGGTTCAGCAATCTGTCGTCGACATGAGGTCGCTGGAGCAACCGCCAGGGCTGAGACGGCAGCGCGTGCCGTGTGAAGCTTCCTGGTCAATCCGGCCGCTTGACGAGTTCGGCAAGCCGTTCTCCCGAGAGCTCAATCACTCTGGGGAAGAGCCAACCGACTAGCCGGCTTCCAGCGTCGGGGATGGGGAAGGTGGCGTACGACCAATAGGTAGTTGACCCACCAAAGTAGTTGACCCACCCCCCCACCGCCTGGCAGCAGTCGGGGCGGGACACGTTCGCGGTGGTGGGGGACGGGACGCCCGCGCAAAGATGGTGGGCCAGCGCCGGCTCCGCGGACTTGGCCCGCCCTAACGGGACTTGGAGAATTTGTCTGTTTATCCTTCGCCTTCCACGTAAGTCGATGAGCACAGCTGACTTTGAACGGTGGTCCAACTTGTACCGCCCGTACAACATTTTTTGGACCGGCGGGCCGGTGCATGTTTTTGATAATAGGGGAGCGTAAGTTGGACCACCGCCAGTGGGTCACTTTGGTCCTGCGGCCGGTGGACCAACTTGGTCCGCCGGACCACAACATTTTGGTCCGCCGGACCGGACCAACTTTTTTTGATAGAGGAGTCCCAGATTGGTCCACCGCTCGGCGGCACGTCAGCCACCCTGACACGTTAGCGATTAGACGATCCCCTACGTGCGCGCGGGCTCCGCTCGTTCGGCAATCAGTTTTGTAGGGTGCCAAGGCCGGCTTTGCGGCCGCGGGCACACCGTTTCCGTTGTTCGTCGACGAATTTGGTGGGCCGGCGTCCGCCTGCGGCGGACTTGTCCCAACCTACAGGAATCCGGACGGGACACATGGGACACGTTCGCAGCGCTGAATGGGACGCTCGCGAGGAAGGTGGCAGAATCTGCCACCTTATCGCTACATGCGGGCCGGTTCCGCGCGCTGGGCGATGAGGGCGTCGAGTTCCGCTTTGAGGCGTGGCAGGATCTCGTCGTACGGATAGGCCCCGAGTTCTTTTTCGCCCTTCTTCAGGTTGACGAAGTTGGGGGCGCACCACAGGCCTAGGTCGGCGTCGTCGGTTTCGCCCGGGCCGTTCACGCGGCAACCCATCACGGCGATGGTGATCGCGTAGTCCTTCGCGTAGGCGGTCAGTTCCTTCACTTGAGCGGCCAGGTCGACGAAGGCTTCGTTTTCCACGCGCGAGCAGCTCGGGCAGCTGATGATGTTGAGCGACTTGAGGCCGAAGTCGACCACGCTTCGCACGCGGCCGGCCGCGATGTCGGAAAGAATCTGCCTGCCGGCGACGATCTCTTCTTGCTTGCGGTCGTTGGGGACTGTCAGAGACACGCGGATCGTGTCGCCGATGCCGCGGCTAATCAACTGCTCGAACGCGATTCGCGTCTTGATGATGCCGTCCGGCGGCATGCCCGCTTCGGTCACTCCCAGGTGCAGCGGCACGTCGGGACGGGCTTCGGCAAAGCGGCGGTTGACCTCGATCACTTTCGCCGGGTCGGAGTCTTTGAGCGAAACGCAGTACCGCGTGAAGCCGATCGAATCGAGAAACTCGCAGTGATCGAGGGCGCTCGCGAGCATCGGGCCGATCGAGTCGGCGGGGTCGAACTGTTCTTTCTTGTCCGGATCGACCGAGCCGCAGTTGACCCCCACGCGGATCGCGCAGTCGTTTTCGGCCGCGATGCCCGCGATGTAGCGGACCTTCTCCTGCCACGGCTTCTGCCGCTCGTGGTGGTAGAGATGGCCCGGGTTATAGCGGAGCTTGGCGACGAACGGCGCGACCATTTCGGCCAGCCGATAGTTTTCCTGCAGGTCGACGGCCAGGTTGGCCTGGGTGCGGTCGTTGATTTGCGCGAGAGCCTCGGCCTCTTTCTTGCTATCGACGGCCACTCGCACGATATCTGCCCCGGCGTCGGTGAGGGCATTGATCTGGCGGGTCGTCGCCTCGACGTCGGTGGTCTTGGTCGCCGTCATGCTTTGAACCGCGATCGGCCGACCGGAGCCGATTTCGACCGTGCCGATGCGGACGGCCCGCGTCGGATTGCGTTTCAATTCCACAGTCATAGACCAGAACTCCCGCCGATACTCGACAGACGAACCGACGCGAGTCGGCACGAACCATGCCAGTTCGCCGAGACAGGCGAAGGCGGCACAGCGCCAAAGTGGACTCCGCCAAAGCGGCGCTTGATTGTAAGACGTTGCCCGCCGACCGCCAATTGCTTCGTCCGCAAGCGCCCGCCACCCGCGACCGATTTCCGCACCGCGACTCGGGATCCGTCAGCAGGGTTTGCCAGGCGAATCGGGCCCCCACGAGCGAAACCCTGGCCCTTTCCGACATTGACACACTAAGTCATGCCAAGTACAAGTCTTCCGCTTTTCAGGAGTGTTTCGTTCGGGCAATGCCCTGCAGGCAGAGGCTGCTGCCGCTTTGCCGCGAACGGACATCGCGGGCTCTCACCTCCGCGCGACATCGCGATCGGCCCCAAGTTCACATCACTTCAATTCCAATCGCAAAATCCCGACGAACCTGTCGTGGTCAAAAAATCGACCCTGATCGATTAAGGACGTACTATGCGCCGACTCGCGCTTCTTGCCATCTTGTTGGGGCTGTGTGGATGTGGCTCGCGCGGCGGACATCCAGCGGCCGATCAGGCGGCCGACGACATCCCCACGGGAAACATCACTCGAGCCGAGCCGGGGAAGGCCTCCTCCGCCGCCCCCGCTGCAAAGCCGAGCGGCGCGTCGTATCTGGTGCCTCGTGATGCTTCCTACGCGCTGCTGCCCGCGGCCGATAAAGCTGAACTCCAACAGGCCGAACAGCAAATCCGCGACGGCCAGCTCGGCAGCGCCGCTCAGATTCTGAGCAATTTGATCGCGCGAAATCCCAAGAATTCGCTGGCCTTCGTCCTGCGCGGAGAGACGAACGTTCTACGGCACAATAATGCCGATGCGGCGGCCGACTTCAGCATGGCCGTCGAGCTCGATCCGCAAAACGCGGAGCGACTTTCGGCTCGGGGCTTCTTCCGCCTGTCCTCCGGCAACACCGTCGAGGCGTTGTCCGACTTCAACTTGGCCATCAAACTCGATCCCACCAACGCCCGTGCGCGCAACAACCGGGGCATGGCCCTCCTTGCGTCCGGAGAGATCAAAGAATCGGTCGAAGACTTTAATGTGTGCCTGAACCTCGATCCGAATTTCCTCGCGGCCTACGTCAATCGCAGCTTCGCCTACGCCAAACTCGATCGGCGCAAGGAGGCGCTTGCGGATTTGGACAAGGCGCTCGAGCTCGATCCGAAAGCGGCCGGCGTTTACGACACCCGCGGCGCCGTATGGCTGCAGGCCCAGGAGTATGAGAAAGCGGTCGCGGACTTTTCGCGCGCGATCCAGCTCGATGCCAGCAATCCCAGCTATTACGCTCGTCGACGGACCGCGCTGACCCAACTGAAGCGGTTCGACGAGGCGCAGGCGGACGCGATCAAAATCGAACACCTGATGCAACTGGCCGCGCTGAACCAGGCCGTCTTTCGGGATCGCAGCTCGCCGCAACCTTACATCGACCGCGGCAATTTCTTCCTGCGGGAAAATCAGCTCGACGAAGCCCTAGCCAATTTCACTCGGGCTCTGGAGCTGAATTCCAAGAGCGTCGAAGCGCTGACGCAGCGGGCGCGGACCTGGCTGAGACGTGAGGAACCCCAAAAGACAATCGACGATGCGAAGGCCGCACTGGCGATCGAGCGCCGCGAAGATACCTACGGCGTGCGTGCAGATGCGTATCGCAAGCTGGGCCAATACGACAAGGCGCTCGCCGACTACGACGCCGCGCAGCGCATTGACCAGGATGTGGCAGACACCTGGGCGCTCTACGCCGAGTCGCTCAAGCAGGCCGGCCGCGATCAAGACGCCGCTGAGGCGCGGCGTCATGCGGCCGATCTCAAGGCGCTCAACGCGCCCACGCGCGTCGCCGCCGCGTCGAGCAAGCCGCGAACTTAGACGTGCGCTGGCGAGTCGTTTGCCTGTCCGCGTTTTCGGTCGGCTGATAGAGTATCGACGTCCGACCTGTTCCCGCTCGTCGATGCGAGCCGTGACTCTCGCGCCATCTCAGGAGCCTCCGATGGGTCTCTTCACCGGTAAGAAAGGGCTGATCTTTGGGATCGCCAACGATCACTCCATCGCCTGGGCCATCACCGAGAAGCTTCACGCTGAAGGGGCCGAGATGGGGTTCACGCATCTTCCGGACAAGGACCCCGAACGTCCGCGGATGGAGCGCCGCGTCCGCAAGCTGGTCGAGCCGCTGGGAGCCAAGCTGATCCTGCCCTGCGACGTGACGAAGGACGAGGATCTCGACCGAATCTTTGCGGCGGCCAGAGAGCAGTTCGGCCCGCTCGATTTCGTGCTGCACTCGGTCGCGTATGCGCCGATCGAAGATCTGCAGGGACCCACCTACAAGGTCAGTCGCGAGGGATTCAAACTGGCGATGGAAATCAGCGTCTACAGCCTGCTGACTGTGGCCCGTCGCGCTCGGGAGGCGCTCAAACCGGGCGGCAGCATCCTGACTCTGACTTATCTGGGAGGCGAAACTGTCATCCCCGGCTACAACGTGATGGGGATCTGCAAGGCGGCTCTCGAAAGCTCGGCCCGATACCTCGCCAATGAGCTGGGGCTGAGCGGGATCCGCGTCAATGCGCTCTCTGCCGGGCCGCTCAAAACGCTCAGTTCGTCAGCGGTCGGCGAGTTCGACCAGATGCTCAAACTCTACACGTCGTTTGCGCCTTTGCGCCGCAACATTTCGCCCGAGGAAGTGGCCAACGCCGGGATGTACCTGTTGAGCGATCTGGCCGGCGGAATCACTGGCGAGACGCTGCACGTCGATGCCGGCTACCACATCATGGGTGCTCCGCCGGCAGAAATGCACGGCAAACTGTGAATCCGACCGACGAGCCGCGCGAGCGCGTGGCGATTGCCGTCGTCGAACACCAGGGTCGCTATCTCGTCGGCACGCGCCGCCCCGAGCAACCGCTCGCCGGCCGGGCGGAGTTCCCGGGCGGACGGTGTTTGCCGGGCGAAGAAGGATCAGTGTGCGCGGTCCGCGAATGCCTCGAGGAGACGGGCCTGACGGTCACAGCCGCTCGAAAGTTGTGCGAGGTACACCATACCTACGCCCACGGGGCGATCGAGTTGGAGTTCTGGCTGTGCCGGCTCGGGCAGGGCGAAAACCCGGAACGTGCCGCGGGTGGCTTTTGCTGGGTCCCGTCAGAGTCGTTAAATTCGCTCGACTTTCCCGAAGCGAATCGGACGGTCCTCGAAATTCTGGGCGCGGGACCCCAATCTGCGAGCTAGATTTTCCCATCTCACGAGGTTGAATTGGTTAGCCAGGCCCGGGCCTCTGCTGACCCTTCCTGCCGTCGGATCGCGCCATGCTCACGAACCTGATGGTCACCGTCCGCAGCTACTACGCGTTTTATACGCGGTTCTTCTCCGATCAATGGTACGGCTTGAACCCGGTCAAGTACGGCGTCCTCCTGATCGGAGTCGGCATCTTCGGCTGGCTGTTGATGAAGTCGGGGAACAAGCGCACCTGAATTCGTTAGACGCGTGCCGATCGACGATCTCAGCAAGAACTGCTACGCGATTCCAAACGCCGACGCGTACCGCACTCTCCCGGATACACCCTCCAGTGCGCCTTGTGTCAGTTCCAACGCCATAAAAGACGGCTTGCCCGAGAACGGCGACTCAAGGCGCGCGGCGAGGTCGGACGAGAAGCCGAATCGCGGATAAAAGCCGGTGTGGCCCAAGACGACGACGATCCTGTGGCCCTGTTTTCGGCAAGCGTCGAGTCCATGCCAGATCAGCCGCGTACCAATTCCTAGTCGCTGGCACGCGGGCAACACCGCCACGGGCGCGAGAGCCAGTGCCGGAACGGTCACGGTCTCGCCAACAATGAGCAGCTCGCTAAACAGCACGTGACCGACGATTCGTCCGTCGATCTCGGCGACGAACGAACCCTGGACAGCGCCTTCAGCCCGCAGCGCATCGACGAGTGACGCCTCGCCGTCGCGGCCAAAGGCCAGGCAAATCAGCTCGTGGACGCCGTCGTAATCGGCAACCGTCTCGCCGCGAATCTGAAAACTGACGCCTTTCGATCTGCCCGTCAAAAAGCCCTCGCAGTTGCCGCGCACGCCGCTCTGTCGCGGTCCTCCCTCACGTCAGAACCGCGATCGACACTGGTTTCCGATCGGTCGCGGTTGCGGTCGACCCGCGCTGCCGCGGGGTGAGGACGGCCGAGCCGACGATTTTGAAAAATTATGTCCGATGTCACTCCCGTTCCCGCTCATTCAAGTAGGACGGGCAATCGGCCGGGAAACGACCAAGTTGATCACGACGACCGGTCGCGACGCCATGAACCGAATACCGGAATCGACAAGGGGGAAAGCCATGAAACACGCGATCTTGGTTGCAGCGGCGATTACTGCGATTTGCACAGTGGTCCGCCCTGCGGATCTTCTCGCCGGCGGACACGGCTTCGGCGGGGGACACGGGTTTGGCGGCGGTTCTTGGGGCCATGCTGGTGGTCGCGGCTACAGTAATTTTGGGGGCGGCGGTCGTCAATTCGCGCCGCGGAACCAATCGTACTGGGGCGGCCACAATCAGTCCTATTCCAACCATAGTGGGAATTCCTACGGGAACCAGCAGACGCATCAGCTTTCGACGGCCAACTCCGCAACCAATAGCCACTACGCGGGCAATGTTGCCAACAAGTTGTCCTCGACGACAAAGACGGTGAAGTACAACTCAGCCAAGGTGAATCCGCTGGCAGAGAAAAAGCCTTCAAACTCGATCGCCGGCATGCAGAAGCCAGGCGGGCATCATCCGGGCGGAAAAGGTCGGGGCAAGGCCATCCTCAATGGCATCGTAGACGCCCTGGGTGGGGGTGCGGATTCTGGTGATTCCGGCGCGGATGACGGGGGCTCGGGCGGAGGCGATGGTTATCAAGCCGTGAGCGACTCCCCGGCGGACCCGCAAACGCCCGAGGTAACGACGGCCTCTTATCA
The DNA here is from genome assembly GCA_035949535.1 of Planctomycetaceae bacterium. GTDB lineage: Bacteria > Planctomycetota > Planctomycetia > Planctomycetales > Planctomycetaceae > DASPSM01. Next base: position 9,428 of record DASZIA010000021.1, on the reverse strand, counting down.
GCCCGAATCGCCCGATTCGACGACTTCGGCAATCCAGCCGGCACCCAACGCCTTGCCGAACGGCGCCTCTGCCGAGGCGGTGAAGGTGATCAATCCGAGTGAGACCGGCGTAACCGTCAATTACACGTTCGGTTCAGAAGCGAGTTCGCTGGAGGCCGGAAACGCCAATATCCACTCCCAAGTCTCGCAAGAAATCGTCTTCGATCGTGGCGGGTCATTTGGTATCGCACGCTACACACTGGGGCCAGGGACCTACCGGTTCGTCGCGAGCGAAAGCGGTTGGGATCTTCGGACAGTTCGGGAATGACCCCTAGGTCGCCGATACTCGACCCGACTTGCGGATTGAAAATCAGCCCTGGGCGTCGCATTGAGGAGCAAACTCCTCGCGGCGCCCAGGGCTGTTTTGTTATTGGGCCTGTCGCATTTTGAAGAGTGGGAACGACGGCCGGCGGATTTGGCACTCCTCCTCGATCAGGCTCGATGACCGCAGGCGGCGCCGCGCTGTCGATTCCGTGCACCGTGACCGGGGCGCAAGCGCTTGGGCGAAGCCGAGCGTCATCCGTGTCGCGATTTACCGGTGACTTAGTCCACCGATTCTCTGGCGGCGTTACTCACCGCGGCGCCCTTCCAGACGCTTTTCGGCCACGACTTTGGGAATAAAGTCGGCCGTGTTCCGGTAAGGATTTTAGGCCCCGTTTTCGAAGGAGCTAGGAATTGCTCAGGAGAAACGGTCGCGAAGATCGTTTGGGCCAATCGACGTGGAAAATGCGTCTGCTCCGGTGCCCAGGATTACCATCTCAGGAAGAGCCCATGATTGAATCCGAAACCGATCCTGCGAAGAACGCCGCCGTGGCACGAGCCGTCATCGATCGCGTTCGAGCCGTGACTCGCGACCAGATTCGCGGCCTCGACGTCGATTGCGACGGCGAGGTCGTGACGATCCGTGGCGAGGTTGACAGTTTCGATCTCAAACGTCTGGCGTTCAACGCGACTTGGATCGAGGCACGAAACGGCGAGGGGTTGCTCTTCGACTTGCAGGTTGAAGTGATGCCGCCGCCTGAGGGCCAGGGGGTCTCGCCAAGATGAGGGACCGATTGGGCCGATCCTCCACCTGTACGGCGATATTCACGGCCGTGCTGATCTTTATCGGCGGCGCTTCCGCCTATGACGGTTACCTCGTCGTTCGCACCGGGAACATGATCCGGCACTTCGAGAAGAATCCGGTTGGGCGGTACTTGATCGATCGCAACGGTGGCGATCCTGCCGTGTTTCTAGCGGTGAAGGCGGCCGGAACAATCGTAGCACTCGCCGCGCTGGCGACGTTGCGGAAGCGATCGCGGCGATTGGCTGCTCCCGTGACCGTTGGCTTAGCGTGCTTTCAAAGCGGACTGCTCATTTTTCTGGAACGCTTTTGAAAGTGAAGAGCATCGCCTTGGATCAGAGATCCTGAACTTAAGAAGGGGGGCCGATTATGAGCCTTCGAAGAAAGGGACTGTTGGAGATCGCGGTACTCGTCGTGGCCTGCGGTCTGTTGTTCGGTGAAACGGCCAGCAGCGTTGTTTTTGCTCGTGGGGGCGGCGGCGGAGGTGGACGCGGGGGTGGCGGAGGTGGTGGCTTCCGCGGCGGAGGCGCCGGCTTCCGGGGCGGCGCTGGGTTTCGTGGAGGCGTTGGCCGAGGCTTTAACCGCGGCTTCGGCTTCGACCGTGGATTGAATCGTGGATTCGGATTTGACCGCCGCTTCGCCCGTGGCTTTGGCTATGGCGGCTTCGGCTATTCGTACCTCGGCTATGGCTACGGTTACGCTGGCGGCTACGACTATCCGTACGTCGCCTACGACTATCCCTATTACTCCTACTACGGGGGCCCCGGAATGGGCCGGGCCATCTACGGCGGAAACTATTACTGATCGCCCCCGGTCGTTCTGCAAAGTTGCGGCCCGGAACGATTGCGGCGCGAGCGAACCGCCCTGCTCTTCGTTGCGATTGTCACGGGCCGCAATATTTCCGCTGGCTTTCATTTCCGCGGTCGCTCTTGGCTATGGCTGGGCGGCCCATCGGACCGGCTCACGCTTCGAGCGGCGCACCAGGAGCACCGTGATGCACTCACTTCCACTTCTGCCGACGCTATCTTGCCTGGCGGTGGGAGTGGTTCTCGTCGAGCTGATCGGCTGCGATCCGATCGACACTTTCCCAAAGCTGCCCTCGGCGTTCTCGGCGGACGATGCGGGACAGGTCGATCGATTCGACGAAGCGATGGGCCGTACTGAGTGCGCCCCGGGCCGAAAGGGAATGATCGCTCCGGTACCCCTTCACCCGGTAGTCGAGCTGCTGGTGAACCCGGGTGATCGCGTCAAGAAGGGGCAGGCCCTGGTCAAACTCGACGATGACGAGGCACGAGCCGAAGTGCGAGTCAAGCGTGCCGCGCTGGAAAACGCCCGCATCAATTTGAACGAAGCCCGCCGTAACCTCGGGGCGCTGGAGAAGGCAATCAGCTCGGTCCCCGACGTCGCCCAACATAAGGCCCGCGTCGCAGCCCTCGAGGCCGAGACGCTCGAGCGGGCCGCCGAGGCCGCGTGGGAATCGGCACAGGCTGAACTGCAACATTATGTCGTCACGGCCCCGATCGACGGGGTGGTGAGCTGGCTGAATGTGAGTCCCGGCATGGTCTCGCGCCCAGGTACAAGCTTATGGGGAGAAATCTTGGACCTGCGCGAGATCGACGTGCGCTGCGAACTGACGGTGGAACAGGCTGACCGGATTTCCGTGGGCCAGCCGGCCCACGTGAGATCGCGCGAAGGAAATCTCGAGAGCGGGATGGGTCGAGTGGTCTTCGTAGGGCTAATGGCAGACAAGTCGACAGGCCTGCTGCCTGTCGTCGTGCGACTTGCTAACCCGAATGAGCGGCTGCGTTGCGGCGTACCGGTCCACGTGCGTTTCAATGCGGCGCAAAGATGCAAAAGCGTCCTGAATCGTGACGGCCCGTCGACAACGCGACGGCCCGTCGGCGTGAATCTTCGCCGGTTCTCCCTCCCCAGCCGACGTCGACAGGTTCCAGTCGTTTTGGGGGCGCGCTCTGAAAAGGAGAACGTAACGTGGCTCAGTTGGCATTTGAGTTGAAAACCGGAAGTTCGTTCGAACAGAAGTTTATTCCATTATTGAAGCCGTCCGCCCGCCCGCGACGTGCGAACCCGATCGCGACGCCTCACCACGCCCTCAGCGGTTGGCATTCGTTCACAGAGTTCCTTTTCGAGCTCGGCCGGGGACTACTCGGCACGCTGTTTCTGCTTCTCGGTATGCTCCTGACGCTGACGCTGTGGCTCCTGCCCGTCGGGATACCTTTGGCGTTACTCGGTTGCGCACTGATCGCGACACCAAAAGACAAGATCTGAGGCCGTGTCGATGGCATGACCGCGCCGCAAGTCTGCGACGGGTCCCAGGGCTTGCCATGCTCTTTGCAGGGCTGCGAGTCGAGCGTAACCGATGAACGCAATCTCCAACTCTGTGCTCGGCATTGCGTTCTTGGGCGTTGCTGTAGCGGCCACGTTCCTGATGTACCACCTGTGGGGCTATCCCTACGACAAGGAAAAACTGCAAAGCTCCGCGCCTCGGGCACTCATCCATCTCCATCGCGGGCTGGGTTACGCATATCTGATTCTGTACGTCTACTTCCTCGTCCAGATGGTCCCACGTCTTTGGAACTACCAAATCGAGTTTCCGGCCCGCACGGTCGTCCACATCACGCTGGGCATGCTCATCGGCGTAATTCTGGTGATCAAACTGGCCATCGTTCGTTTCTTCCGGCATATGGAAGCGCGGCTGTTGCCCTTCCTGGGCACGAGCTTACTCATCTGTACGGCGCTTTTGATCGGACTTTCGGCGCCGTTTGCCGTCCGCGAACGGTACCTTCGGGCAGCCGTGCTGTCCGGTTACGCCGCGGATCCCGTCAATCTCGAACGCGTCCGCACGCTGTTGAGCCAGGCAGGGTTCACCAAGAGAGACGAACTTGAACGGCTGACGTCTCCCGACGGGCTGGAACGAGGCCAGGCGGTGTTGACCCACAAATGTGTCACATGTCACGACTTACGGACGGTGCTGGTTCGGCCGAGGACACCCGACAATTGGCGAGCGATCGTACAAAGGATGTCAGAGCGTTCGGCCCAGTTTGAAACCATCACGGAAGCGGAGCAATCGCAGGTGACCGCCTATCTGGTCGCGATCGCGCCGCAGTTGCAGCGCGCGTCGCGAGCCAAACGAACTCAGGCCGAAAGCGCGGACAAATCGGCGCAAGCGATGCAGCGCGCCGGCTCTTTGCTGGCGGCGGTGGAGGCCAAATCGAGTCTTGGAGACGCGAAACGGATCTTTCAGTCGAAGTGTTCGCAGTGCCATGACTTGAAACAAGTCGACGATTCGCCGCCTAAAAGCGACCAACAGGTCCGCAATCTGGTCGCGCGGATGGTGGCGGAGGGATTGTCGGGCACGCCTGAGGAGTTGGCCGCGATCATGTGGTATCTGGGGAAGCAGTATGTCCGCTGAACGAGGAAACGCATGATCGTTCTTAGCCGAAAGCTCGACGGGCGTAAGGCAACCAGCGACGTCCTTGGTGCCTTCGAATAACCGCAGACGCACCTCAATCAGCCCGGGAAACAACTCCGGCTCGAATAACCACGTCTTCAGCCATCACGGTTTCCGCACAGCCCCGTTGTCGACCGTCAGCTTTGCCAGCAGCTTCTTGAAGTCCTCGCGGTCGCGGAGTGATTCGAGGGCGTTGTCTTTCTCCAAGTGCGCGACGTCCTTGTAACCCGCGCCGACCGCTTGCTTCAACGAGGCCATCGCGCGTTCAGCCTCAGCGTCAGCCTGATGGCTGGCATCGGCGGACTTACCGGCCGCGCGAAGTACGGTCGCGGTCACGGCGCGAAGGCGGGCCGCGATGTAGAGACTGGCCGTGTCGGTGCGATTGAGCGACTCCCAGATCTCGGCTGTTCGACGGCAACCAGGGGCGTCCTTCTTGCCCTCGTAAAACCGCAGGCGCAGATCGATCAGTCCGGGCATCACCGGCGGATCAACCGCCTGGGTCCGCGCACGTTGCAGACAATCATCAACGATCGGCATCGCCTCCGCTTCGCGATGCAGCGCCATCAAGCTCTTGGCCAGACCCCAAGTCGTCTCGAGTGTCTTCGGGTGGTCCGGGCCGAGCTTAGCTTTGCGGCCCGCGAGCGTCTCCTCGCGAAGCTTGAGGGCCTCGGCGTGGCGGCCGAGCGCTTCGTGGCAGTTCGCGAGGCCGTTCATCGCGGACAGCGTGTCTGGGTGATCCGCGCCATTCTTCGCTTTGCGCAGCGAGAGCACCTGCTCGTTGAGCTTGAAAGCTTCCTCCGACCGACCCAGGGAAAGCAAACTCTCGGCGATGTCGAGCATCGTACTGACAGTCGCGGGGTGTTCGGGTCCTAGTTTCGCTTTCCGGCTGGCCAACAGCTCCTGGCGCAGCTTGAGGGCCTCGTCCAGCCGGTTAAGTCGGGACTCGGTCTCCGCCAGGATGCTGATGGTGGAGAGCGTGCTCGGGTGGTCCGGACCATAAGTCGCTTTATGCCGCGCGAGCGCTTCTTCGCTGATTTTGCGCGATTCTTCGAGTCGGCCCAGCTCGCCGTAGCTGATCGCCAGACTGTTCATGGTGCGGAGTGTTTCGAGGTGATCGGGGCCGAGCTTCACCTTCTGGAGGGCGAGCGCTTCCTGATTGATTTTGAGAGCATCGGCGTGTCGACCGAGATCCGAGTACGTCGCCCCCAGGTTGCTCATCGTCATAAGGGTATCGGGGTGGTCGGGGCCGAACTTGACCTTACGAATCGCGAACGTTTCCGCGAAGAGCTTGAGGGCGTCATTCAATCGTCCGGCATGAAGATAGCTCGTGGCGAGGTTGTTCATGCAGGTGAGCGTCTGGGGGTGGTCGGGGCCGAGTTTGGCCTTTCGGAGTGCAAGCGTCTCAAGGTGCAGCTTGAGGGCCTCGTCGTACCGGGCCAGGTAAAAGTAGCAGAGAGCCAGTGCATGCATGTTCTTGAGCGTGTCGGGGTGGTCGCGGGGAAGCTCGACCTTCCGGATCGCCAACACCTCCTCAAAGAGCTTAGCGCCCTCTGCGGGCCGGCCTAGCTCGCGGTAGCAGTCGGCCAGGTTGTGCATGCACACGAGTGTCTTGGGGTCGCGCGGGCCGAGTTTCGCCTTAATCAGCGCAACCGCCTCGGTGTGGAGCTTAAGCTCCTCGGGGTACCGGCCGAGATCACCGTAGGTGTTGGCCAGGCCGTCCATGCTGGCGAGCGTATCGGGATGATCGGCGCCAAGTTTCGCCTTCCGAAGCGTCAGCGTCTCCTGGAAAGTTTTCAGGGCCTCGGCGCGGCGGCCGAGCATGCGATAGCTGACGGCCTGGTAGTGCATGCTCATGAGCGTGTCGGGGTCGTCGAAGCCACGAAACTGTGTGTATAGGGCGCGGGCGGCTTCTTCCTGTTGTGCCGCCGACTGGAAGTCCCCCAAAAACTGAAACGACTGGCCCAATGTCATCCGCAGTCGCGCTTCCACGAGAGGTTGCTTGGGGAAGCTCTTCTCGACAAACGGCAAGGCGGACTTCAGAGCGTCGGCCAGCTTGACGTCGTAGCCCAGACCGCCGTCCTGATCCTTCGGCCGGGCGGCGGCAAAGATCTTGTTCTCGACGAACGAAAGCACCTCCTTCGTCTCGGCTTCACGTGCTTGGGCGTCTTCCTTTGCCTGTTTCTCGGACGCGGCTGCCGCCACAGCAGCTGTCTCAGCGCGTGTAGCGCGGAGCGCTTGCCACGTCGAAACTCCGGTGCCTGCCAGCAAGGCGACGGCCACCAGTGCCACCGTCAGCACGGCCCCTCGGTTCCGCTGGACGAATTTCTTAAGCTTATAGATCGCCGATGGCGGCCGCGCCACGATCGGCTCATGCCGCAGATATCGATCGATGTCGTCGGCGAAATTTCCCGGTGTGTCGTAGCGGCGATTGCGGTCCTTTTCCAGCGACTTCATCACGATCCAGTCGAGATCACCCGAGAGCAGCTTGACCAGGTGCTTGACGTCCAGGCCGCGGTTGCCCGCCAAGATCGTCGCGGACCCTCCGAGCGAAGAGAGTCGCGCGCTGGGACGTGGCGGCTCTTCCTCGCGGATGATCCGCTGCATTTCCGCATAGGCGGCTCGCCGCAAGCGCTCGAGTTCCAGCGGCGTAGTCCCCGTCAACAGTTCGTACAGCAGCACCCCTAGCGAATAAACATCGGTGCGAGTGTCGATATCGAGCCCGCTCATCTCGGCTTGCTCGGGGCTCATGTAGACGGGGGTACCGACCATTTCGCCATAAGCGGTAAACAGCGTTCGCTCGGTGAGCCTCTGCGCGGTCGCTTTGGCAAGACCGAAGTCGATCACCTTGACGACTGGGACGCCGTCGTGCAGCGTGACCATCACGTTGTTCGGTTTAATGTCGCGATGAATGACCCCCTTTTGGTGGGCGTGCTGGATCGCGTGACACGCGTCGAGGAACAAGTTGAGCCGCTGGTCCGGCCGCAGGTGATTCCTGTCGCAGAACTCGGTGATCGGCACCCCTTTGACGAGTTCCATCACAAAGTACGGACGGCCCGACGCGGTCGCGCCGGCGTCCAGCACCTTGGCGACGTTGGGGTGATCCATCAGCGCCAGCGCCTGGCGCTCGGACTCGAACCGGGCGATCACCTGTCGTGTGTCCATTCCCGGCTTGATGACTTTGAGCGCAACCATTCGCCGGACGGGCGTCGTCTGTTCGGCCATGAATACGACGCCGAAGCCACCTTCGCCGATCTGTTGAAGCAATCGGTAGGGACCAATCAGCGTCCCCGGAGATTCGGATAACTCCGCCCCGTATTCAGTCGTGGCGAACACGGCGTCGTGCACTTCGAACAACAGCGCGAGTTGCGATGCCAGGTGCGGAAAACGCGCGACGTATTGAGCGGGAGTCGGTTGGTCGCCTAACTCATGGCGTAGCGTGTATTCCGCCAGAATAAAGTCGAGCAGGAGCTTCTCGTCGCTGCGGAGTTCCGGGTGCTCGTCAAAGAAAGACTCAACAAACACGCGGTCTCCGCGAAGCCAGCGGGCGCGTTGGTCCTGGCAAAGTTGTTGCAGGCGCTCGGAGGGCGTGCACTCATTACTACTCATCAACCTCTCCCATTCCGAGCTCGGCAGAGGCACAATCGCGGCGGGTTCAACCGCAATTTCGGCAACGTCCCGAACTCGCCAAGATACCAGAAGGCGATCACGTTCGCTTAGATGGCCGTCAGAACATCGCCGGATTGCACATTGGAAAGCTGGTCTTCGCCCGCTGCGTACAAGAACCAGTTCTGCCCGCCCCCCACCAGCGCGTCGGCGGATGTGTCGGGATGGACTTGCGACACCGCGAACGGCTCCGCGTTGCCACTAACCCATTGGGCCATGACGGAGTCGAGTGCCCCGACGTCGAGGTCGTCGTCGGTGTAGCCGGCGATCAGAATGTTCTGGCTCGGACCGCCTATCAGCGTGTCACCGCCCCCTTGACCGGCGATTAGGATGTTGCGACCCGTGCCTCCCATCAGGACGTTCGCCTGGCCATCGCCAACCAGGATGTCGTTGCCGAGGCTGCCAACGACATTGCGGATATTCGAGATACCGCCGGTCAGTCCGGTCGCGTAGCCGAGGGGCAGATCGACAGTGACGTCGCCCGTGTAGCCCGAGTAATCAAGGGTGTTGTCGCCCCCTTCGCCGTTGATGCTGATGGCCACTCCCGGCGGAAGGGCGTTGATTTTGAAGGTTTCGTCGGCGTTGTTGCCGAATAGGGCGACATGTGAGCCGTTCCCCACCTGCAGGTAGATCGGCGCGGGGGCCAAACCGTCGATGTAGTAGATGGGGGAACCATTATTGGGGTCGCGATCGAAGGTGACGGTCCGAGGTGTGGTGCTCGGATTGCCTGAGTCGTCAACGACCACGCTCGGCGAGTCGGTCGACAGGGACTGCACGCGAAACTCGCCCAGGAAGGTCTCCATCGTGTGCGTGCCGTTCCCGAGGGGCGCGCCGAGGATGACTGTGTCGGTGCTTCTCACAAGGAGGATTGTCGAAGCATTAGCAGCGGTCCCCGTGACAGCGACCGTATTGGGCGACGGCGGCGTATAGGGATTGTCGCTGGCCTGGACGATGAATTCGCCGAGGCCATCGTAGCTGATGTCAGCCATGCCGTCGCGATCGACATGATTGCCACTTGTCGGGTCCGACGACAGCGTATAGTTGTGCCCGACAGTATTGAGGGCGTCGATGATCTCAGCGAAGTTGAAGATGCCGCCGCCGTGCAGCGTCAGAGCGCCTTGGATATCGTCCAGAGTGTCGTTGTTGTTCGCCACAATGAATTGAGTTTCATTGGCTCCGCCGTACAACGTTGTT
>DASZIA010000020.1:0-33471 GCA_035949535.1 Planctomycetaceae bacterium | reverse complement strand
AACGGTCGGCCCCGAGTTGACCGACTACGTCGCACAGTGCCACTCCCCCGGGCTCGTGCTCATGGAGGAACGGGGCAGTGGCTGGCTCTATGGCGCTCCGGGCCATTCGCTGTACAACCACATCCGCGTGCCCAACGACCTCGACGTCGATTGCCGCGGGGGCCTGCCCTTTAGCACCACCACCAACCAATGGTGGGACGTGCTCTCCCACAACATCGCCGCCCGCAGCCGGCATCCGAAGGGCGTGTTCGCGCTTTATTGCGACGGCCACGTCGATTTCACCGGCGACTCGATCGACCCGACTGTTTGGCAGGCGCTCGGCACTCGCAACGGCTCGGAAGAGATTTCGATCAACCAAGAGGGCGCGTGAAACGATTCTAAACGCGTCTTAACCGAAGCGGTTGAAGCTTCGCAGCCGGCCTGCTACTGGTAATAGAGCCGCGGAACGCCCACACGCCTCGTCTCTTTGCCAGGAGGTGCGCTTCGATGATCGATCTGAACCGCCGTCATTTTCTGCAATCGGCCTCGCTGTTGGCCGGTTGCGGCTACATGGGTTCCCTCCTGGCCGGGCCGACGGACGCCAAACCCGCCTTCGCGCCGCGGCCGACCTTCGACCCAACTGGGCTGTTTCTGACGTGGCAGCACGATCCGACGACCACGATGACCGTGCAATGGATCGCCGACGCCGAAAAGGACGGTCTCACGCGGCCGATTTGGTACGCGAAGGACCGATCGGAGGACTGGCGGAGCGTGCCTGGCAAATCGCGACAATTCCCGCTCACGGACCGCTTTATCTTTCGCACGGAGCTGACCGGTCTCGAGCCCGACACTGACTACCGTTTTCGCGTCGGCGTCGACTCGGCCGAACGGCGGTTCCGCACGATGCCGGCCAAAGCGACCAACACGATTCATTTCGTTTCGGGGGGCGACAGCGGCATCGGCAGGCACGCAATGAAGAACAACCGCGTCGCCGCAGCCCAGGCGCCGCAGTTCGTCGTGATCGGCGGTGACCTGGCCTACGAGAACGGGACGTCGCCCGCGGTTTTCATGCAGTTCATCAAGAACTACGCCCACGACCTCAAGGACGACCAAGGCCGGCTGATTCCCATGCTGGCCTGCATCGGCAATCACGAAGTCGCCGGCGGTTATGAAAAGACGCGGAAAGAAGCCCCGTTCTTTTACGCGATGTTCGACGGGCTGTTTGACCAGTCCGGCTATGCCAAGCTCGACTTCGGCGACTATCTGTCGCTGATCTTTCTCGACACCAATCACACCACGCCGGTCGTTGGAGCGCAGACCGACTGGCTGGCCACGACGCTCAAAGAGCGGGAGGAATGCCCGACCGTCTTCGCCTTCAACCACGTGCCGGGTTACCCGTCGTTCCGGCCATTCGGCAACGAAGGAGAAGAGCGGGGAACGAGTCCCCAGATCCGCAAGCACTGGTGCCCGCTTTACGAGCGGTACAACGTCGACGCCGTGTTCGAGCACCACGACCATACGTTCAAGCGAACGCATCCGCTCTTGGATGGCCGAGTGAACGAAAACGGCATCGTCTATCTGGGCGACGGATCGTGGGGCAAGATTCGCCCGCCGAAGAGCCCCCAGCAGCGTCCTTACCTGGCCGTCACCGACGAGTCCTACCACTTGTCTGTGCATCGCATCGAAGGGAAGGAGCGATTTCACGTCGCCCTTTCCGACACAGGCCGCGTGGTCGACGTCTGCGTCACTACCAAGCGCAGCCATCGCCGCGCGACATGAGCTTGCCGAGCGAAACTGAAGGTTGAAGGAAGAAATTTGAACAGGAGGTAACAGAGGTAAACGGAGAAAGCCTTTGCAATTCTCTGTTGCCTCCGTTACCTCCTGTTCAACTCTTCTTCTGGCTCTTTCTTCTTAGTCAACAGCAAACTTCTGCACCCGCCCGTTCATCGTGTCGGAGACGTACAGAAATCCGCGGCTGTCGATTGCCAGGGCGTGCGGCACGTGGAACTGACCCGGCTTCGTGCCCAGGCCGCCGATGCCGCGAAGATACTTGCCGTCGTTGGTGAATTGCTGCACGCGGCTGTTGGTCGCGCTGACCCAAACCCTGTTCTGGCGATCGACGCAGATGCCGATCGGTCCGCCCATCGTGGCCATTTTGCCGTTCCTTTGGAGAGGGAGCGGACCGAAACCGCCGGGCTCGGTACCGCCGCTGCCCCAATGGGCGAGGAGCTTTCCCTCTGGTGTGAACTTCTGCACGCGCTTCAGATCCGCGTCAGTGGTGTAGACGTTGCCCGCTGAATCAAAGGCGATGAACTGCGGACCGGCAAACCGCGAGCCGGGACCCGAGTTGCCACCAAATTCCCCAGGCGCCTTGCCGTGCTGGCCCCACTTGCCGACGAACTTGCCGTCGGTCGTGAACTTTTGGACGCGGCTGTTTCCCTGATCGGGCACGTAGAGCAGCCCATCGGGGCCCAATGACACTGAGCCTGGAAGCTGAAACTCACCATCGCCCGTCCCTTTGCGTCCCCATTCCCGCAGCAGCTTGCCCGTCGGAGAATAGGCCGCCACCTTGTTGTCGTTCCAAATTCCGACATAAACATTGCCGCTCGCGTCGACGGCGATTCCTCCCGCGTGAGGCTCAACGGGAAACGTGCCGAGGAATTTTCCGTCGGGCGTAAATCTCTGAATGCGATGGTTGCGGAACTCGCAGGTATAGATTTCGTCGTTCTTGCCGATCGCGAGGCCGACATTCGCGCTGAATTCACCCGGAGCCTTACCGTTGCGGCCCCACTCTAAAACGAATCGCGGCGCCGGCAGTCTGTCGGCAGCGGAGGACGTGATGTCCGCAAAGGCGCCGAGGACACCGATTCCGGTCGTAGCGAGAAACTGCCGTCGCGAAACGACCGTCTGCGACGGCGTCGAGCCCGCGTAGGGTGGGCCGAGACCGCTACAGCGGGCGCTGGCCCACCATTTTTGAGCGTCCGCCATTGGGTCTCATTTCGAACTGCCGCGCAACAGAATCGGTGGGCCAGCGGCCGGGAAGCCGGCCTTGGCCCACCCTACAAAGCCAGCCGCCTTATCAGGCCAATAGGCCGGTGACTACCTTCCCATGCACGTCGGTGAGCCGAAAATCCCGGCCTTGGAAGCGGTAGGTCAGCCGCTCGTGATTGATGCCCAGGCAGGCGAGGATCGTCGCGTTGAGATCGTGGACATGCACGGGATCCTTCACGATGTTGTAGCTGAAGTCGTCGGTCTCCCCGTAGACGATGCCGGGTTTGATTCCGCCGCCGGCCATCCACATGCTGAAGCAGCGCGGATGATGATCCCGGCCGTAGTCTTCGTGGGTGAGCTTGCCCTGGCAATAAACGGTGCGGCCGAATTCTCCGCCCCACACCACGAGCGTATCCTCGAGCATGCCGCGTTGCTTGAGGTCCTTGATCAGTCCGGCGCAGGGCTGGTCAATGTCGCGGCATTGCAGCCGCATGTCGGTGGGCAGATTGCCGTGATGGTCCCAGCCGCGCTGAAAGATCAGCGTGAACCGCACGTTTCGCTCGGCCAGCCGGCGGGCCAGCAGGCAGTTGGAGGCGACAGTGCCGGGAATGTGCACATCGGGCCCATAGAGATCGAGAATGTGTTTTGGCTCATCGGAGAGATTGGTCAGCTCGGGAACCGACGTCTGCATCCGGTAGGCCATCTCGTACTGGGCGATTCGCGTGTTGATCTCCGGATCGCCAACGGTCTCGAGCTCCTTGCGGTTGAGCTCAGACAGCGCGTCGAGCATTCGGCGACGGCTGGCCGCATCGACGCCGGGCGGATTGGAAAGGTAGAGCACCGGATCGCCGGAGGAACGGAGCGCGACCCCCTGGTATCGCGACGGAAGGAAGCCCGATCCCCACAAACGCGAGAAGACCGCCTGCGCATCGCGTTTTGAGCTCCAGGTCGAGTGCAGCACCACGAACCCGGGCAGATTTTCGTTCATCTTGCCCAGGCCGTAAGAAACCCAGGCTCCCATGCTCGGACGCCCCGGTTGCTGCGCTCCCGAAAACACGAATGTGCACGCCGGGTCGTGATTGATTGCGTCGGTGTTGACTGTCCGAACGATGGCCAGTTCGTCGACCACCTTCGCCGTGTGCGGCAATAGCTCGCTCACCCAAGCGCCCGACTGCCCGTGGCGATTGAACTTGAAAATCGACGGGGCGATCGGCAGCCGGCTCTGACCGGACGTCATCGTCGTGATCCGCTGCCCCATCCGCACCGAATCGGGCAAATCGTCGTCGAACAAATCATTGAGGTTCGGCTTGTAATCGAACGACTCCAACTGGGACGGCGCGCCGTTCATCGACAGGTAGATGACGCGCTTGGCCCGGGCCGGGAAATGCGGCTGACCCAAAACGCCTTGATCGGCGCTACTTTGGCCCAATGAGCCGGCTTGGCCGGTGATCGAACCGAACACTCGACCTTGATCCAAGAGCGAAGCCAGCGCCGCCACGCCGATCCCCGTCCCCGCGCGACCGAAGAAATACCGGCGCGTCATCAAGTCGACATGCTCGCGAATCGGATCCATTGCAGCTTCAGCCTTTGGTCACGGTCTCGTCGAGGTTCAAAATCACGTTGGCCACAAGCGACCACGCGGCCAGCTCCCGGGCGTCGATCGTGGTGTCGACGGGCGAATCGCCGACATGAACCAATCGTTCGGCCGCCTCGAGTTTGTTCGCATAGGCGGCCCGTTGTTCATCGTAGAGGCGTGTGAAAATGCCGATCTCGTCTGCCGTCGGCCACCGGGACGTCGCCAGCCGGAAGGCAAATACGATGCGTTCGGCCGGAGTCGATCCGCCCTGATGGATCATCCGCGCCGCCAGGTGCCGGGCCGCCTCGACGTATTGTTCGTCGTTCATCAGCACGAGCGCCTGCAGAGGTGTATTGGTTCGACCGCGGCGAACGGTGCACTCCTCTCGCGAGGGGGCATCGAACGTCGTCAAAGCCGGCGGGGGCGAAGTGCGCTTCCAGAAGGTGTACAGCGTGCGACGATAGAGCGCGTCTCCCTTGTCTTTGAAAAATCGCGCGGTGTTGCTGCTCGTGTAGCTGATCGCCTCCCACAATCCAGGCGGCTGATACGGTTTGACACTTTTGCCGCCGACCGTTTCGACGAGCAGGCCGCTGACTGACAGGGCCGTATCGCGGACGGCCTCGGCGTCGAGACGGAACCGCGGGCCGCGCGCCAGCAGGCGATTTTCCGGATCGCGCTGGGCAAAGTCGCTACTCACGCGCGACGATTGGCGATAAGTCGCGGACGTGACGATCAGCCGTTGCAGCCGCTTGACGTCCCATTCGCTGCGCACAAATTCGGTCGCCAGCCAGTCGAGCAGTTCCGGATGGGTCGGCCATTCGCCTTGCGCGCCGAAGTCTTCCGCAGTCTTCACGATGCCGGTGCCGAAATACTGCTGCCAAAACCGATTGACCGTGACCCGGGCCGTCAACGGATTCTGAGAATCGACGATCCACCTGGCGAGCGACAAACGGTTGGGCGGCGCGTCCTTCGGCAAATGGGGACCGATGGCAGCGGGCACGTTGGGTTCGACCTTTGTGCCTTTGCGATCGTAGGCCCCGCGGATCAGCACAAAGATGTCGCGTGCTTTGGTCATGTCCTGCATGACCAGCGTGCTCGGTGCAGCCAGTTCTGCCGCGGCAAACTGCTCGCGGGCTTCGTTCAGTTTCTTATTGAGCGGATCGAAAGCCTCGCGACTGCCCGCGAAGACGTATTGCACGTAGTAGTTCCAGAGCGCCGCTTTCTGCCTCACGGTCCGCTTTGCGGGTGCCACGTCCAGCACTCGGCGGACAGCTTTGGGCAGATTCGCGGAGTCCTTGCCAGCGACAGTCGCCCAAGCTTCCAGCGATGCAGGCAACGATGCGGCCTGCTGCTTCTGGGCAAATTTCGCGAGCTTTGCCTTGATCGTTGATTCGAGCGCGGCGACCTCTGTCTTCCAATGTTCGAGTTTCCGATCGTCCTTCTCCGGCCCGAGACGGAGTGTCGGCGGAGGCAGGAGCGCGTTGCCGTCCATCGGCCGTTCGCTCAGGCTGCCGAAATAGCCGAACAGCTGATAGAACTCGCGCTGCGTCACCGGGTCGAACTTGTGATCGTGGCAGACGCAGCAGCCGAGCGTCAGGCCCAGGAAGACGGTCCCCGTCGTCGCGACCCGATCGACTGCGTAGCGGCAGTAAAACTCCTCGTCGATCGCGCCCCCTTCGCCCGTCGTGACGTTGCACCGGCTGAACCCTGTCGCCACGCGCTGATCGGTCGTGGGATTGGGAAGCAGGTCTCCCGCCAGTTGCTCCACCGTGAAACGATCGAAGGGCAGGTTCGAGGTGAACGACCGAATCAACCAGTCGCGATACGGCCAGATCGAGCGCTCGTTGTCGAGATGCATGCCATGCGTGTCGCCGTAACGGGCCGCATCCAGCCAGTAACGGGTCATCTGCTCGCCATATTGCGGCGAATCGAGCAGGCGATCGACGAGCTTTTCGTAAGCGTTGGGAGACTGGTCAGCCAGGAACCGGTCGACATCGCCAACACTCGGTGGCAGTCCGATGAGGTCGAGAGTCACCCGGCGAATCAAAGTTGCCTTGTCAGCCTGCACAGAAGGAGCGAGGCCTTCCTCGTCCAAGCGAGCCAGGACGAAACGATCGATCGGGTTGCGGGCCAACTCCGGATGCTTGACCGGCGGCGCGGCGGCATGCTGGGGAGGCAGTAATGACCAGTGACCGTGGAACTCGGCCCCTTCGTCAATCCATCGCTTAATCAGGTCGATCTGCTCGGGGGCAATCGTCTTGCCCGAATCGGCCGGCGGCATGCGGACGTCAGGGTCCTTAGCGGTTAAGCGCTGCCAGACTGCGCTTTTGGCGCTCGCTCCGGGGACGACCGCCACATCGCCCGACTCCAGTTTGGCATATGCCCCCTCTTTTTTATCGAGACGCAGCCCGGCTTTGCGCTGATTTTCGTCGGGACCGTGGCACTTGTAGCACGTGTTGGAAAGGATCGGACGAATGTCGCGGCTGTAGTTGACCCGCTTCGGACCCGCTGCCGACGCCTGCGACAATGCCACGAAGCCGAGCGCCAGCGCCAATACGCCGAGTCGAAATTGTTGGGTGGCACTGGCGGCTTGTCCGCCAGTGTTGTCTTCGCGGTTCAAACGAGCCCACTGGCGGGCAAGCCGCCAGTGCCACCCGAACGCGCCGACTTGTCGCAGACCGACCACTAGGCAGACCCGCGAGCGCACCCGTTGGCAGGCGGAGTCGATGATCGGGCCGCGGACCGACATGCACGGGGCCTTGGTTCTGGTAGGACTTCGGCGGCGTCGTTGCGAGGCCCGCTGGGCCGCAAAGGGGGGAGCTTTCGACGCCTGGAATGCGTTTGGTCCCGCAGATTCATTATTTCGGATCAAGTAGCGGTTGTCCATTCCGGCAGGAGATTGCGGCGTGATCCGTTCGCACCGATTGCTCCGGCGGGGGTGACTTGCGGGCGACCCGATTGCGAACGTCGGCCCGCGAACTCCGCACAGTCGGAGGATCGCGATCGGTCGCCGCACATCTTGCGGTTTGCGCACGTTTCCTTTTTGACCGGACTGTGCCACGGGGTATATCCCTATCGAAGTGTTGCGGTTTTGCGTCATGCGCGCCACCGCCTGCGCTCTGACACGGTTAAACACTACCGCACGCTCGATCCAGAACCCTCTCCCATTCCGATGGGAGAGGGCAGGGTGAGGGCTCTTCTTGTGATGAGAAGTCTTCGTTTCTGTCGGTACGGCGCTTCAAAAGCCGCCCTCACCCCGGCCCTCTCCCGGAGTACCGGGAGAGGGAGCTTGTGAACCGCTTGTAGGATCTCCTGGGATGGTCGCTCTTGCTGATCGAAATGTTGCGTCGAAAGCGCCCCGGAACGGAATCTCTGGCCTGGCTCTCGAGCCGGTCCGCAGCTCGGCTGGGGTCGAGACGCTGGTGTTTGGGCCAGGGCAGCATCTGATCGGCTCGTCATCTGATTGTTCGCACGTGCTGCGAGCCAGCGGCGTTCAGCCGCGCCATTGCGAGATTCGCATCGACGCCGGCCGAGCGACGTTGCGGGCCCTCGATGTTCGCACCTGGCTCAATAATGGACCCGTGCGCCAGGTCGAACTCCACGTCGGGGATCGCCTGACAGTCGGGCCGCTCGAATTCCACGTCACCGCGAGGCCCGCTGCCGAGACCACGCCTGCTCCGACGTCCGTCGCAATTGCCCCGAGTCAGCCAGCACCGATTTTGACCGCTCAGCCGGCAATTCCTGATCACGTGACCGCGTCGCTCGAGCGTCAGATGGGTGTCGAGGCGCGACTCGCCCAGACCGAGAGCCGACTGCTGCAACAAGCCGACGAAATCCAGTCGCGGCTGCGGTCGCTCATGGCTTCGGAGGAAGGGGTCGCCGAGAAGCTGGCCCGAATTCACGAGCAGGAATTGGCACTGGCCCGCCGCAGCGCGACGCTCGACGCGAAAGCCGCGACTGCTCCGATCGCGCCGTCCACTCCCGTGACCGCCGCGCAACCAAGTCCGGCGCCAACGCCCGAATTTGTCGTCCGAGCAACCCAGCGTCAGGCAGAAGAAGAGGCCCGACTCGCGCAACGAGAGGTCCGATTGGAGCGCGAAGCGTCCGAACTGCAGGCCCGCGCGAAAGCGCTGACATCCTCCGAAGAGGGCATCGCCCAGCGACTGGCCCAAATGCACGAGAAAGAGCTGGTTCTGGCTCGTCGCAGCGCTTTGCTCGAAGACCAGGCCGCTGCCGCTCGCACCGCACAAATGAGCGCGGCGCCGCCAAGTTCAATGACCGCGACTCCCGAATTCGTCGCGCAGGCCGCCCGGCGGCAGGCTGAAGAGGAAGCTCGGTTGGCCCAGCAAGAAGCCCGACTGAAGCGCGAGGCATCCGAGCTTCAGGCCCGCGCAAAAACGCTGTCGGTCTCCGAAGAAGAAGTTGCTCAGAGACTAGCCGAAATCCACGAGCAGGAGCTGGCTCTGGTCCGTCGAAGCGCGGTCATCGACGCCCAGGCCTTGACCGCGGCTGCTGCCGCGTCGGTTGCCGCCAAGCCCGTCGCGCAAGTCTCGCCCGAACCGACCGCCGCCGTTCCCGAATTCGTGGCCCAGG
This sequence comes from Planctomycetaceae bacterium, assembly GCA_035949535.1. Taxonomy (GTDB): domain Bacteria; phylum Planctomycetota; class Planctomycetia; order Planctomycetales; family Planctomycetaceae; genus DASPSM01. The sequence goes on along the minus strand of DASZIA010000020.1, from coordinate 24,332 downwards.
CCGCCGAGCGCCAGGCGGTCGAGGAGGCCCGGCTCGGCCAGTGGGAGGCCCGCCTCGAGCAAACCGAATCGCGTCTCAGCCAGCGTGCCCGCGAGCTGGAGTCTCGGGCGCAATCGCTGGTTGGCTCCGACGAGGAACTCGCGCAACGATTCGCACAGACTCACGAGCAAGAACTCGCGCTGACCCGCCGAGGCACGCTCCTTGACAGCCGAGAGTCCGACCTGAAGCAGCGGCAGTCGGAATTTGATCTGCGGCAGCAGCAGTTCGAAGAACGGATGAAACGCGAGTCGCGCTCGCCCTCCGACCGATCACGATCGGCTGCGGTCGTCGACGAGGCGCTCGCCCAGCGCGAAGCGCTCCTGAACGACCGAGAGTCGTCGATCGTGGAGCGGGATGCCGCACTGCAGCGCCGCATGTCAGAGATCGACGAACGCGAATCGAGCGTGTCTCAGCGCAATGCGACGGCCGCCCAGCGCGAAGCGGCGATCAAGCGGCAACAAGCCGCCGTCGAAGAGCAGGAGGCAGGACTCGTCGAACGTGCGGATGCCCTGAACGACCGAGACGCGGCTCTGCTGCGGCGCGAGACGACCTTGCGTGGACGCGAATCGGCGGCTCAAGACCGGGATGCCGCGTTCGAAGAGCGCGAGGCGCTCTTGGCCGAACGAGAAGCGAGCGTGGAACAGCGCGCCGCCGAGTTGGTCCAACAGGCGGCAGTTCGCGAGACGCGCGAAGCAGAGATCGAGGCCCGTGCTCAGTCGATCCAGCAGCGCGACCGCGACGTGGCGAGCCGGGAGCAGGCGATCCATTCTCTCGAACGAGAAGTGGCCGAGCGCGACACGCAACTTACCGAGCGAACGCAAAAGCACACCGCCCGGGAACGGGTGCTGGGAGATCGCGAGAAAGCTCTCGCCGTGCGTGAACAGGCCCAAACCGACGCCGCACGCGAGCTGTCCATGCGGGAGGATGCGCTTCGCGGACGTCAAAAGGTGCTGGACACTCGAGACGCAGCCGCCGCCGGACGGGAACACGCCCTCGACGAGCGCGAGGCCGCGCTCGCGACTCGCGAACAGGCGCGGGAACAAGTTGAACGCAAATTCGCCGAGCGGGAGCAGGCGGCGCTTGATCGAGATTCCGAGCTGGCCCGTCGCGATCAGGCCCTGGCGGAGCGCGAATCCTCGCAAGCCGCACGCGAAAACGAGCTGACCGAGCAGGCCAAACGCAGCGCCGATCTCGAGACGGCCCTCACCGCACGCGCCGCCGTGATCGAGACCCGAGAGAAATCGCTCGACGCGCAGCGGCGGGCTTTCCAGGAACGAGAAACGCAGATCGTGCAGCAGGAACAGTCCTTGGCCGATCGGCAGGAGCGCGTACGAAGCTGCGAACAGACGGTCGCGCAAACCGACGAAGCCCAAGCCCGACGACAGCGCGCGTTGGAGGAACGCGAAGCGGAATTTGCGGCGCGAGAATCGCAAGCAGCCGCTGCCAGCCGGGATCTCGGGGACCGCATCGCTTGCCTGACGCAGCGCGAGGCGGAGGCCGAGGCGCGGATCAATGAATGCGCACTGCGCTCGACTGAAGTGCAGCGCCAGGGCACGGCGGACTCCTCGGCCCAAGAAGAGCTGACGGCTCTTCGCGAGAAGCTCGCCGCTCAATCCGAGCAGCTCGCCGAACTGATCGCACTCCGGCTGAAGCTCGAATTCGAATTGGCCACTCGCAACGAAGAATCGCAACAATCGGACATAGAACAGTCCGGCATCGCGGAATCTCTGGCCGAGTCCGAGCGCAAGATCAAAGCGCTCGAGATGCGGGCTCGCGAATTCGAACGGCGGCACCAGGAATCGCAGCGCGTGTGCGAAGTCCTCAAGCGACGGCTGCAGTCGGCGCTCAAATCGTCGCCTGCCGATTCCGGTGACGCCCATCAAAGCGTTGGTGACGCCACGGCTTCCCCCGCTGGGCCCGATAACAGCTCGCGAACAGCCCCGCAAAGCGAAAACGACCCCGTGGCCCAGTGGCGTGCCGCACGCGAGCAAGCTCTCGGCACGGGCAGCGGCAACACGGCGTCGCCAAAGTCGCGACCCACAGCCGAGGTCTCGACCCCGTCGGCACAGAAGCCGGCACAGCCGCATGGTGTCGAAGGGGTCTCCGTCGAATCTTACATGCAGCAGTTACTGGCCCGGTCTCGTCGCTCCGCGACACCCGACGCGTTCTGGGTCGCCCCGCCAACCGCCGGCACGACCGTCAATCCGCAGCCGGAAAAGCCCGAACCGGTCTCAAGCACCACGGCAACTCCTGTTCATGCGGGACCGCTACCCCTTCCCGAGCCCTCTCACCGGCAGGACAAGGCCAGCGTGCGGGCCGACTTGGACAGCCTGCGCAATGTCGCCAACACGGCGGCCCGGACGGCGATCGCCAAGTACTCATCCCGGGCGAGCCGCGAAAAGGTGCTCTACCGCGGCCTGCTCGCGACCTTGTCGCTGCTCGTCACGGCTGTCCTCTTGAGCTCTGTCTTCTGGAGCGACGGCAGCTACCTCAACGTCGGCTGGTTGGCGGCGGCGGCCAGCGTCGCGCTGGGACTCGACGTGCTAAGGGCCTCGGGCAAGCTCCGTTCGCTTCGTTCCGAGCCCAAGCAAGTCCTCGCGCCCACCAAGGCCGCGCCGACCCAGAGCCCCTCAGCATCCAATCCGGGCAAGGTTGATTGATCGGCGAGTATCTTGCTACGGGCTAGCCGCATGAAAGCGAACCGGCAAACACGCGGCTTGCCCGCACTCGAAGCCTGTGGCTCGCACGGGCATTTTTGGCGGTGCCGAGGTATCCTGACGGGTGAAAACCGGTCCGACCGAGAGATGCCGCATGATCTACGCCAACATTCTCTTGACCGTCAACGATGAGCAAGACGTTCCCGCGATCCGCGATTGGCTCTGCGAGCAAGGCCGCCTTTCGCGAATGGAACCAGGCTGCCTGCGGTTCGAGGTCTACCACTCGCAGTCCGATCCAAAGGTCTTCTTGCTCATTGAGCGGTGGGAATCGGCCGCGGCGCTCGACGTCCATCGCACGGCCAAAGCCTACACGCAGATCTACCAGCCGCACGTGCTCCCCAAAGTGAGCCGCTCGCCGCATCCTTCGCATCTCGTCGAATGACGTGCTCGCGAAAATACTACAAAATGTCGGGGCTGAAGTGGCTGGGCCCCCTCACCGACCCCTCTCCCGCAGGGGGAGAGGGGAGAAGACGCAAGCGACGCGTTATTTGTGCAACTGACGCCAATGTCGGCACTCTTCCCCCCTCGCCCCTTGCGGGAGAGGGGCTGGGGGTGAGGGGTCTTGACCAGAGAGACGAACCAATAGAATCGACTCAGGAACAAACCCTCGAAGTGATTTCATGCCCTCTTCCAAAACGCCACAGCTCAACAAGTTCAGTGCCCACGTCACGCAGCCCAAATCTCAGGGCGCCTCGCAGGCCATGCTCTACGCCACCGGCCTGACCGAAGCCGACATGAACAAAGCCCAGATCGGCATCGCCAGCGTCTGGTACGAGGGCAATCCCTGCAACATGCACCTCAACGTGCTGGCCGACCGCGTCAAAGCGGGCGTGCAAGCGGCGGGGCTCGTCGGCATGCGTTTCAACACCATCGGCGTCAGCGACGGCCTGTCGATGGGGACCGACGGCATGTCGTACTCGCTGCAGTCGCGCGACCTGATCGCCGACTCCATCGAAACCGTGATGGGCGCCCAGTGGTACGACGCTTGCATCACGCTCCCCGGCTGCGACAAAAACATGCCCGGCTGCATCATGGCAATGGGCCGGCTCAACCGCCCCGGCCTCATGATCTACGGCGGGACGATCAAGCCCGGCAGCCTCGACGACGAACCGCTCGACATTGTTTCGGCCTTTCAGTGTTACGGCGAATATCTCACCGGCAAAATCTCCGACGAAAAGCGGCAGGCCATCGTGCGGCGGAGCTGTCCCGGCGCGGGAGCCTGCGGCGGCATGTACACGGCCAACACTATGGCCTCTGCGATCGAAGCCATGGGGATGACGCTCCCGTATAGTTCCTCCACGCCGGCCGAGGATCCGAAAAAGCTCGAAGAATGCCAGCGCGCCGGAGCGGCCATCCGCAACCTGCTCGAACTCGATCTCAAGCCCCGCGACATCATCACGCGCCCGGCTCTCGAGAATTCGATGGTGCTGGTGATGGCCTTGGGCGGCTCGACCAACGCCGTGCTGCATCTGATCGCGATTGCTCGCTCGGTCGGCGTCGAGCTGACGATCGACGACTTCGAGAAGGTCAGCGAGCGCGTCCCCTATCTGGCCGACCTCAAGCCGAGCGGCAAATATGTCATGGCCGACCTGCATCGCGTGGGCGGCACGCCGGCCGTGATGAAATACCTGCTCGACCACGGCTTCCTTCAGGGCGATTGCATCACGGTGACGGGCAAGACGCTCGCCGAAAACCTCGCCGCCCTCCCCGGATTCCAAACCGGCCAGGACGTGATCCATCCGCTCGAAAAGCCGATCAAGTCGAGCGGCCACCTGCGAATCCTCCGCGGCAACCTGGCCCCCGACGGCGCGGTGGCCAAGATCACCGGCAAAGAAGGACTGAAATTCAGTGGCCCGGCCCGCGTCTTCGATTCCGAAGAAGACATGCTACATTCGCTCGAAAAAGGCGGGATCAAAAAAGGCGACGTCGTGATCATCCGTTTCGAGGGACCCAAGGGCGGTCCCGGCATGCCGGAAATGCTCACGCCCACCTCGGCGATCGTCGGCGCGGGGCTCGGCCATGACGTCGCCCTCATGACCGACGGCCGCTTCTCCGGCGGCTCGCACGGCTTCATCGTCGGCCACATCACGCCCGAAGCCCAAGAAGGCGGCCCGATCGCCCTCCTCCAGGACGGCGACGCCATCACCATCGACGCCGAAAAGAACCGCATCGACGTGGCCCTCTCCGACGCCGAACTCACCCGCCGCCGCGCCGCCTGGAAAGCCCCCGCCTACAAATTCACCCGCGGCACGCTCTACAAGTACATCAAGAACGTGAAGAGCGCGTCGGAAGGCTGCGTGACGGACGAATAAACGGGGCGTGAGAGCATCGAGTTTTGAGGTGCGTGCGAAACCAGCTTTCTTCGAGACGCCGGAGGCTTTCCGCGACTGGCTTTCGAAGCATCATGGCGTGAGCGAGGTCTTGCTGGTCGCCTACCACAAGAAAGGTTCGGGCAAGCCGAGCATGACCTGGCCCGAGTCGGTCGACGAAGCGCTCTGCTATGGCTGGATCGATGGCGTGCGGAACCGAATCGACGAAGTCAGCTACACGATTCGCTTCACGCCACGCAAACCCGGCAGCATCTGGAGCAGCGTCAACATCAAGCGTGCTCGGGCACTCATCGAACAGGAGCGAATGCAGCCGGCCGGCCTCAAGGCGTTTGAAGCCAGGCGAGACTCAAAATCGGCCATCTATTCCTACGAGCAGCGAACCGGGGAGTTGGACGCAGAGTCCAATCGGCTGCTCAAGAGGAATAAGGCCGCCTGGAGCTTCTTTCAGAAGCAGCCGGCCTCCTACCGCAGAGTGGCGAGCTGGTGGATCAAGAGCGCCAAGCTCGAAGAGACTCGCGTCAAACGGCTGGAAACGCTGATCGCGCATTCGGCGCAAGGACAGCGACTGCCGCAGTTCGCGCGGAAAAAGCCAACTGGCTAGGAAGCGGAAACGTGGCCGGGGCGCTCCGCTTTTCTCTGTGCAGCCGAGCCGCCAACCCAAAACAGATTTTCCTCTCCGACTTTGTCCCTCCTCGGTCACTTCGTTCGTCAGACGAATGAAATGCCGGCCGCTCCGGTGACGGTCGGCGGCCTGGCATCGTCGAGATCCGCACCCTCGGCGGTTAAACCATGAAGATTCAGGCGGTCTGCCGGAGGCCCGCGGTCTTAACAGATGCGTCCCGCAACTCGTGCCTAACGGAGCCAGCAGTATGAAAGCGTTCCATTTTCTGCGTATTGCGGCCGTCCTTACGCTGCTCTACTGTGCCGGCCATACCAGTGGCATGCCGTGGACTCCCTACACCGACGCGGAAGCGGCGTCGGTACTGGACACGATGAAGAGCCACAGCTTCGCAGAGCAGGGATTCCAAGGAACGTACTGGGACCTCTATATGGGCTTCGGTCTCGTCATCAGCCTCTACCTGCTCCTGCAAGGCATGGTGCTTTGGCAACTGGGGTCGCTTGCCAAGACGGAGGCCCGTCGGGTTCGACCCATCGTCGTCTCGTTCCTCCTCGCGTTCGTGATCAACGTGGCCTTGTCGTGGAAATACTTTTTTGTCGTGCCGGTCGTGTTGGCAGGCCTCACCGCAATTTGCCTGGCAATCGCGCTAGTCCTGACGGCTCGTCCGCAAGCCGCTCAACTCTTAAGCCCCCAAACGGGGGGCGTAAGACAATAGCCCAAGGCGCGAGCCCTGGGTTTGCGGTTTCAAAATCGAATTTGAGCCCCGCGAGGGACCGCGAGAGGCGACAGAACCGATCGCTCATTCGGCTCTCTGTCGCCCCTTGCGGGGCTCTCGATCAATCCTGCGGCGCTTGCCCTGGGCTCTGCTCTTCCGCCCCATACGGGGGCTCAACAAGAGCGAATGTCGGCGGCCGTGTGGCCGGGGCGCTCCGCTTTTCGGAAGCCCCGGAGCGTTGGCTCCTCGGTTACGGAGGGCGATAAAAACCTCAACCGCCGCGCGATTGAGGAGAGCGCATTACGCCTGACAATTGGCCTTCCGCTGGAATCGGAGGCGCAGGCGACTCGGGGGCTTGCGCAGGGCGGAGCGCGGCTTGCGCAGGGCGGAGCGCCCCCGCCACCCAGCCGCTATTCCAGCGGTTTCTTCTCGACCTCGCTTTTGATCAGGCGGCCGCTACGGCTGTCGTAGATCAGCGTTCCCACGGGCAATTCGCCCAATTCGAATTCTGTGGGGGCGATCGGCTCGCCGATGATTGTCTTCAACGTGGGCGCGTGAATTGCGAACTCGAAATTCCTTGTACCTGGGTACATATCGACCACGTCCCATCGTTTGGGGATCCAGGCGCGCGCCGCATGCTGTTCGTAGACGATGTCGGTGGTCCTGAAGTCTTGCTCCCTGAGCGTGCGAACCTCGCGAAGGACAAGGTAATCGCGGGCCGGATCGACCCAAAAGGATATCTTCGACCGATTCGGGCCCTTGGCTTTGATCGGCTCGAGAAGCAAGCAAGAAACCCCGTTCAGAGTGGGTCGTTTGTCGGCGACGCGATACGTTGCCAGATCGATGCTCGCAAGTTGTGCCGTCAGGGGACGCAAGGCGAGCATCAGCGGCCGGATATCCGGCAGGTCGCCATCTTGGAAGCTCTTGGCCGGCCCGAAGGAGGCATTTCCGTGCAGGCGCCCGGGCCGCGCCACGGAAAAACGTCGCTGCTCCGCCCCTTCGAGAACCGACTTAGTGTGGAAGGAGATTCCCGCCCCCGGCGTCTGAAGGGCGTCGGCCCGGGGATCGTAAATGTCCACCGTCAGGGCGATAGAGTCGCCGTCGAGGCACAGAGTCCCTACGGTCTCGTACGTTGTTGCAGAGGCACCACCGGATTCCGGTGCGGGCTCAAGGCCTTTGGCTCTGGACACCGCCCGGAGATGCTGCTTCAAGTGTGCGTCGGTCCGCTCTTGGCGCCAGACAACCTTGACGGTTTTCAGCGCCGCTTGGCGCTTCGCCCACGCGTCGGCAATCGCTTTCAGCGTGGGATCGAGTTGTTGCCCACGAGCGCTATTGAGCGCTCCTAAAAAGAAGCAAAGTGAGGGGAGCGAAACCATCGCGACAAAGATCGGCCGTCGGAGGGTCGTCCCCATGTGAACACTCCGGGGAACCACATACTTGGAAACCCGTCGTAGGGATTCTATCAAATTGCGCCGGGTGCCATGCCCACGGCTCGGCGTGAGACCGTCCGGTAATTCGATCGGCTTCCAGGGCCCTCGCTCACGCTTCGGGTTGGTGGGCTGCCTGCATTAACCCGATGCGTAAACGCCCTGGGCTAATATCTGACGCCCCCTTACGGGGGCTTCCGAGCACTGATTCCTGACATACCGTTCGCCGAATTCCCGGATCCCATCGAGCAAGCTCAGCGTGGCTTCCAACTCCCGGGGCAATTACGGTCGGTCTCAGCAGTCAGGGTGAGAACTTGCCCCGTGTTGCGTCGCAGCGGCGCGGCTACCTTGAGTCGTTTTTCCGATCGGATCGCTTCCTCCGCACTTCACGCGTTCGAATCCGGGCGATCACTCGATATGATCGCCGCCATGTGCGGACGCTTCACCGGCGGGCCCTGGGAAATCGTCTGGCTTCGCGAGTCCAGTTAGCAGTCGAGCCCGCAACCTGGGGAATGCCGCATGAAGGAACTCGGCGGATTAGTCCTAAAGATCCTCTTCGTTGTCGCAGTCCTCTTCACCGTGGTCTGGCTGCTCCACTGGCTCACGGGTTGGAAGCCCCCGTTCTGGCGGTGAGCAGGCCACCCCACCAGCGCGACAAGGCGGCAGCAGAGCCCGAAAGGTACGGCTGACAAAATGTTCGAAGGCGAAGGTAGTCTCGGTCGCATCCTTGTCGGCTTGCGCGCTGCTGAGCGCGACGAGCTGGACACGAAGCTGAGGGGAGCCGATGAAACGATTTAGCTGGCCCTGTCTGGCAGTCATGCTCGCCGTTGGCTGTGGCGAGTCTGCGCCCCCGCCCGAACCGGAGCCGGTCGCCCAACCAGAACCGCCCAGCGAACGGGAACGCCTGGCCGCGTTATGGGAAAAGGCCAACGGATTGCAAATCACACGCGATTCTTCGCTACCGTATTTAATCCGAGCGCTCGGCGCGCCTCACCACGTTACCGATGGGAACCTCTACGCATGGGGCCAGTTTGAGGCGCTTGACAAAGACAACCATCCTAAGCGAACGAATGTCTTTTATGCCGTCTTCAAGAATGGCAAGCTGGCCAATTACGCCGTCAGCCGTCCGATCACTGCCGAGGGTGACGCGCTGCGTGTCCAAGAGGGGCCGTTGATGACGTGGAACGAAGAAGACCAGCGATTCCTTGACCCGTCTGGCAAGGATAGCGAAGGGAAATCGCCGGCAAGGTAGTACGACGACGCGGCGCCATTCAGTGATTGACTCCCCGACCGAGCGGTCCGGGCAAATCGGTGCACTGGATTTGGTCGTCCAATTCGCTTCAAATCTGGTCGATCTTCAAGCTGGCATCGTGTACAATCGGGCCTGCATTTCTGCTGCTGCGAAAAGATCCGGCCGGCTCCTCGGTGGGCGACGAGCGCGGGCACGGACAACTTCTTTTGGGTCGCTCCGTTGGGTAGGAACCTGCAATGAAGCAACGCGTGGTGCGTCGGCTGGCTGTCGGAATGGTGCTGCTTCTGGGGGCGGCGGTTCCCGTCGCTATGGCGGCCGACGCGACTGTCCGCATTGGACAGAACGTCGGCAAACTCGCCTTTAAGGACATCCGCTACTTGCCGCGGTCGTTGGCCGACCTGTCGGGCAAGAAGGCGTATGTCATCGTCTGCACCAGCACGACCTGCCCGCTCGTGCAAAAGTACTTGCCGAAGATCAAGCGGCTCGACGAGAAATATCGTGGTCGCGGCGTGCAGTTCGTGTCGCTCAACGTCAACCCGGGCGATTCGATCCGCGAGATGGCGGCGCATTCGCTCGACTTTGATCTGCCGTTTCCCACGGTGAAGGACATCAACGGCGAATCAGTCGCCGCGCTGGGAGTCATGCGAACTCCCGAAGTCGTCGTACTCGGCGCCGATCATACGCTCGTCTATCGCGGGCATATCGACGATCAGTATCACTTCGCCGGTGAGGCGAATCACGTCACGCACAACGATCTGGAGAACGCCCTCGACGCAGTCCTCGCGAGCAAGCCGGTGCCGGTCGCCGAGACATCGGTCGACGGCTGCCTGATCACGAAAGCGTCGACTCCCGCGCGGACATCGGTGACTTACAACAAGGACATCGTGCCCCTGTTACGCAAGCACTGCGTCACCTGCCACCAGCCGGGGACCGAAGCGCCCTTCTCGCTGCTGACCTACGAAGATGCGAAGAAGCAGGGCCAGGCGATGGCCGAAGTCGTCGGAGATCAGGCGATGCCGCCCTGGTACGCGAGCGCGTCGCACGACGATTTCGTGAACCACCGCGGACTGTCGGGCGACGAGCGCGACACATTTGTCGCCTGGGTTCGCGCCGGCATGCCGCGCGGCGAGTCGGCCGAAGATGCGACCCCCGTTCCGCTGCGAAAAGTCGAAGGGGACGGCTGGCTGATCGGCAAACCCGACCTGATTCTCAAGTCGAAGCTCCACGACATCCCGACCGAGGGATTCGTGGCCTATCGCTACGAGCCGCTGAAGTACGTTTTCCCGGACGATACGTGGATCGACAAGATCCAAATCCTTCCCGATAACCCGAAGGTCGTTCACCACTGCAATCTGATCATGGTTCCCATGTTCGGGGATCAGGCGAAAAACGCCATCTTCGTCACGGGCAAGGTGCCCGGCGGCATCCCGACAGAGTTACGCGACGGAACCGCCTTCCGCGCCCCGAAGACTTATATCCCGCTATTGCAGATTCACTTCACCACCAACGGCCACGCGGAGAAATGCCGGATTGCGGTCGGCTTCCACTATCCGCGTGAAAAGGTCCAGAAGGAGTTGCACCTCGAGCGGATCTCCAACCACAACTTCGCGATCGCGCCGGGCGATCCGCACTACCCGATCACTCAGACCTGGCAAACCAGCCGTGACATCGTCGGGACCGGCCTGTTCACGCACATGCACGTGCGCGGGACGGATATGACCTATCTGGCCCATTATCCAAACGGCAAGACCGAGACGTTGCTTGTCGTCCCCAATTACAGCTTCGACTGGCAGATGGGCTACGCCTGGGCGGACGGCGCGCGAAAGTTCCCCAAGGGCACGAAGTTCGAGGTCGTCGCCCACTACGACAACTCCCCGTTCAACCCGTTCAATCCCGACCCGAAGAGAACAGTGAAAGAGGGAGACCAAACGGTCGACGAGATGATGTACGGGTTCTTGTTCTATACAGTGGCCGGCGAGCACCTGAATCTCGACATCAACCCCAAAACGGGTGCTGCGATTCCCGGGACGAAGGTCAGCAGCCGGTAGATTCGCGGCAACAAGTCCCTGGCGGAAAACGTCTGAGAATCGAGAGACTTCGCGAATCTCTTGTTCCCCTCTCCCCTCGCGGGAGAGGGGTGAGGGGGCCGCGCCAGACAGCTTCTACGCGTTCGGAAGCGGAGTCCATTTTTCTCGGGCGGCAGCTCGCGGACCGCGCGTTCGGTGCAAGTCGACCACTCACCCCCGCCTCTCCCGCAAGGGGAGAGGGGAGAAGGATGCGAGCTGCCAGCGCCACGCGACTCAGTGGAGATTGTCCGATGAGCCGTTTTGACGGAAAAGTCGCGCTGGTCACCGGTGGAGGCTCGGGGATCGGTCGCGCAACTTGCCTGCGGTTCGCCGAGGAAGGCGCCTCGGTCGTCGTGGCCGAGATCGACGAAAAGCGCGGCCAGGCGGTGGCAGACGAAATCCGCGGCGCCGGAAATAAAGCGATCTTCGTTCGGACCGACGTCGCCGACGAATCGAGCGTGCGGGACGCCGTCTCCCGGGCCGCTGCCGAGTATGGGAGGATCGACGTCCTGGTCAACAGCGCCGCGGTCTTCGTGCTCAAAGGAATCGACGCCACCGTGGAGGAGTGGCGAAAGGTTCTCGAGGTCAATGTGATGGGATCGGCCCTGATGGCCAAGCACGTCGTCCCGCACCTGCGGAAAGCCGGCGGCGGGGCGATCGTGAACCTGGGATCGATTTCCAGTTTCATCGCTCAGCCGCAATTCGTGACGTACAACACCACGAAGACCGCCATCCTGGGGCTGACGCGCTGCCTGGCGCTCGATTTGGCGCCCGATAATATTCGGGTGAATGCGGTCTGCCCGGGGGCGGTTTGGACGCCGATCGTCGTGGAACTGGCGGCCAAAGATGGCATGGACCGCAAAGCGGCCGACGCCAGCCCGCAATGGGGAGGCGCCCATATGATCAAGCGAATCGCCGACCCGCGGGAGATCGCCAACGCGATTTTGTTCCTGGCCTCGAGCGAGGCCTCCTTCGTGACTGCCGAGTCGCTGATGGTCGACGGCGGTTACGTGGCGCAGTAAGAACGCGAGTCGAGAAAGTCAGCCGATGAACGCCTTGGACTATACGCGCGACCTCGTTTCCTTCGCGTCGATCAGCTCGGTCTCCAACGTCGATATCTGCGACCATCTCGAACGCGCGCTCAAACAAATGGAGTTCGAAACAGAACGAGTCGGTTACGTCGACGCCGCCGGCGTCAACAAGTCGAACGTGGTGGGCAAACGGGGCAGCGGCCGCGGCGGCCTGGCCTACTTCGCTCATACCGACGTCGTTCCCGCCGACAACTGGTTCAGTTCGCAGCACGGCCCCTTCACGCCGACGGTCAAGGAGGGCCGACTCTATGGGCGGGGAAGCTGCGACATGAAAGGCTCGCTGGGCTGCATCCTGGCCGCGGCTGCCCGGGTCTCGAAGCACAAGCAGCGGGCTCCGCTTTATATAACGGGAACGGCGGACGAAGAGGTCGGCTACTTGGGCGCCGCCGAAGTGGCGAGGCGATCGGTCTTATTCCGCCAGATGATCGAGGAAGACGCCTGCGGCATCGTTGGTGAACCGACCGAATTGGAAGTCGTGTACGCGCACAAGGGGACTTGGGGATTCCGCGCGATCTCGCGCGGCCGGGCGGCCCATTCGAGCACACGGGAAGGGATCAATGCGAATCTGGCGATGATCCCCTTTCTGGTCGAAGTCAAAGCCATTCACGACGAGACCGAACGCGACCCCGCCTGGCAAGACAATCGTTTCGATCCGCCGACACTCAGCTGGAACATCGGCATCAACGATCACACGCGGGCGGTCAATATCACTCCGCCGCAGAGCGTGTGCACGGTCTATTTCCGCCCCATGCCCAACCAGAAGCCTGAGCTGTTAGTCGAGCGGGCGCGCGAGGCGGCGAAACGTTGCGGTCTCGAATTCGAGGCGACCTGGAGCGCCCCGCCGCTCGAGGTGGACGTGCATTCCGACTTCGTGACGCAGATGCTCACGCTCGCAGGCAAATCGTCCGCTCGCACGGTCTGCTACGGCACCGACGGCACACAGCTGACGGCACTCAAGAAGCTCGTTGTCATCGGGCCGGGCAACATCGCGCAGGGCCACACGCACGACGAATGGATCGATTTGAAACAGCTCGAACGGGGCACCGAGTTCTACGCGCGCTGCATCGAGCGCTGGTGCTGCTGAGAGGTTACGTGCTCGCCCGGCGTCGTCGCACCAAGTGCGAGCCGCGTCATTTGGCACGATTGAATTGGGTCGGATCGAACGGATCGGTCAGCGGGCCCAAGTCGTTGGCAGGTTTGCCTAAGGTTTGTGACGCTCCGCGAGGAGGCGAGGTCGACTCGCTGGGGACCGGGAGGACCACATCGACGGAAGTCGGCGGATCGATTCCGGTGGCGGAAGCCGGAACGACCAACGGATCGCGATGCACTTGCGATTGTGGTTTACCGGCTTGGGCGATCTTCTCGACCGAGCGACGCGACGAATCCTCTTGGTTCAAACGCCTCAATTCGGGGGCGACGCTCACTAGCCACGCCATCAGTCGCGCTTTCTGAACATCTGCCCCGCCGCCGGAAAGCGGAGCGTGCGCCATCGCTCCATGAGCGCCGAGCGCTTTCTGCAAGAGCGGACTTCGGCGGGCGAACTGGGGATCAACTTGACGCAATACCGAATCGAGATTGCGCCCCGTGATGAGGCGGCTCCCTCCGGCGGCCAGATGCACGCGGTCGAGATGAAACGAGGTTGCCTCGAGGCCTCCGTGGCAGCGAGCGCTGCCGCATCGTGCCAAAAGGATGGGCTGCACGCCGATCACAAATTCCTTGACGGCGGTGGGCGAGAGTTGCGCCAGCGATTCGACCACCTTGGCGTCTGGGACGACTCGCTCAGCCGTGCCGCCGACTTTGACAAATCCGCCGGTCGTCTGAGTGGCCTCCAACCGCGTCAGCAAATCCTTGGCCTGCTTGTTAGTCGCATCGACCTCGAGCACCTTTCGGAGGTGAAAGGCCGCCTCGCGCGGCAGGCGATTCTCGAAGCACCAACGTCCCAACCGAAGGTCCCGTCGAACGTGCGTGCCCGGCTCGGAGGCGCACATTTTCTGGTAAGCTTCGTTTCGATCGCGGGCGACCAGTTTGACCTGATCGAACGCAAAGAACTGGTTCGCCTCGGCCGTCTCGACGCGATAACCGTGCAAGTCCCCGCAGATCGTGCCGTCGACCACCCGGCCATCGCTGAGAACGAGGATTCTGGCTCCCTCCGTCGAGGGAACTGGATTCTTGTGCGGCGCTCGCGCTTGTTCGATGGCAGCTGCGGCTTGCCGGTCGAACAGCTGCTTCAAGAGCGGGTCGTCAGCACGCGCCTCGTGACGCGACCCAAAAGCTACGAACAGGCAGGCAACACCGAGCGTGGCCCAGTGTTTCAGCTGCGCGGCGATTCCGAGAGACGCGCGGAATCCCATGAGTCGAGGCTCCCGCCGAGGCGATTGGCGCTAGGAGAAGATTGAGCTGGCGGACGAGGCAAATCCGAGGGGAGCGGAACAATAGTGCGCTTTCCCAAGCCGGTCAAGACAACTCAAAGTCGCCCAATTGACGACAATCTTCGTGGATTCAGAGCCCCAAGCGGAGTTAACTGTCAGAGCGTCCCTCAAATCGCGGCTCCTGATGACGTCAAAACGCGGCCAGGCGGGGCGGCTGGGCCATTTTTTTGGCTGGGCCGTGCCCCGAATGGCCCGGGCGCGGTAGAATTGGTTTTCCGTTCGGGCCGTAGATCGAAACAAATAACAAGGATTCAGGCCCCCAACTGCATCCGCTCGTGCAGTTCGGGTCGTCCGACGCTTTCTTGACAGCACGTCAGACATGAGTACCGCCGGAACGGAATTGGCACGACCGGGCAATCTTCCGCCGATCGCTCCGGCCGACGCAGCACTTGCTCCGTCCCAGTCCTCAGCCGCCGCAGCCGCGCCTCAACCGGCAATTCCTCTGCCGACGCGATCGGAGTGGAACGCGGCCGGTGTGTCGCTGATGTTCCATCTTTTGATGCTGCTGGTCCTCGCCGCGCTCTTGATCCCCGTGAGGACGGTCGGCAACGGGACGTCGATCGACGGTGGAATCGGAAACGAGCAGGGGGACAGCGGCAGTTTGCTCGACAGCGTGACCATCGGCAGCCCCGAAAAGGGAACCGGTCAAGATATTGAAAAGTCGCTGACGCCGGCGGTCGAAGGCGCCTCCGCGGTCGAGGGAGCGATGGCGGGCGGTTCCGGCTCCGGAAGCGGCAAGGGAAGTTTCGACGCGATCGCCTCGCTCGGCGCCGCCGGGGGCGGAGGAGGCAAGGGGGTCGGCTTTTTCGGCACGCGCGCTCGGGCCGACTCGGTGATCTTCATCGTCGACATGTCCGGCAGCATGGAAGGGCACCGGTTCGATCGGGCCGTCGAGGAGCTAATTCACTCGCTGAACCTGCTGCAGCCTACGCAAAAATTCTTCATCTTCTTCTACAACGGGGTCACCTACCCGATGTTCGAGCAGCGAAATTCCAAGCTGCTCCCCGCGACCAGCGGCAACCGCGCCAAGGCGGCCAAATGGATCAAGGCGTTTCGCCCCGAGGGGGACACCGCTCCGGAGGATGCGATCGAACGGGCCCTCAAGATGAAGCCGCAAGTGATCTACTTCCTGACTGACGGCGAGATCCCCAACACGACTCGCAGCACAGCCCAGCGCTTCAACACCGAGCACAAAACGGTGATCCATACGATCGCCTTCGAATACGAAGGCGGGGCGGAACAGCTCCGAGGGATTGCCGCCGACAGCAAGGGCAAGTACCGTTTTGTTCCGT
This sequence comes from Planctomycetaceae bacterium, assembly GCA_035949535.1. Classification (GTDB taxonomy): domain Bacteria; phylum Planctomycetota; class Planctomycetia; order Planctomycetales; family Planctomycetaceae; genus DASPSM01. Next base: position 8,355 of record DASZIA010000020.1, on the reverse strand, counting down.
AGGGCGCGTGACGGCTTCGCTTTCCGCTGAAAGAGCCGCGCACGCAGTAAGCGGTCCGCCGGTGGCGGCTTGTGCAGGCTAGCTGCGTGGGCGTCAGTAGATGTGGCGACGCGGCTACCCCGCAACGAAAAACACCGCTTACTTCGTAGCGCGGCTCCTTAAGACTTGCACTCTCGCATTCCCCGGAAGGGCTCGCCACACGATGGACTCGGAATCCTCCCTGGACGCGCTCGAAGGCTGCGAGGTCGTGCTCGACCTGGCCAGCCAATATGTCATCCTCGGGACCTTCAAGGGACGCGACGCGCTGCACTACATCATCGACAATGCCGACGTCCACGACCTTCGCGACACCACGACCAGCCGCGAGCTGTACGTCTTGGACGCGAAACGGCACGGCATCAATGCCAACCGCAAGCGGGTCTTCGTCCGCAAGGATGGCGTGGTCAGCCTGTCGGATCTGGCCGACGTCGTCGAGTGAGCCGTTGGAGTCCCGGCTTCAGCCGGTCCGGGCGTTTTTCCACTGAAGGACCGGACCGGCTAAAGCCGGGACTCCAACGCAATCGCCCGCGCCTTCATTTCGCCATGTTGACCGCGTCGTTGAGCTGGCCGATGTAAAACATCGCGATCCGGAAGATCAGGAAGACGATGAACACGGCCACCATGCACCAGATCAGCCAGGCCAAGGCCGAGGCGAGCATCTCGAGTGCCCGCTGAGCTTGTGACTCCAAGTCGGGGCTCAGCCGTTCGAGCGTTTCAGGCACGGTGCCGGACGTTTCAGAGACATCGATGATGTGCAGATAATCGATCGGAAACAGCCCGGTCTCGGCCAGTGCGTCGTGCAGCGTCTCGCCCTCGCGGACCGCTGCCCAAACGTGCGGAGCAGCCTTGAGGAAGGCTCCGTTCGACGTGGCCTTGAAGCTCGCCGACAGGCTCGGTTCAATCGACATCCCGGCCTGCTGGGTCAGTGCAAATGACCAGGAAAACCGGGCAATGGCGAATGAGCGGAGGCACCAGCCCAAGACGGGGATACGGAGCAACAGCGAGTCGAAGATCTTCTGCCCCATCAGCGACCGCCGAATGAGAAAGCCCAGAAACAGCGCGCCGAAAATTGAGCCGAAAGTCATAGTCAACCAGGTGACGGCTCCCTCGGCGCCGTAGAGACCAAGCCCCAGGATGTCGATGGGCTTCGACCCGGGATGGATTTGAGCGATGATTCCCAGGATGTACAGCATCAAGGCGACAACCAGGATCGCTGCGACGAGCTGAAACGCTGGCCAGGTGATCGCCGAGAAAAACGTCCGGCGCAGTCGGATCGTATTCTCGAAATGACCGGCGAGCGATTTGAGCACTTCGGGCAGCGTGCCGGTTTGCTCGGCCACCCCGACCAGCTCGACCATGGTTTCGGGAAAGGCTTGACCTCGGGCCCGCATCGCGTCCGTGACGTCAAGGCCGCGGCGGAGATCCGTGGCGATCTCCATCATCGCATGCCGGCAGCGGAGATCGCCCGACTTCTTCGACGCAAGCTCGAAGGTCTTTCCGATCGGAATGCCGGCGTCCACCATCGTCGCCAGACTGCGGCAAACCATCACCAGCGACTTCATGCGAATGCGTGGACTAAACACCGATGCCTCCCCCGCGGGCCCTCAGCAGAACGATCCCTCGGCAAACCGAACCCAATCACCTGCAATTCTAGCAGCGTGCGGCAATCGGTCGCCGATTTCTCATGTGTCCGCCCTCGAAAAGGCCGCTGAAATGACAGGGCTTGTCTTTACGCGTTAAGATACGCGTCACCGAGAAAGATACGCGTTACAGAGCCGTTTGTTCAAAATTTCGTGCGTTGGGGCGTCGCTCTGGGCGATGCGCGGGGCGTCTTAAAGATTGCGTCCCCAAGAGATTGCGAATTCCATGCCGTTTGCCGCCAGCCTCTCCCGCGCGACCAATACCTCAGACGCCATCCGCTCGGTGATGGAGGAAGTCCGCGGCTCGCTGCACGGGGCCGAACCGGACGTTTCGTTTCTCTTCGTCAGCCACGCACACCAAGAGGCCTTCTCGCAGCTGGCCTCGCGAATTTGCGAGGCGACCGGAACCAAGGTCCTGATCGGCTGCACGGGCGAGACGATCATCGGGGCAAATCAAGAAATCGAAACGGGGCCCGCGCTGAGTCTTTGGTCGGCGATCCTGCCGGGGGCGCGCATCGAGCCGTTCGCCGCCAACTTCGAGCGGACTGTGGATGGAATCGTCACCAGCGGCCTGCCGGTCTTTTCAGACAAGGAGCCCGAGCTGCGGGCCGTGTTCCTGCTCGCCGACCCGTTCAGTTCGGCGCCGCACACGGTGCTGGACCACGTCGATGCCGAAGCGCCGGGCGTTCCCGTGTTGGGCGGCATGGCGAGCGGCGGACACCGCCCGGGCGAAAACCGGCTGTTCTACAACTCGCACGAAGTCCGCCACGGGGCGATCGGGCTGATCGTGCGGGGCGGACCGCTTATCCGCTCCGTCGTTTCGCAGGGTTGCCGTCCGGTCGGCACGCACTACGTCGTGACCCGTGGCGAGGGAAACGTCATCCATGCATTGGGAGGAGTGCCACCGATGCAGCGGCTCCGCGAATTGTTCGACACCTTGTCCGACCGCGATGCCGAGCTTGTCCGAATGGGGCTGCATTTGGGCCTGGCGATGAGCGAGTATCAGGATCGGTTCGAGCGGGGCGACTTCCTGATTTCCAATGTGACGGGCGCCGACCAGGAGTCCGGATCGATTGCGCTGGGCACCCAAGTTCGCGTCGGTCAGACGGTTCGTTTTCACGTCCGCGACGCCGACACGGCGGACGAGGACCTGATCGGACTGCTCACTGCCGACCGAACGGCACACGCGGCTCCTCCGAGTGCTGGATTGCTCTTCAGCTGCAATGGCCGGGGCACGCGGCTGTTTTCGGAACCGCATCACGACGCGGCCGCAGTGCAAAAAGTTGCCGGCCCGATTCCGCTCGCAGGGTTCTTCGCCCAAGGCGAACTTGGCCCGATCGGCGGCCGCAACTACGTGCACGGATTCACGGCGAGCATCGCGCTGTTTGAATAAAACAGCCTGCTCTCAGTCCTTTGTGATTGCCTGCTCGATCTGGTCCAGCGCTTCTTTCATCCATTCTCGACGCTTCGCCTGTTCTTCCGTAGACATCGCCTTTTCGAGCCCCTCTTTTGCTGCCCGCGAAGCCAGGGCAACGAGTCCGTCAAGCGCCTGCATCCACACTGCTTCGTTAGGGTCTTGTAGCGCCTCGAAGAGAAAGGGAACGAGAGACTGCTGGCGATGTTGCCAGATGACCTCAACGAGCAACTCCCGAACCGCCCAATCGCTCTCCGAGCGGTATGCCACCTCCAACGTCGGCAGCACGGCGTGGTCGCACTCGATGAGGCCGAAGAATGCCGAATCAAAGTCGCCCGACCTCGCCTTCCTAAGGTAGTAGTCGACCGCTTCCTGATCGCGTTTCTCGTCTCGCCTTCCGACCATCAAACCTTTTTCCACAATCCCCGATAAATCGTCGCGCCCAGTTGGCGTTTCTTGCGCTCAAAGCTCGTCCGGTAATCGAGATCGTGAGCGGGGGCCGCCTCCTCGGGCGGAGTGAGGGGCTGAAAAGCCACGTGATGATCCATCAGCGCCCGGATCACGCCGAAGTACTCTTCGACATCGGTCCAAGAATGAAACAAGCCTCCCCGCTTGAGGACTCCCGCCGCCAGGTCGACGAACTCGTCGGTAAAGAGCCGTCGGCGTTTGTGTCGCCGCTTCCACCAGGGATCGGGGAAATAGACGTGCACCGCGGCGACCGATTTCGGCGGGATGATTTTCGTCAGGGCGATCCGCGCGTCGCCGCCGAGCACGCGGGCGTTGGGCTGTGAGCGTTTCCACAATCGCTCTGCGGCCCGCCGCCCTTCGTGATAGTCGAGCTCGAGCCCCAGATAGTTGACCGCCGGATTGGAGGTCGAGGCGGTGAAGAGAAACAACCCTCGTCCGCAGCCGACATCCAACTCGACCGGATTCTCGTTCCCAAAAAAGGCGGCCCAGTCGATCGGTCCTGCGAGATCGTTGAGCGTCAGAAAATAGGGCTTGAGGTCCAGAACGGGCGGACGATTCATGGTCAATCGTTTGGCGCGTGCCCGACGTGATCGCTCACGTGGATGGGAACGCCGATCATCGTGCCGCTAAAGATCATCCGCTCCTGGACGAAGCCCTGAAAGGCGAATTCGGCCCGCCGCGGCGGTCGATTCAGCGTGAGTTTGGCCAGCAGGATCAAGCGGCAGGAAGGCAATACGGGCGAACGGAAACGCACGTCATCCATCCCGCCGAACCCCAAAAAATCGCCGCGCAACACGTCGTACTTGCGCGCGTAAAAGCCGGCGAGCTGGGCCGCGCATTCGCACAGCACGACTCCCGGCATGATGGGATAGCCGGGCATGTGGCCGCGGGTCCAAAACTCCTGCTCAGTGATGTCCTTAAATCCGACGAGGCCGTGGTTTGCCGTGTCGACGTAGACCACGCCGCTGAGTTGTTCCATTTCGTGTCGCTGCGGATTGATGCGGCGGATGTCGTCGATCGTGAACATCGGCTTGTCGAAGTCGAACTTCGTGTAGTCGTAAAGCGGCGGTGCAGGCATAGCGATTACTTCGCGCGAAGAGTCGAGGGCCCGCTGAGATTAGCGGCTGACGATTTCCCGAAGTTGCGTGAGGTTGGTAAGCAGACGATCGGGACGAACTTGCGGATCGGCCAGTTCCTCTCGCGTCGCGGCGAGGCCCGTGCGGTCGGCCGCCAACAGCGCCGTCCGCATCCCAACTTCCTTGGCGATGGCCAGGTCGTCGGCAATCCGCGATCCGACCATCAAGATCTGGCTGGCAGCGATTCCCATCCGGCGGAACCGCTCGAGGGCGTGCAGATACAGCGACCGCGACGGCTTGCGAATTCCTTCCCGATAAGACAGCGTCGCGAGGGCCGGATCGAACAATTCGTCCAGCGAGCGGAGTGTACCCTGCTGCCGAAAAGCCCGCAACATCTGCACCAGGGTGAAGCGCTGTGCGTCGGCCACAAGTCCCACGCGGACGCCAATTTGAAACAAGCTCCGCAGCGCCGGGAGGGCGCCCTCTTCGGCCTCGAGTCCCTGCAGGCTGGAATGAAAAAAGAAGGACACTTTCTCGCTGAATTGTTCGAGCGTGCCATACTCGGCCGCGTCGTAGGTGTATTCTTTGTGCTGCAGGAGCCGAATCATCTTCATCCACAAGAGGACGGCATCGACTTCCGGTATCTCGCCCAAGGCATGCGTGGTCGCCAGCCGCTGCTCGTCGAGCGCCCGATCGTAGCGCACCATCATCCCCTTCCAGGGGGCCCCCGGCTGCCGCGTCATGCTGTTCCACATGCCGAATTCTTTGATTGTCTTCTCCAGCGCAATCTCCATGCGCAAGTCCTGGGGATGCTTGAGAAACAGCTCGCCGTCGGAAATTCGCACCAAAGTCCCGTAAATATTGAACGCCACGCCGCGAATACCCACCAGCGGCTCGACGTACGCCTTGGCGTTCACGGGCACGCGCTTGGGCGGAGCGGGCCAAAGCAGCTTCCGCTCATCGAGCCAGTCCGCGTATTCCAGCAACGATTTTTGGGTCATGGAGGCAAAGACGACAGGCGGAACCGACTGGATCGCAGAGTGATCGCTCGGGTGCGTGGTTATCCGTGCAACGACGTGGCGTGCCCGGAAGAATCTGGCAGCTCTTCATCCAGGTCTTCCCGCAACGCGTGCGCCGCCAGACGGAAGTCGGTCGTGTCGCAGACAATTGCTCCATCGCGCATGACCACCGTCCGCTTGGCGTCGCGGGCAATCTGTTGGTTGTGAGTCACGAGAATGATTGTGATTCCTGACTTGTCATTCAGCTCACGGAACAAGGCGATTACTTCGCGACTCGTCTTGGAGTCGAGGTTACCGGTTGGTTCGTCTCCCAACAGGATGTCTGGTTCGTTCACCAAGGCCCGGGCAATCGCGACCCTCTGCTGCTGTCCGCCGGAAAGCTGATTCGGATGATGATCCATTCGGTTGGCGAGTCCAACCATCTCCAGTTTTTCAATCGCGCGGCGGTGACGTTCGGACGGGGGAATGTGTTTGGAGTACAACAAGGGCAATTCGACGTTTTCCAACGCGGAGGTGCGCGCCAGCAGGTTGAAGTTCTGAAATACGAAGCCGATGCGCCGGTTGCGGATGTGGGCGCGCTGTTCGCGCGACATTGTTGCAACCTCTTCGCCCGCAAGGCGGTAACTACCACTGGTGGGTCGGTCCAAGCAGCCCAATGTGTTCATCAACGTGCTCTTGCCGGACCCCGAGGGGCCGATCAGGGCTACGTACTCGCCTTTTTCGATCGAAAGCGAGGCTCGGATAAGGGCCTCGACTTTGACCTCGCCGAGATCATACACTCGCGAAACATCGCGGATTTCGATTAGGGCCACGTTCCGCTTTCCAAAAGAATGTTCGTTCGCATGAAGATGCTCCTGCGATTATCGATCCTCTGTGGCGTGCTGGTTGCTGTCGGGGCCGCGGGTTACCGTCCCGCAGCCAATTACTGGGCCAAGCGCAATCGTCCCGTCTGGCGGACGGCTACGGTCGAACAAGGAAATATTATCGCGGTGGTCAACTCTACGGGGACCGTCAAACCCAAGATCGAAGTCACGGTCGGCTCTTTCGTGTCGGGACCCGTCCAGGAACTCTATTGCGAGTTTAATCAAGAGGTCAAGAAAGGGGATCTGCTGGCCAAGATCGATCCGCAGATTTGCAAGGCGGCCGTCGCCCACGACCGGGCCACCCTGGCCATACAGGAATCGGACGTCTTTCGCGTGCAGGCACAGTTGCAGCAGGCGATCCAAGACGAAAAACGAGCCATTGCCTTGCGAGATCGAGGGAGTTCGTACATCAGCCAGGCCGATTTCGACAAGTTCAAGTACGCCCGCATGACGTCAGAGGCCCAGCTCAAGGTGGCCCAAGCCACCGTCGATCAGGCTCGAGCCTCGCTCGAAACTTCGCTGGCCAACCTTAATTACACTGAGATTCGCTCTCCGGTCGACGGTATTGTGATCAATCGCAAAATTGACCCGGGTCAGACCGTGGCGGCCCAGTTCCAGACGCCCGAGCTGTTCATTGTGGCTCCCGACATCCGCAAGGAAATTCACGTCCACGCGTCAGTCGACGAGGCCGACATCGGACTGATCAAAGAGGCCCAAAAGAAGAAATATCCCGTCACGTTTACGGTCGATGCCTACCCCGACAAGATGTTCAAGGGAACCATTCTGGAAATTCGACTCAGCTCGACGACAACCCAGAACGTGGTCACGTACCCGGTGGTGGTTTCGACTGCGAATCCCGACCTCGAATTGCTGCCCGGCATGACCGCCAGTCTTTCGTTTCAGGTCAATGAGCGGAATAACGTCATCAAAGTTCCGAGTTCGGCGCTCCGATTTTACCCCGCGACCAACCAGGTGCGTCCGGAAGACGTTGCCATTCTGGAGGGGAGAGAGCAAAGCAAAGCCGACTCCGACAATAGCGAGGGCACCTCGTTGCAAGCGCTTTCGATCGCCGAACGGGCACGACTCCGCAAGGAGCGGTCAAAACATCACGTCTGGGTGGCCGACGGGGAGGGCGACCGGCTGCGGGCCATCGAGGTGAAGACGGGATTGACCGACGGCCAATACGCGGAAGTCCAGCCTGGGCCGGTCAAAAGCGGTGACGTACTCGTGATTGGCATCCAGCCCCCCGCCATTAGCTCCGCTTGGTAGGCTTGACCCTCTGCTAGGCTTGACCCTCTGCTAGGTTTGACGCTCTGCTAGGTTTGATCCGGACACCATGATTTCCCCTGTCACTGTACGTATCGCCCTCCGTGCGCTTCGCAAAAACAAGATGCGGGCCGGTCTCACCGTGCTCGGCGTCGTGATCGGCATTGCGGCCGTCACTACGATGGTCTCCGTGGGCCAAAGCGCCAGTCTGCTCGTGCAGAGTCAGTTTGCCTCTCTGGGAACCAATGTCATCATTGTTCAGCCCGCGGTTCGCCGTCGTAGCGGGGTGATGCAGGCCCAGGTCACCCTCACTGGCCGCGACTCGGATGCGATCGCCCAAGATTGCCCGTCGATTCTCGCCTCGTCGCCCCTGATTGGAACGACCGCGCAGGTCATCTTCGGCAGCGCCAATTACAGCCCCAAGCAGATCCACGGCGTCAACAGCGACTATCTGACCATCCGCAACTGGCCGATGGACAAGGGCGAGTTCTTCACGGATCGCGACGTCCACAGCGCCAACAAGGTTTGCGTGATCGGTCACACGCTGATCGGCAAGCTGTTCCAGACGAG
>DASZIA010000019.1:0-12669 GCA_035949535.1 Planctomycetaceae bacterium | reverse complement strand
TGGAGAACGTCAAAGAGCCATTCTCGCTGAGAGAGCCGCTTCCCGGAGCAGAGATCGCCGGCGCGTTCAAAGCGGCGACCGTGATCGACACGCTGGTCGAAGCCGACAGGCTGTCGGTCGGATCGGAAACCGACGCGGCCAGGGAGTCGGCACCGGAGTAAAGAGTTGTCGGCTGATAGACGAGGCCGTCCAGCGCGGAATCGACGTTGGTTACGGTCCCGCTCACCGTGAACGAAGAGGAACCATTGGCGCCGGCCGTGAAACTCAATCCTGTCGTCGACGCGAGAGTCAACGTGCCCTGCGAAACAGAGAGTGTCAGCGAATCGGCGTTTGTGCCGGCCGCGGCATCCGTGATCGAGATTGCGTCGCTGTTAGCGGTCGAGAAGCTCAGCGAGCTGTTCTCGTTCAGGCTTCCGGTCGGAGGCGCGCTCGCACTTGGCGCCGAATTCGCCCCGAAACCGGCCAGGCTGGGAACGGTCGGCGTCACGCCGGGGGTGACCGCTGGCTCGATGGGGCTGGTCTGGCCGCCTCCGGTGCCCACGACCCCATTGAAACCGATCTGATTCACGCCGTAAGCGGCTTGCATTTGGGCCGGGTCGATCGGCGCCACGCCGGGGGTGACCGCAGGCTTGATGGGGCTGGTTACCTGTCCGCTGATTACGAAAGGGGGGGGCGCCTGCGCGGAGGTGCCTAAGACCGTCGCGGACAGTAGTTGTCGAGACTCCAAAGCCTCGACGCCCAGACCGCTGTAGATCGCCTGTTGGACGAACCCGGCTTCGCGACGATTTCGCCGCCGCTTAGCTACGGTCTTGGTGCTCGGTTTGCGGGAGAACCACAGCCACTTACGAAAAAACATCCGTGTACGAATCAACATCCTTGTACGCCCGCGTTGCGCGAAATTCGGTCGCGAAACAAGCAAAGGCACCCCCCGATGGTGCCCGTCTGAGGGACCCATCTGCTCGACGCCAAAGTTTAACCGCTGGCGACAGCTCCCGGCTAGTCCAGCGAGCGCCATTTGTGGCGCCATTCTTCGGGCAACAGCCGAGGGCGACCGCCTGAAAACTCTGACCGGCAGCGGTTGACGTTTCACGCGGTGCCGCGGCGCCGCACAGGAACAGACCGACCAGCGCAAGGCTGAGCACGGTCATGGCGATCCCGAACAGCGGCACGCCGCTCGCATTTTCGCCCTCGACGAAAGCCGTCGCGCGGATTCCATGAGGAACACCTGTTTGCTGGTTCCGGCCGCACAGCTCTTGGGGGAGGCGTTTGGGCCATTGGCGCCCGCAACCACCCAGATCCCCATGGGGCTCATCGGCGTGCTGGATCTCGCCTGGCGATCGCCAGGTGGTACTGAAATGAGAGTTGAAAGAGCAGAAAAACGTCTGGGCCGCGCGCCTGAGCGTCCTTACGGCGCAGGATGTAGTCGACCCCACACCAAGCACCGCCGGCCCGCCCGACGCTGCCTTGCAGCGGATTGGGGATAAACAAGTAGCCTGTTCCCGCCAGGCCCAAAAGTCGAGGGTCCGTCGGCGTTAGGGGGCTGTGTGTCACGCTTCCCTCGCCGAGCAGGTCTCCGTGCCAAACGTGCAGCGTTCCCATCGACGGATTGTTGATGAACACCGATCGCCTGTCTGAGATCGGCAGCCACTTGCCGTAGTTTGCCAGGTCGGCAGCCACGGGAATCGACCGGATCTGCTCAAGAGTCTTTGACTCGGGTCGATACGCCCAGAATTCGTGGCGACACTTGGCGCCGTTCTTGGGCCACTTGTTGTAGGACAGGATCAACCGACTCCGATCGTCTCCCCACGCGGAACGCAGGTCGCAGCAGAGATAATTACCGTCCGTCTCGCCGGGAAGATCCTCGCGATGAATCACCTGGCCGTGCGGATCGATGTGCAAAAGGCGGGTCTTAATCCGGTTCGGATTGTCCCACACCTGACCGACGACAACAGTGCCGGCATCTGTAACCGCCACCTGCGGGTAGAACAAGCTCATCGGTTCGGCGTAGACGATCGGCTTTCCGAACGTGAAATCGGCGCCGTGCCTGACCCCAAAGAAAACAACGGGCGTGTTGAACGGGACGCTTCCGTCGGGACTGATCGCGAGAACAACGAGCGCCGCATGGCAGCCGTCTCTCGAGACGCCGACATTCATCCGCAAATGAAATCGGTTGTAAGGCGCGTCTTGCGGGAAGAGCGCGGTGCGGTCCACGAGCTGAGAAATGTCCTCCGGCACAGCACTGCGAAAATAGCGCAGCTTAGCCGGGGCATAGCCGGGGTTGGCAGTTGAATGACTGACGCCGACGAAGATGTGGATGTACCCGTCTTTCGACCGCAGCAGCAGGGGCTGCGTGACGTTATGAATGCTACTTTCCGTGAACGGGATTGGCGTCATGCGGCCGACGTCGTTTGAGCCGGGCTTGGGATACTGACCTACCAGGGCCGTCCAGCTCTTTCCGCCCGGTGTGTACGCTATCGCCGAGAAGAACAGGCACCGCTCTCCCTCGAGCAGGTAAGCGAACGTGTGCCCGCCCCACTCCTGGTCGATGTCGGCGTTAACCAGAAAGGGGCCGGCGGCCACCTTCAAATTGCCCGCGTCAGCCAGGGCAGAGGACGCGGTCGGGATCACCAGGACTGCGACGATGAATGAGGCGCTCAACGCTCGCATGAGACTCGGCTCAGCGGGACAATCGATCGAAGCGGCCAAAATCAGTGACAGGAACCAACGTTTCCAAATTAAGCATTCGCTCGATGCTGTGCACCGGTCGACGCCCAGAGTACGTCAATCGGACGCGCCAGCCAACCAGTTCCCGTTCAGATTGGGGGCACCGGCAAAAAGCTCCGCCTTCCATCTCACAGTTTCAGAAACCGCCGAGAGACATCTTTCAGGCCCGACGGAGAGTTCCGAGAACGAGTGGTTTTTCGGCGCGGGCAAAAACCGTCTGAGATTCTGAGACGGCGCCGTTCGAGAGCGCCACTCGACGGGTGTCACAGGTTCGTCGAATGGCATTAACCCATCACAAAACCGGCGGGCACGCTAATTGGTCCTCGCGATCGAATCGAGAACCTTTTGAGCGTCTCGCGCGGCCTGCGTCCTTGGGGCTTCCTTGATGATCTCTCGCAGCGATTCGACGGCCATTGGTGAAAGACCGGCTTTGACCAGAAATCGTGCAAAACGGATGTCGGTCTCCCGGTCTCCGCTGAGTTGCGGCGATGCCTCGACGCGCGATGTGGTCCCACTCGCGGGAACGACCGGTCGCCGAGCTGGCAGCGGCGAGCGGGACGTCGCCGGTTCCTCCCAGATCGGGCTCGCACTTGAGGACGAAGTCGGCGAGGCCGATCGCTCGCGCGAGTTGCTCGGCTGTGGGCTGATCGGTTCCTCATAAGGCCGTGTTGCCCTGTTGACAGGCGCGGGCCTCGGGGCGTCGGCGCTTGGCTTCGGCGCCGTCTTTTTCGGAGGGGACCCTTCGGTGGGCAGTGTGCTGCGGGCGCCGTCCCCGGTCGCCATCGACACGACCCCAGCAGCGACGCGCGGACCTGCCAAACGGTTCGGTGGTCTCGAGGAGGAGGGTTGTTGGTCCGCCCGGCTGTCGGCTTTAGCACACGCGGCGGCGAACAAAAGGAGGAACAGCAGACAAGTTTGCCAACTCCTCAGGTCGAATTGTTGTCGCTTCGGAATCATGAGTAAGGCTCCGAATGGCGCCTGGCGTAGGCGTGTGGCCTAGATCAATCGTACCGGCCCCACGAGGTAGAAAATAGATGCCGGTTCAAACGACGGGACCGGTCAGGTGGCCCGAAAACGGGTCGATTTTCGGCGTCTCCGAGAAAACGGTTGAGTTGATGACACGGCGTGCGGGCGCCCGCCGTTTCTAACCGCGCATCAAAAGCGCGAATTCGCGGAGGCAAGCTCTCAATTGTTCAGTAAGCGGATCACTTCCGAACCAACGAACAACCTACGGAGACGATCTTCGTGAACGGAATCGGCCAACGATTTTATAACGTTGCGGGCGCGCCCCATCAGCTCGTCTCGGCGGGCGGAATCCTTCCGTCGCCCGGACAGATCGGCGGCCGCAGCGAGAATCTTCCATTCGATCGTGGGGCAGCGGTACTGCGACACGGTTGCCAGTGCTATCTCGAACTCGCGCTCCGCATCTTCGACACGGTCTTCCATCGTGGCGATGTCGCCAAGCAACTTGTGAGACCAAGCCACATATTTGGGTGCCTGGGTTCGAACGGCGTTGCTCAGGCAATTCTCGGCGTGCGATGTGCCACGCGGTAAGTCGCCGCACAGAATTGCGTGACGGGCCATCTCGCTCTGCAGACGAAGGTTGTAGCGCCAACGATACCACACATCCTGCTGGTAGATGCGGTCTGCCTGCTGCAGGTGGTCCCAAGCGCGCTCGAATTCGCCGAGCGACAGAAAATCGTGCGCCAAGTTGACGTGGGAATTGGCTTCCCCTTCGGGCATTTGCATCTCCTTGGCCAGGCCCACGTTTTCGCCGTCCAGCCGCAGTGCCGTCTCCCAATCCTGCAGCTCACGGTGCAGCCAACCAACGGTATTCGGCAGACGAGGAAGCCAGTATCGATCTCCATTAAGTTCGGCGAGCCGCATCGCCTCTCGGCAGATGTCGAGTGCTTCGGAGATGCGACCCTGGTTACCCAATGCCATTCCGTTGACGAACAGGTTGGCGACGATGTGAAAACAGGCACCCTGCTCTTTGGCACGAGCAATGGCCCATTCATAGAGGACCTGGGCATCGTCGTACTGAAGCTTCCACGTATACAACATCCCTCGATAGGTCACTGCTTCCAAGGCGTGTAATGGGACCGCCGATTGCTTCAATACAGGAATCGCCCGATCGAAGAGTATTTCAGCCTCATCTAACGCGCCCGAACATGTGCGTTCGGTGGCGGAGATCGCCTCGGCCGATGCGATGCCAACTGGCGTGTTCGTCTTGCGGGCCAGTTCCAGCGCTTGGTTGGCCTTCTTGCGCATCTTGCCAAGCCGCTTGAGATTGAAGGCGACCATCGCAGCACCGCACAACGCGCCGATTTGCGCGTGCGGGTCTGCGGCCTCGTGGGCCGTCTTTTCTGCCAACTCGTAGTCCTCCCCGGCCTCCTCGAACCGCGAGAGCGTCATCAGGTACTGCGCCCGGTTGGAGGCGGCGGCCACGACTCGCGGGCGAGAAACGTCCACAGCCAGCTTCTGGGCGTTGGCAAGCGACCGGCGCGACAGTTCGACCGCCTCTTCGTTGGCGTAGAGCGCAGCCGCGTTTCGGGCCGCCTTGAGGTAGAAGTCCGACGCTTTCTCGTAGTCACGAGCCGTCTCGAAGAGGAGCGCAAGTTGGGAAGCAATGTCATTCTCGTGACCGGCGTAGAACTTCAAGAGTGCCCCGGCTGCGGCGCGACAGAGTTGAGTGCGGCGGGCGGGTTTTAGCGATCCATAGAGGGTGTTCTGATACAACGAGTGCACGAAACCGTAACGCACAGTCAGCGTCCCGTCCGGCAGCTCATGTTCGCGAACGGGGGCGACCAGCGCATGGATTCGGTCCAAGGGCTCCAGGCACTCTTCGACATCGGTGGGGTCCAGCTCCAGCATCTCAGCGATGACTGCGGCGTCAAACTCGTGCCCCTGAACGCTCGCGGCCAACAGCAACCGCCGCTGCTGATCGTTCACCTGCGCGATCTTCCGCTCCGCCATGCTGCGAACCGATTCGGGCAGCTTGTCCTGGATGTCCGTAATGGACTGTGCCACGTTCCATTTGCCGTCGGCTTGAACGATGACTTCGCGATCGCGGAGATATTGCACGAGATCGACCATGAACAAGGGACTGCCGTCAGTCCTGGCATGGATGACGTCCGTCAGTTTCGCCGGGAAGCAATGCTCCGGGTACTCTAAGGCGAGATACTCGGCGATCTCGTCGCGGTTCAAAAACCCAAGTGAAATCTCCTGGCACGCGCCACGTCCCTGCAGTTCGAGTTTGACCTCGGCAAACGCATGCTTTTGCAGCAAGAGGTCGCTTGGCCGCAACGTTGCCAAAATCAAGATCCGGGTGGAATCGAACTTCGTCGCCAAATAGGCCAAGAGATCGACCGTCGCGATATCGGCCCAGTGCAGGTCGTCAATGTTGACGAGGACCGGCTGCGTCCGGCTGATCTCGGCCAGGAACGCGCCGAACTCGCGTTTCAAGCGCTCTTGCGAGGCAACGCGCACATTTTCGGCCAGCCGAGAAGCGTCGGAATCGCCGGCCAACGGCGCGATCTGCACGTACCAGGTGGGCGCCAACAATTTCATCGCGCGCGCGACCGTCCCTGTCACATCACCGCGAATCATACTCTCCAGAACTTCCAGGATCGGCAGATAGGCTTCTGAGCCGGCTAAGCGCTCCGAACAACGGCCGCGACCCACGTAGCAGGAACGTTTCGCCGTGCGCAGAGCTTCCAGAAAGTCATCGACCAACGTGGACTTTCCAATCCCCGGCTCGCCGGTGACGCAGACGAGAAGGCCGCGGCCGGCCGAAACGGACTCCCAGGCACTCCACAAGCTACGCAGTTCGCCGCTCCGACCGACAACGTGGCGATTCAAGCGTCGCGCCCGCGGCACCACTCCTACTGTGTCGGTCTCTCGCGCGAGCTGCTCGAGGCGGCCGACGACGTCCGCGGCAGTGGGACGCAATCGCGGGTCCTTTTCCAGCATTTGAAGGATCAAGAACCCCAGCTCAGCGGGTAGGTCTGGCACCCACTGGGATGGGCTCAACGCAGCTTGGGAGACGATTGCCTGCATGACCTCCAGAGCCGAATCGGCTTCAAACGGACGCCGGCCGGTGATCATCTCGTACAGCAGCACGCCCAGCGAGAAAAGGTCCGACGCGCAGGTCGCCGGCTCGCCGCGCGCTTGCTCGGGGGACATGTAGTGGACCGTCCCCACTAGGGTGCCGACGCCGGTTTCTTCGGGCGCGATATCGAAGTCGGGTGCCGTCGGCGACCCGATGATTGTCGCGATTCCTTCCCCCGACCCGGAGGCCCGCACTTCCCGCAACAGGCGCACCAAGCCGAAGTCCACCACCTTGACGTAACCGTCGCCCCGAACCATCACGTTTTCCGGCTTGATGTCGCGATGCACGATTCCGGCGGCGTGGGCCACCGTTAAGGCACGCGCGATTTGCCCGCCGTAATGACTGACGTCCCGTAGAGGCATGCGGTCACGTAGCCGCGAGCGCAACGTCGACCCTTCGACGAATTCCATGACGATGTAGCGACCATGCTCACATTGACCGACCTCGTGAATGGTGACGATATTGGGGTGATTGAGCGCCGAGGCCAGGCGTGCTTCCTGCTCAAACCGCCGCACGCGCGAGTCGTCGTGCGTCAACTTTGAGGCAAGGAGTTTCAGCGCGACGCGTCGCCCGAGCCGGTTGTCTTCAGCAAGATAGACTTCTCCCATCCCGCCGACGCCAATCAGCGATGAGATCTCGAACGCGCCAAACTTTGTGCCTGCAGGGACTGACACTTGCGATTGCACCTCGATCGAGGCAAATCGGTTCTGGCACGAGACATGGACGCATAAAGCATATCACCGCGCGCACTCTTTCGACACACGGCTGCAACCCGCCTGAATGGCCCAGAGTCGTAGACAAGCGCCCGCACCTCGGAACTGGCTAAATGAATCCTCCACGCCCGCGCAGCTTCTAGGGGCGCGAAAATCGTTCGAATTCTACCGTCGTTTTCCGGGCGTTTGATCCACTCTCGCAGCCTGAGGCCGGATTCTGCCAATACGTATGGCAATCCGATGCCCAGAATCTCGTGCCGCAATACGGATGAGTTTCCGGGGCCTGTCACGGCGGCACTTATCGGTCGTTTGACGGTAGTGTCGAGAAATGAATGAGTTGATGACAAAGAGCCTGGTCGCACCGCCACAGTCACCAAATAACGACTTGACTACTCACATAGTCGAATATAAACTGACTATCTGCGTAGTCATGGAGTTGGCCGATGTCACCGTCGAAAGAGCCGCTGGGTCATTTGGAGCTCAGCGTGTTGCTGTACATTGCGGACCGCCACCCGATCACCGTGCGGGAAGTCGCCGCGCATTTTGCCGAGACCTCCGGACAGGCGCGGACCACGCTGCTGACGGTGATGGAGCATTTGCGCGCCAAGGGATACCTGAAACGTCGGAAATCCGTGGGCGCGCATCGTTATACCGCTACCCTGTCCAAAGCCGACCTGTTGCAGCAGCTCGTCGGAAACTTCGTGGACGACGTTTTAGCTGGGTCGGTCTCCCCCTTTGTGGCGTATCTCTCTCGATCCGCGCAACTCAGCGCCGACGAGATTCGTAAGCTCGAAATCCTAGTTAAACGCATCGAATCCCGTGAAACCAAGGAATGAGCCATGAGCGAATTCTTCGGCACGATCGAACCCTGGGCTGGATTTTGGGGCGAAAGTATTTGGCGGGCTTCGCTGCAAGGGGGCGTCGCGATAGCCGTCGGCTGGGCCGTTTCTCGCGGGTGTCGATTTTTGTCCGCCCGGGTGATCTGTTGGATCTGGCGTTTGGCCTGTCTGAAGCTGCTCGTGGCTCTCTTCTGCGCGCAGCCGGTGGACCTTCCCCTTTTGGTCGTCAAACCGACTGAAATCCTGTCGGTTCAAGCCGAGCCACCGCCCGCACGGGTGTCCCACGCCGTCGTTGAAGAGTCGCCGACGGAGGTGAGCCCGAGCATCAAGCGTCGGTTCGACTCCACGCAGCTCGGCCTCTCTGCGGGCACGCTGCTCCTTGTGATGTGGCTGGCGGGCGTTTTGTGCGGCATGATCCGCACTGCCCGACAGTGGCGTACGATTCACCAGCTCCGGCATGAGTCTCAATCGGCCCCAACTGCCAACTTGCTGCGCGAGCTTCGACAAACGGCCGATCGGCTTGGAATCCGCCGAATACCGCAACTGCGTCTCTCTCAGCGACCCGGCGGCGTGCAGTTGGCGGGCATCTGTCGGCCAGTCATCATCCTTCCCGATTGCGCCGAAGAGTCGTTCAATGAGGAAGAGCGCCGGATCATGCTGGCTCATGAGCTGGCCCATCTCAAACGTCACGACTTGGCCTGGAACTGGCTCCCCACCGTAACAGGCTGGCTCTTCTTTTTTCATCCGCTGGTCTGGGTCTTGATCCGTCGCTGGTGTGAATCGTCCGAAACGGCTTGCGATGAGCTGGTGATCCAATACCACAGTGCTCGCCGCGCGCAATACGGCCGCTTGCTGTTGAAGATGTCCACGCGCTGGCCGGACGAGCCGCGCTCCGCGCTGGTTGCTGCCGGCATGTCCGCAGCGTATCGCAATCTCAAACGAAGGATCCTTGCCATGGCACGCGTGAAGCCTCAGTCAACCCGTCAATCGGCGATTGCCGCTGCGACCGTTTCCCTGATCGCGGTCGCAGGCCTGATTCCCTGGCGGCTTGTTGCTCAGGAGCCCGCTCGACCCCGTCCAACCGCCGACACGTCGGCGCGCCAGAGCGACGCGTCGGCTCTCGCTGCGACGCAACTTCCGCAGTTTTCGACCGAAGGCAGCAGCTCCACCAGCAGCACCTCCTTCGGGACGAGTAGTTCGAGTTCGACTTCCGGCACCGTGCCCGCGGCGCACCTGCCCGGAAAAATCTATGTGAGGGCCGGCCTGGGAGTGAAAACCAAGACTGGCGCGACCGAGAAGCTGGTGGGCATCATCAGCGTCGACCCCAACACGGGCGCCTGGGAGCGACTTGGCTTGGACGGCTTTTCGATGCGGATTTCGCCGCAGGCGGACCGATTGGCCTTCTGCAAATTCGCGGTCTTGCCCAGCCAGCGTCGCGACCGACCCGCCGCGACTGCGATTTATGTGGCAGACTCCCGAGGGCAGGGCTCGATGAAGCTGGTAGACGACGCGTCCCTTCCGATCTGGTCTCCCGAGGGTAAGCGTCTCGTATACACGCAGAGCCCCATGCCTGAAGGTGGCCGCCGCGGCCGCCCTCGCGTGCATGCAACCTGGATCGTGGATTTACTCGACAAGCGAACGAAGAAGCTGCCGATCCCAGAAACGGATGAAATGGATGATTGGTCGCAGGACGGACAGTGGGTTGTCACGGTCTCTGATCGCCATCCTCCCTTTGGCAGAGGCTACCAGTTATACGTCATGCACGCCGACGGGACCCATGAGCGACGGGTCACCGCTGGGAACGGCCTGAACTGCTATCCGCGCTTCCGACCAGGAACGAACCAGATCGTTTACAATCACCAGGGTCACGGAACCGACAGTCTTTGGCTCGTCGATCTCGACGGCGGGAACCGCAAACAACTTCTCACGAGCGACAAAGAGGGGGCCGGTGCACCCGCCGGAGCGTTTTGGTCGCCCGACGGCGAATGGCTCGCCGTTGTGAGGTTCGACTGGCAGATCGAGGTTCCTGGGATCGACAACGTCAAGAAGGAAAGATTCCGAGCCCCGGGTTATTGCAAGGATCGAATCGAGATCATTGCTCCGGACGGGTCATCAAGGGGTGTCTTGAAGCTCGAGGGGGTCACGCACGTCGATTGGATCGAGTGCGGCGATTGGCGCTAGTTCCATGGGCCGGTGCGGTGTTCGAGACTCACGCGCATCCTCACCGCTGATGCACTGGTTCGTCGCATCAGCTCGACCTTTGGTCTTGCGCTGCATGGCAGCACGACGGGCCGCGGAGGTCAATGCAAAACACGGGTCTGTGTTTGAAACCCGGCTGTCGCGATTGGGATGAAAGTTCGTGATGGCATCAGAACGAGCCAATCGGTGTGGGGGCATCGCACGTCGCTATTCCGCGAATGGTGGCGTGGTTTTTTGCGCGTGAAGGTTAGCGGGAATTGTTTCGACTGCGAAAGAGATCCCGGCGATCCTGAAGGCCTGCGGCATCTTTTCAATTGCCACGCCTGCATCGGTGATGGTCTGGAACACTGCGGCACGCTCGCGTGGGACAAGTGAGCGGAGGCCTTTGTCGCTCAGCTCGCTTAACCAGTACGTTCCGGTAGTGCCCGTTGCCTTCACGACGAACTGTTCCGGTGGTTCGCCCATCATGTCAGCCGAGGGTGGCACTTGGTCTCTAGCGGCACATCGAGTCGAAGATCACGAACACAATCGCGTCGAGTACCGCGATTCCAAAGACACAGATCGACCCAAATTGCGACCGAGTTTAAGCGGAGTGTCTTGAGCCTGTTGCCGCAGTTCCGGCATGCGTACGCGTCTCAGCTCACGGCTCAGCCGCACGTCGGACAGGTGACAAGGTTCGGATTGTTCACTGTCCGACCTCCAGGAAATCATGCGGCACCGCCGGAGTGAGACTCGGTCGATGGGTCGCATCGAAACCGAGACGGCACTCGATCGCGTCCTGTTCGTCGAGCAGTTCGTCCTCCCGCTTGGCGTGGAATTCACGCTCGAGGGGAGACATCACGACGAGTCGCAACAACTCTCGCTCGTTGGCTTCCCAGCGGGTTTCGAGGCTCCGGTAGTCAAGGACTCTAATGTCCATCGCGAGACTCCGAATTTGCGCGTCGCCATTCGCCGGCGGCACGGCAATTGGACCACAAGCCTCCGCCGACGCTCGCCTGTCCGATCGTGATTCAATGGACGGACTGCGATTGCAGGCGTGACACCAGCCATCCGCCCGCGATGATCATCACAAGCAAGATGCTGTAATCGAACATCGTGGCTGCCTCCCAACGGGCGAGGCAGTAATCGCAGTAGTGACCGTAATCGCAACAGTGACTGAAACGACCAATGAAACGATCCATAGGTGCACCCTCTCCTGAGTCGAGTCGGGCGTGGTGAGAGCGCACTCGTCACGCGCGACGAGCGGCCGATCTCGGGGAGCCAAATTATTCGATCGAGTGATCATGACGTGGGCGCCAGTGACGCCCGAGTCGCGAAGTGGCTAGAAGTTCTCCAGCGAATCTAACTCGCGGAACCGCGAGGCGGTTACGCAAATGCGCTCTGTGAACTTTTCACGCAATCAGAAGAGATGAAGTGGAGTTTCTGGACGTGGATATTCAATTTTAGTTCGCGGACGGCCTTGTGCGGCTTACAATCTCAGGAATGTCATCTCCGCCGGCCGGGCTCCCGACGCTTCGCGGGCACGGGTTCCGATGATGACAAGGCGACAATCGTTCGTGCCTGGCACTTGGCCCTGTCCGCGCCATCAAAACCGTTGCCAAACCGCTGTTCCTGCGGGTTTTCCACGCGGCAGGTCACAATCGTGCGAAGGTCCTTGCAGGACCGCAAGTTGGCTGACTGGCTGGCGGATTTCGCTACCCTTCGGGTTTTAAGCCGGGCCGACCACGCACGCTCCCCGCGCTACGCGAATTTGTCCCGTGATGCGTCGCGCCAGCGCGGACGTTTTGTCGAGTCCTGATCCGCGAAATCGAATCGCCGCATGCACAACGTGCTGGGGAAGATGCAGTACGGTTGTTGCCAAAAATCAACGGGAAAATGCGGACTTTTCCAGCTTCTGGCGGCCTGTACCGCCCGCACACTGAAGTAGTGTTGTGATGTTCGATTGCAAAACGTCACAGCACAGAGGACTCAAAAATGTTCGTCAACAGCATCAAACGGTTTCTGGTTTCCGAAGACGGCCCGACCGCCGTCGAGTACGCGGTCATGCTCGCGCTGATCATCGTGGTCTGTCTCACCGCCATTC
>DASZIA010000018.1:0-2845 GCA_035949535.1 Planctomycetaceae bacterium | reverse complement strand
GTAGCGATTGTAGGTATCGAGTTCCTGATCGTTGAGGTTGAGGCAGGCGAAGAGCTTATCTTTTTCAAAAATGTAATCGGAAACGACTGTCTTATTTGACCGCGGACCCAGATCGAGCGCCCGCAGTTGCTCAAAGCGGCGGATCAGGAATGCCAACTGGGTCTGGAAGGCAGCGCCAGGCTCGCCTTCGTAGAATGCCTTCAGAAATGGATTGTCTTCCGGCTCGACGACGCGCTTGGCCGCCAGGCGCTCTCCGAGAACCCGCGCCAGTGTGCTCTTCCCAACTCGTATGGGACCTTCGACCGCAATGTAACGGGGAAGCTCGAAAAGCTTGGCCATAGATCTGTGATTAGCGACTGGCGACTGTCGTCAGGAACTGGAAAGCAGAATATATCGCTTCGCCTCCCGGCGCAATTGCGGGAAAGGTTAACATCCGTTGCCAGTGGAGAGAGCCGAGCGTCGCCGCCCGGCCACCTCGCTGCCCCTCGCTGCCGGACGAGCGAGACGCCCGTCGCTCCACCAGCTAGAATCTCCTTCATGTTCCCCGTTCTCATCGGCCTGACCGCCGCTGCCGCTGCGTCTGCTGCGGGATATCAGTCGATGGCAGCCTCAGGCCAGTGGTACGGGCAGACATTTGCTGGAGGGATTCCGGGGAGCAAGCAAATCGCCCTGACCTACGACGACGGGCCGAACGATCCGCATACGCTGAGGTTGCTCGATGTGCTGGCGAAGCACAGTGCGCGGGCGACGTTCTTCATGATCGGCCGCTACGTGCAAGACCGTCCCGATATTGCGCGCGCGGTGGCGCAGGCGGGACATGTCATCGGCAATCATACGTTCACGCATCCGTTGCTCATCTTTGAATCCGAAGCGCGGACGCGGACGCAGCTTGTCGACTGCCATCAGGCGTTAGAGGACGCAGTCGGCGAGCATTCCAATCTGTTTCGTCCACCGTTTGGGGGAAGACGACCGGCAACGCTCAGGATCGCGCGTGAACTCAGACTACAGACGGTGATGTGGAACGTGACCGGCTACGACTGGAATGCTCCGCCCGCCGCCATGATCGAAAACGGAGTCGCGCGCCAAATGCGCGGCGGCGACATTATCCTGTTGCACGACGGCGGACATCGAGCCATGGGTGCGGATCGCGCGCAGACGGTGATTGCCACCGACAATCTGATCGGGCGTTACAAGAATGAGGGGTATGGGTTCGTGCCCGTGGAAGAGATGCGAGCCATCAGCCATCCGCTGTCAGCCGCTTGACTTGTACGGACAATTCACCGAAATCGCTTCACATAACTTTACCTACGATGACGGTTATCACACAATATTTCGATTGCCTTTGTGTTTAATTAGGACGGCGTCTCGACGTTCCAGAGCGCTTAGCGGAGTCCCGTCATGAGCAGGCTCAAGCCACCGGCCTCTTCACCTATCTTAGAAATAGTCGGAATCGTCGCTCCCGATCCTGTGGTAACCCGAAACCGGCACTGTTATGAAAGGTTTCCCAAAATCCGCGTCCCACATCCGATGCGCACAAGCTGGGCGGCGTGCCTGTGGATAGCCTGCCAGCTTGCGCTGAGCGGGTGCACACCGATAAAAGTCCGGCTGGGAATGAAGGTTTATCTCGACAAGACCGCCGTCACGTCCATCGCGGCCAGGCTGCCGAACGGCTCGGGGATCGCGCCGGGAGAGAAGTCTCCTCTAGTGGTGGTGCTAACCGAGCCGGACGGCAAAGTATTACAGACGGAAGGTGCAGGCCATGGCAAAGTTCTGTGGAAGGAGCTCACTGTCACGCCGAGTGTTGTGACTGCCAATCAGAAAGGCATTGTGTCGCTTCCCCATGATCCCCGGAAAAGCGAAGGAAAGTTGGGGCACGTCACCATCACAGTGCCGAGCCATCCAGACCTCCGCGCCGAGCTCGACATTCCCGTGCGGTACAACTACGCCTTCACCTCGAATTTCTCTGGCAGCAGCGGCTCCAGTGGCATGAGCGGCGGCGATGGAATGGCCGGCTCGAGCGGGAGCATGGGCTCTAACGATCCGAATCATCCCTCGGCGGGCGGAAACGGCGGAAACGGCACCGATGGCTCTAACGGCGGAGATGGAGGGAATGGAGGGAACGCGCCGCCCGTCGAGGTCCGAGTAGCGTTTCGATCAGGCAGCAATCCTCTCCTCCAAGTCAGCGTCTCCGCCGCCGGCAAGCAGAAACTGTACTTGGTCGATCCGCGGGGAGGTTCGCTGACCGTGAGGGCGGATGGAGGCGCCGGAGGTTCCGGCGGAAGAGGCGGCCGTGGAGGCCAGGGAGGCTCCGGAGGTATGGGAACGCCTAGCGGATCGAGCGGCAGCAACGGCTCCGATGGACGAAGCGGCTTGGATGGTTCGCCAGGGAAGGGCGGAAGTATCAGCGTGACCTACGATCCCCAAGTCAAGCCTTTCCTGGGCACGATTCGGCTCTCCAACAAGGGCGGCCCGCCGCCGGTATTCAAGGAAGAACCTGTGGCTGCCTTGTGGTGATGGCGGCCCGCTCTTCCTACGCCGCCGCCCCCGCGAACGCCTGCTTCGCCGCCGCCACGGTTTGCTGCACGTCGTGTTCGGTGTGGGCCGCACTGAGAAACGCCGCTTCATACTGCGACGGCGGCAGGTAGATGCCGTTTTCGAGCATCGCTCGGAAGAAACGTCCGAAGGCTTCGGTGTCGGACTTGGCTGCAGAAGTCCAATCGGTGACTGGGCCCGGCGCGAAGAACCATGTAAACATCGAGCCGACCCGGTTGTGGAACATGGTCACGCCCGCATCTTTGGCGGCGGTAGCTACTCCGGCAACCACTTCTGCGGCAAGCTTATCGAG
>DASZIA010000017.1:0-28109 GCA_035949535.1 Planctomycetaceae bacterium | reverse complement strand
CGCATTGGCCATGCGGGCGCACAGCGAACTGGAATTCTGCCCCTCGGCGCGTTATCAATGCGTTGCCAGCCGGACGAAGGCGGTTGCGGATTCTCGGTCGGGCTTCCCCTGCGATCCCGCCGAACACCGAACGCGGGACCGCGGACAAAGGCCCACCCAGTCTGCAGAAACCCATTTGAGGAGAACGGCAGCATGTCGATGTACATCGGAGAAGCGCTCTGTGGCGAAGGCAATGAGGTCGCTCATATCGATCTCTTGATCGGCGACAAGACGGGACCGGTCGGGGTCGCCTTTGCCAATGCGCTCGCCAATCAAAGCGCCGGACACAGCAATCTCTTGGCCGTTCTGACCCCGAACCTGCTCGTCAAGCCGGCAACCGTTCTGATTACCAAGGTCACGATCAAGGGCGCCAAGCAGGCCGTGCAGATGTTCGGCCCGGCCCAGTACGCGGTGGCCAAGGCTGTTGCCGACAGCGTCGAGGCGGGGGTGATTCCCAAGGATCAGTGCGACAACCTGGTGATCGTCTGCGGAGTGTTCATCCATTGGGAGGCCAAGGAAGACAAAAAGATCTTTGAATACAACTACGAGGCGACCAAGCTGTCGATCGCCCGCGCAATGAAGAACGAGCCCACCCCCGCGGAGATCCTCTCGAAAAAGGCGACCGCCAAGCACCCGTTCGCGGGCGTCTGATCGGCGAGCCGGGAGGGCGAAGCTCCTGCTGAGCCGCGTTTCCTCGTCTTCCGCGAAGACGGCTCGGCGGGAGCCTCGCCCTCCCATTTTTTGCATCCCCCGCCAATGCGCCGTATCCTGATTCAATTCGACACGGACCCGGTGCCGAGCGTCTTTGACCGCGTGGTGGCGGTCGACGCGGGCATCGATGAGCTGTTCAGCTACGGGGACGTCGCGTCCGAAATGGTCGAGCCGCTCGTGCACGGCGCGATCTTCACCCGCGGCCCTGCCGATTTGAAGAACACGGCCATCTACATTGGAGGGAGCGACGTCGAGGCGGGCGAGCAGTTATTCGACAAGGTGAAGAACACTTTCTTTGGACCGCTGCGCGTTTCGGTGATGATCGATTCCAATGGCTCGAACACCACGGCGGCAGCGGCGGTCCTGGCAGCGCGAAAGCACGTCAATCTGAAGGACCGGGCGGCCCTGGTCTTGGGAGGCACGGGCCCCGTCGGCAGTCGCGTGGCGCAGCTCTTGGCTCGCGAAGGGGCACGCGTGCGCGTCGGCTCGCGATCGTTGGAACGCGCGGAGTCGGCCGCTACAGCGGTGGCATCAGCGGTGCCTGGAGCCGACATCACCGGCGTCTCGACGGGCAATGCCCAGGACGTGGAAAAGGCCTGTGCCGGAGTTGAGGTCTTGATTGCCGCCGGGGCCGCTCATGCGAAGTTGCTCTCCGCGGCGCAACGCCAGGCAATCCGCACGCTCAAAGTGGCGATCGATCTCAATGCCGTCCCGCCGGCCGGCTTGGAAGGCATCGAAGTGACGGACAAGGCAGCCGAACGCGACGGTGCGATCTGTTACGGCGCCATCGGCGTCGGCGGCACCAAGATGAAGATTCACAAAGCCTGTCTCGCGAAACTCTTCGAGGCCAACGACCAACTCCTGAATACCGTCGCGATCTACGAGGTGGGCCAAGCGCTCGGTAGCTCCAGTAGCTCCAAACCAGGCTAAGCGAATCGGTGCTGAGAGCCACCGGTCACGGCGCCCCCTCGGCGAGCCTCTAAATCGCCCATCTTTCTACGCTCAGCCCATCTTCCGAGAGTCATCTTGCCCGGAATCGGGGAATGCGATATTTCTCCCTCGCCTCCATGCGGCCGGTGGAGTCGGCGTAAGCGCCGACATTGGATCCGTACGGGACGTCCCCTTTTTCAGCCGGGTCCGAAGAGTCGTCTCAACTCTTCACCGGAAGTTACACCGCACGGTGACACTGGTTCATCTCAAGAACTGCACTTCCCAACCTCTTGTGATCCTTCAGCTCGAAAGTCGATCTGGCATGAGCGGTGTCCGAGCCGGCACCTGCGGTCCTTCGGCCGCCCGCGGATTCTTCCGCGGCCTGTGTCTGGCCGCACTTGCGCTCGCTGCTTTGCTCTTGATTTCCACCCAGGCTGTTGCCGGGGACGACTCGCAGCCTCCGCCCGATCCGATGAGCAATCGCAGCTTCCTGCAGAACGGCCAGCAAGCATCCCCCGGAAACAACGCCAAGAAGTCGGGATTGCCCGCAAACCCGGCCGACGAGGACCGGCGGATCGGCGAGCTGATCGCCAAGCGGCAGGCCGAACAGGAAGGCGAATTCATCTTTCAGGTGGTTGTCGAAGGGAATTCGACGATCCCCACGCCGGCCATCATGCAGAAGATCAAGGTCAATGCCGGACGCAAAGCCTCGGTCAAGGCGATTCAAGAGGACGTGCGAGCGCTCTGGAAGACGGGTTGGTTCTACACGGTCGAAACCAAGTTTCGCCGACCGCCAAACGGTCAGGGGCAGATCCTCGTCTTCCTGGTGTTCGAGCGGCCCATCGTCCGCAGCGTGCAATACCTCGGCAACCAGGACGTAAAAACCAAGAAGCTCGAGGAAGCGACGGGACTCAAGGTCGGCAGTCCGTTCGACGCCAGCGCGAACCGCGAGGCAGCCAAAAAAATCGAGGCTCTTTACCGCGAACAAGAGGGCTACTCCGAAGCGACGGTTGATCTCGAAAAAGGAGGCAACCGCGACGATCGCGACGTGGTGTTCCGCATCCACGAGGGAGTCAAGAACCGAATCATCTGGCGTGAGTTCGAGGGAAACCACGCTTTTTCCAGCGAACTCTTGACGCTGCAGCTCGTCTCGACGCCTGCCTACGGCGGCTTTGTCGGCGGGAAGTTCGACGCGGCGAAGTTGCCCGAAGACTGCGCAAAGGTTCGCCAGTACTACCAGAACGGCGGCTACTTCGACGCGAAGGTCTCCCCCGAGGTCTTGTACTCCGACAACCGCAAATGGATTACGCTGCGGTTTCATGTAAAGGAAGGCCTGCATTACCGCATCCGCAACATCAACATCATGGGGAATAAGCGATTTCCCACCGCCGAGCTGCTCAAAGACATCAAGAGTCACGAGGGCGAGTTCTACAACGGCTGGCACCTCAACAAAGACGTCCTGAAAATCAAGAAAAAGTACGGCGAACTCGGATACTTCTACTGCAGGGTGGGGATCGAGCCCCGCTATCTGCCCGAGCCGGGCAACGTCGATTTGCTCGTGCAGATCGATGAGGACCGGCCGTACGTCATCCGCAAGATCCAGGCGCATATCGAGGGCGACCATCCGCGGACCCGCAGGACGGTCGCCTATGACTACATCGCTTTAGCGCCAGGAGATCTCGCGGACCCCGCCAAGATCGCCAAGAGCAAAGGCAAGCTGACCGGCGCCAAAGTCTTCGACGTCGCATCGGACGGCACCGGCGAGGGCGTCCGCATTCAGGTGACCCGTGTCACCGGTGACTCCGATCGGCTGACTGCGAGCTTGCGTGGCCAAAGTGGCGACGACAACGACGATTCCTGGGTCAGCTCGTCGGGACCGATTGGAGAAAACATCGTCGGCGGAAACCTGCCGCTGGTGCCGCGCGTTCCGCCTCCCGCGCAGACTGGAAGCGGCGGTGGCGACGACGAGGATCATTTTTTCGACAACGACCCGTACCTTTGTCCTCCGCCGGAGGACGTGTGGTCGCCCGACTCCGTCGTCATCCGCGGGCAGACGGGTTCCGATCCGTTCGGCTCGCCGGCTAACCCGCTCTTCGCACCGACCCCGCAAGGCGACCCGTACAGCACCGTGATTCCCAACAATCCGCCCGGCCAGCTCGACCTCGACTACACCTTGAAGGAGGCCCGCACGGGCCGCCTGATGTTCGGCGTCGGCGTCAACAGCAGCTCGGGGCTCGTCGGCTCGATTGTGTTCGAAGAGCAGAATTTCGATTTGTTCCGGCCGCCGACGAGCTTGGAGGACATTTGGGACGGGACGGCGTGGCGCGGCGCCGGACAGCGCTTCCGCATCGAGGCCATGCCGGGTACGGAAGTCAGCCGCTACACCGTCAGTTGGTCTGATCCTTTCATTTTCCACACGAATTGGAACCTCGGCGTCAGCGGCTATTACTTCCAGCGCTATTACCTGAACTGGACCGAAGACCGCGTCGGCGGACGCATCAATCTCGGTCGCCAGCTCAGCCCCGAATGGGCGGTCACCGGGGCGTTGCGGCTCGAAGGCGTTCGGATCTCGAACGCCACCTTTCCCACGCCTCAAATCCTGCAGGAAGTCCTGGGAGACAACTTCCTGAGCACGGTTCGTGGCTCGATCATCCACGACACCCGCGATATGCCGTTCCTGCCTGGCGAGGGGCACAAAGTCGAGGTCACCTACGAGCAGGGCTTCGGCGAGTTCACGTATCCCCGCGTCGAAGCCGACGCCCGCCAGTATTTCACACTGTACCAGCGGCCGGACGGCGGCGGACGGCAGATTTTGACCGTCGGCGGCATGATGGGCTGGACCGGCGACAACACGCCGATCTTCGAGCGGTTCTTTGCCGGCGGTTTTCAGAGCTTCCGCGGTTTCGCCTTCCGCGGTGTCAGCCCCGTGAGCCCGATGAATCCGAACGTCTACATCGGCGGCCAATTCATGGCCGTCGGCACGGTCGAATACCAGGTTCCGCTGCTGGCCAACAGCATGGTTTCGCTGGTCACGTTCAGCGATTTTGGAACCGTCGAGGACGGTGTGACCCTGGGCGGCTTTCGCTGCAGCGTTGGCGCGGGTTTCCGCGTATCCCTCCCAATGCTCGGTCCTGTCCCCCTGGCGTTTGACTTCGGCGTGCCCGTCGTCCGCCAGCAGACCGACATCACGCAGGTCTTCAGCTTCTACGTCGGCCTGAATCGCTAATTGCACGCGAGAGTCAGCGGCCCATCTGTCGAGCGCGCGGCATACAGCTTCGGTTGGCGGCTCAGCGCGGGAGGTTGTTGGAAGCCAAACATTTCCCAAGCCGACAGCTTCGCTGTCGTCCGGGATCCGACGGCAGAGCCGTCGGCTTGGGAAACGGAACGCGGCAACGATTCCTCGATCGATGTCACCAACCGTGCTGCCTGAATGCCCTGACGCACGGAGACAGAATGTTGGTGAGGGAGCAGAGTCTGCCGCGACGGGCTGCCCGAAACATCCGCCACCCGAATTGCGCTCCCTTTTGGGGGCCTGGCACGCGTTCTACACTGCTGGAATGATTCTTGAGGGAATCGTCACAACTCGCGACAGCGGCGGGGCAACCCACGTCGCGCCGATAGGTCCGATCGTCGATCAGTCGCTCTCCAAGCTGCGTTTGCGCCCGTTCAAAACGTCGCAAACGTACGCGAATCTCAAACGGGCTCCGTTCGGCGTCTTCCACGTGGTCGATGACGTGCTGCTTATGGCCCGCTCAGCGGTAGGCCTGCTGACGGAATCGCCTCCAACGTTTCCAGCCGAGAAGGTTCCCGGCGCGGTTCTGGCAGACTGCTGCCGCTGGTACGAATTCGAGGTCCGCGAATTCGACGACTCCCGTGAGCGAGCCGAGATGCTCGCTCGGGTGCTGCATTGCGGCCGAGTGCGTGATTTTTTCGGCTTCAATCGGGCCAAACACGCAGTGCTTGAAGCGGCCATCCTGGCTACGCGGCTACACCTGATTCCGCGAGCAGAAATCCTGGCGGAGTTCAATCGGCTCAGGCCGGCTGTGTCGAAAACGGGCGGATCGACTGAGGTCGAGGCGTTCGCCCTGCTCGAAGGCTATGTCCGCGACGCGCCCAATCCGCGCAAGGACGACTGACCGGCGCGAGGATCCTTTCCGATGTCCGCCACGATCCTGATCTCGACCGGAGCGCGGCTGCATTTCGGCTTCTTCGCTCACGCCGGGCAGGAGCCGTTGAGACTCGGGGCAATCAATTACGGCGGCATCGGCCTGATGATCGATTCGCCCGGCTTTGTGCTCGCCGCGTCGGGCCACGAGCCGGAGAAACTCGATCCCGGCCGCAGGAAACCCGGCGACCCGGTGATCGAATTCGGAAAGGACGAGGTGCGCTGCAACCTCAAGAGCGCGGCGCGGACCGCTGGGTCAGACCCATTTTCCGGTCCGCCAGTGGCGGCGTGGCCAGAGCTGACGGCTCGCGCGCTCAAATTCATCAGACTGTACCGAACGCGCTCTCGAGGAGATCGTCCGCCGCTCTTGTGCGAAATGGAGCTTTGGTCCGCAATCCCGTCGCATCAAGGATTGGGGGCCGGCACGCAGTTGGGGATGGCCGTGGCGATGGCGCTCTCGCTGCTTTCCGGCGACGCGGACGTCGATGCGTCCATCCTGGCCCGCTGGGTCGGGCGTGGCACGCGTTCCGCGATCGGAATCCATGGGTTCGAGCGAGGCGGGTTTTTGGTCGACGCAGGCAAAGAGCGCGACGAACAAATCGGACGCCTGGAAGCCCGTGTCGACGTGCCGGCCGATTGGCGCTTCCTGCTCATCAATCCGCCCGATGCTGCGAGCGGCCTCTCGGGAGACGCGGAGTCGGCCGCCCTCAACCGATTGCGCTCCACGTCGCCCGAAATGACTGAGCGACTTCGCCGACTGGCGACGAGGGAGATGTTGCCCGCTCTGACGGCCGGCGACTGCGACCGATTTGGTGAGGCTGTCTTCGAATTCGGACAATTGGTCGGCGAATATTTCCTGCCGATCCAAGGAGGTATCTATTCCACGCCCCAGTCCGCGGAACTCGTCGAGTGGATTCGTGGCGAGGGATATCGCGGCGTAGCACAAACTTCTTGGGGGCCGACTCTGGCAGTCTGCTGCGCGAATCAGACCAGCGCCCAGTGGCTGCGCGAGAAAATGCAGGCCGATCCTCGGTGGCGCGAGTGTCGCACGCGCGTCGCCAGTCCGCTCAACGCCGGCGCGAAGGTTCAACCGATCACCGGCAGCGAGGCGCGTTGATTCTGAGACGCGTCGGCGGGCCCCCTCACCCCCGACCCCTCTCCCGCGAGGGGAGAGGGGGGAAGAGGTTCCAGCGCTGGCGCCACTCGCGCAAGAGCCCGTCGCGTCCAAATGCTCTCCCCTCTCCCCTCGCGGGAGAGGGGTCGGGGGTGAGGGGCACCTCGGTGAACCTCCTAAGATCGCACGACCACTAGCGGCGAATCACTGGCTCTCAAGGCGAGTGAGCGGCTCTCGGGTCCTGCGCCGGCTTACTTGCCGCGGGGCGTTTTCGGCTTTGCCAGCAGCGCTTCCGCTTCGCGCAGGAAGCCCTGTGCTTCGTCGTCTTTCGCCAAACGCGGATCCTTCATCCGCTCGCGGAGGCGCTGAAGCTCGGCCTGGGCTTCCTTGGCGTGGCCGAGTTGCTGCTGCGTCATGACGAGGAAGGCGAGGTCACCGGGGATCGAGCCCTGGAACTGGGCCTTGTTAATCTCGTCCGACCGCAGCAGCGTCGTCAGTGCCTTTTCATAATTGCCGACTCGGTAGTAGGCCACTCCCAGCGTATTCAGCGAAAGGCCATTCTTGGGTTCAAGCTGACAGGCTTCCTCGCTGTAGCGCAGGGCCTTGCGATAGTCAGACATCGTGCCGCCCGGCAGCTTTATTAGCGGCCAGGCGAGCTCATTGAGTGCCACCGGATCTTCGGGATACGTCTGGGCAAGAGCGATGGCTTCCTGCCTGCGGGACAGACTCGTGCCGGGCAGTGTTCGCAACCGTTCCAGGACGTCGGCGCGCAGGAGTAACCGTCCGAAGAGTTCGGCCACTATCTGCGTGGCTGCCCGGCGCTGCTGGATCTCCGCGGAGACGCTCGTCTCCCATAGTTGGATTGAACCGTCGCCGTCGTTCGCGGAAGCCAGGCGCTGGCCGTCCTGGCTGAACGCCACGCTCATAACCAATCCGGCATGACCCTTGAGAGATACCAGCTCCTTTCCCGTCACGCTCTCCCAGATCTTCACCGTTGCGTCTGAGCTTCCGGAAGCGAGCCTCTGGCCGTCCGGGCTGAACACCACGCTTGTGACGCCACCGGAATGGCCCTTGAGGTCAAGCAGCTCCTTCCCCGTCGCGATGTCCCAGATCTTCACCGTGAGGTCATCACTCCCCGACGCCAAGCGCTGGCCGTCCGGGCTGAACACCACGCTCCTGACGCCATTGGAATGGCCCTTGAGATCGAACAGCTCCCTCCCCGTCGCGATGTCCCAGATCTTCACGGTGTTGCCCCGGCCCCCGGAGGCCAGGCGCTGGCCGTCTGGGCTGAACGCCACGCTGTCGCCTCCGGCGGCATCCTTGAGGTCAAATAGCTCCTTGCCTGTCGCGCTGTCCCTGATCTGCACCGTCCCGTCCCGCTCCCCCGACGCCAGGCGTTGGCCGTCCGGGCTGAACGCCGCGCTCATTATCCCGCCGGCATGGCCGTTGAAGGCGAACAACGCTTGGCCAGTTGCGATGTCCCAGATCTTCACCTTCTGGTCCCAGCTTCCTGACATCAGACGGTGGCCGTCCGGGCTGAACACCACGCTCGTGACCCGATCGTCATGGCCATTGAGGGAGAGCAGCTCCGCTCCGCTCGCGCCATCCCAGATCTCCACTGTTCCGTAACCCCCCGACGCCAGGCGCTGGCCGTCTGGGCTGAACGCCACGCTCGTGACACCCTTGGAGTGGCCGTTGAAATCGAATATTTCCTTGCCGAGCGCGATATCCCAGATCTTCGCCGTTCCGTCATCGCTTCCCGACGCTAGGCGCTGGCCGTCCGGGCTGAACGCCACACTGTTGACCGCATTGGCATGCCCCTTGAGGCAGAACAACTCTTTGCCGGTCGACGTGTCCCAGATCTTCACTGTCTTGTCCGAGCTTCCGGAGGCCAGTCGCCGGCCGTCCGGGCTGAACGCCACGCTGGACCCGCCGTATTGGAGGTCCAAAAGCTTTTTGCCGCTGGCCGTGTCCCAAATCTTCAGAGTGTCCACGCCCGCGGAGGCCACGCGCTGGCCGTCTGGACTGAACGTCACGCTCCAAACAGCACGGGCGTGACCCTTGAGGTCGAACAACTCCTTGCCGGTCGCGCTGTCCCAGATCTTCACCGACCCCCCGTCGCCCCCCGTCGCCAGGTGCTTGCCAGCCGGACTAAACGTCACGCTGTTGACGCGACGGGCTTGGCGTTTGAGCGTGAGCAGCTCCTTACCCATCGTGGTGTCCCAAATCTTCACTGTCTTGTCCCCGCTCCCGGAGGCCAGTCGACGACCGTCCGGGCTGAACGCCACGCTAGTCACCCAAGGGAGTGCGTCGCGACTGGTCGCTCGAAAACTCGCTATATGCCCCTTGAGGTCGAAGAGCTCCTTGCCGGTCGCGTTATCCCAGATCTTCACCGTCCCATCATGGCTCCCCGACCCCAGGCGCTGGCCGTCCGGACTGAACGCCACGCTCGTGACCCAAAGGTCATGGCCCTCGAGGTCGAGCAGTTCCTTGCCGGTCGCGCTATCCCAGATCTTCACTGTTTTGTCCCGGCTCCCCGAAGCGAGTCTCTGGCCGTCCGGGCTGAACGCCACGCTCTCGACAGGACCGGCATGGCCCTTGAGAGTCAGTGCTTCGGAATGGCACAAGCGGTCAAGGTAATACCACTCGAACCCACGCAGCATTCTGCCGCCCGCTTCCTTGGGCACTTCTTCCAGCAACTCGCGGGCGCGGACGACATTGTTCTCTTCCCAGGCACGCTGGGCCAGTTGCATCCCGGATGCATAGGCGGTCAGACGAGCCTCATCCCGCTGTTTGTCTGCCTCGGCCTTGGCATTCAAAGCTTCCTGCTTGGCACCCAAAGCTTCTTGCCTGGCCTCATCAGAGGCGATGCGCTGCCGGTTCGCCTCGCGTTCAGCCGACGCGGCCCAGACTGCCAGCAACGTGCTCGTCACCACGCCAGCAACCAAGAGAGCCACGAACGCCGCCGCCGTCGCGAGTGCCTTTTTGTACTTCCCGGCCAGTTTGCGGAGCCGATAAGTGGAACTCGGTGGACACGCCTCCACGGGCTCATCAGCCAGGTAACGCTCCACATCGTGGGCTAGGCCGTTGGCCGTCTCGTAACGGCGCGAACGATCCTTCTCAAGGCATTTCATCACGATCCAATCCAGCTCGCCGCGCATCAGCCTCGCCAGTCTGGCCGGCTCCGTCTTCCGAGTCGCGGCGATACTTGCCAGGGCGTCGGACGTGCTTAGCCGGGCGCTCGGGCGTGGCGGCTCCTCCTCGCGAACGATCCGCAAGATCTCGAATAACGCGCCGTGGCCCAGTCGTTTGCGGTCGATGGGCGTCGTGCCGGTCAGCAATTCGTAGAGCAAGACACCCAGGGCGTAGACGTCGGAGCGGGTGTCGATGTCGAGCTGGTTGAGTTGGGCCTGTTCGGGGGACATGTATTCCGGAGTGCCGACGATTCCGCCGAACCCGGTCATCAGGCTGGCGTCGGTGAGTTGCAGGCCGGCCGCCTTGGCCACGCCAAAATCGATCACCTTCGGCACCGCACGGTCGTCGTAGAGAGCGACCAGCACGTTGGTCGGCTTGATGTCTCGGTGAATGACGCCCTTCTGGTGCGCGTGCTGAGTCGCCTGGCAGACCGGGATGAAGAGTTCGAGCCGTTGCCGCGGGGAGAGCTGACGCTCATCACAGAATCGCGTGATCGGCACGCCCTTCACCAGCTCCATCACAAAGAAGGGGCGGCCCGAGTCGGTCGTTCCCGCGTCGAGGACCTTGGCGATATTGGGATGATCCATCAGGGCCAGCGCCTGACGTTCGGCCTCGAAGCGGGCCAGGACTTGCCGGGAGTCCATGCCCAGTTTGATGAGTTTCAGCGCGACCAACCGCTTGACCGGCTGCGTCTGTTGCGCCATGAAGACGGCGCCCATGCCCCCCTGGCCGAGAGTTTCCAGCAGCTTGTACTTGCCGGCGATGACCGCCCCGACACCCTCCACGGGGCTGTCGTAAGCTGCGGTCTCCGCGCGGGCCGGATCGACAGGACTTTTCTCACGCGGCGGCACGGTGGGAGCCTCGGCCGGGCCGATCTGTTCGCGGGCTGGCGGCTCGAGAAAGTTCCCGACCTGCGGATGGGCGGCGAGCAGGCGGTCGACCCGTTGCCGTAAGTTGTGGTCATCGCCACAAGCGGCATCGAGATAAGCCGCGCGCTCTTCGGCCGTGCCCTTTTCCAGGGCCGCGAAGAAGATGGCCTCGGCGGGGGATTGTTCGGTCGTCATCACCAGGACTCCGAAAACGCATTGAGTGACCTCCTTCAATGCGAAAAAACGGGCCCAACCCCCTCATCCGGAGGGCAAGATTTCTGAATTTTCGTTCTCTTGCAGTTCGCTCAACAGCCAGGCCCGTGCAAAGACCCACCAGCGCTCGGCGGTTGCGACGGAGATTCCCAGAGCGGACGCGGACTCGGCCGTCGGCAAACCGGCGAAGAAGCGTAACTTCACCAGTTCGGCCTTGGCCGGCTCCTCGCTGGCGAAACGCGTCAGGACATCGTCGAAGGCCAGCAGGCCGTCGGGCGATTGCGTGATCGAGTGATAATCGTGAAGTTCCACGCGGCACCGCCCGCCACCATGACGGATCGCCTGCTTGCGGCGGGCCGCGTCCACAAGAATTCGCCGCATGGCCTCGGCAGCGGCCGCGAAGAAGTGGCCGCGATGGTCCCAATCGTGCTCAGACCCATCTCCGACGAGTCGCAGGTAGGCCTCATGAACCAGAGCGGTCGCTTCGAGCGTCTGCGCCGGCTTCTCCAGGGCTAGTCGCTGAGCAGCCAGCACGCGCAGCTCGTCGTAAACAAGCGGCAGCAACTGGGCCGCTGCGCGCGGATCGCCGGCATCGATGGCGTTCAGGATGCGAGTCACTTCGCTCACGCCGGCTTAGTATAACGCTGACCAGCTTTGATTTAGCGAGCGGCGCTCATCGATGGGCTCGTCGCTCAGCGCGCCAGCCAGCCGCCGTCGATCGGAATCACGCTGCCGTGCATGTAGTTCGAGGCGTCGGAGGCGAGGAACACGCAGAGGCCGCCCAGCTCATCTGGCTGGCCCCAGCGGCCGCAGGGGATGCGATCCAGAATCTGGGGGGCCCGCACCGGATCGTTCCGTAGCGAGAGCGGAGCATCCGTATCGAAATAGCCGGGCGCGATGCAGTTGACGTTGATGCCCCGCCCGCTCCAAGCGACGGCCAGCGACTTCGTCAATCCGGCGATGCCGTGCTTGGCTGCCGCGTAGGCCGGGATATTCAGCCCCCCCTCGAAACTCATCACCGATCCCACGTTGATGATCTTGCCTCGGCCACGGGCGAACATACCGGGCGCGGCCTGTTGGCTGAGATCGAACGTCGCGTTGAGGTGAATCTCCAAAAGTTCGCGCCAGTCCGCCTCGGGATAGACTTCGGGAGGATGCCGGGTTGAGTTGCCGGCGTTGTTGACGAGAATATCGACGCGGCCCAGCTCGCCGGCGATTCGATCAATCAATCCGCGCCGCTGGGCCGGTTGGGCGAGGTCGACTTTCAAATCCAGAAAGCGCCGGCCGGTCCGCTCGACAAGCTCTCGCGTCGCGTCGGCCTGCCCAGTTTTGGAGACACACGCGACGTCGGCCCCCGCTTGAGCCAGCGCCGCGGCCATCGCCTGCCCGAGCCCGCGTCGGCCCCCCGTCACGACGGCAACGCGCCCGTCGAGCTTAAACAGGTTGAGGATCATTCCGTGCGTCAGGGCGATTGGGCCGTGGTGCTGCCGCTGGTCGATGGCGGAGCGAGCGCCGGTCCGTCGAGGGACGGCCCGCTTTGCGTGCCGGGCTGGCCCTCTGCCGACGGCTCTTCCGGCGCGGGAAGTGGAGGCAAAGGAAGCGCAGGCACAGCCGGTTTCGGCTTCGGCGACATTCGCTGTTGAATCGGTCCTGACTGTTGAGGTGCTGTCGGCTGCGGCACCGCTTGCGGTGGGTTGACCGGATTGCCACTGCCATTGGGCGCCCCGAATGGTCGCGCGCCCTGCGGCATCGGTTGGTACAACCCGCGCGGTGGCATCTGCCCAGGCTGATTTTGATCGCGTTGCATCTGCCCAGGCGGCGAAAACATGCCTTGCGGCTCGCCGGGGGGACCGAAATTCGGCGGCGCGACTAGTTGCGGCGGCATCATCTCTTGCGGCTCTTGAGCCTGCGGAGGAGGAATTTGGCCGTTCGCTACGCCCGGGTCATACGCGTTCGTCGGCCTGTTGCGATTTGAGCCGTTCCAAACGGGGCCGGAGCGGCCCATGGGCGGGCCGCCCGGACCACTTGCGGGATTCATGAAGGCCAACAGGTGATCACCCGAACCGCCAAGGCGGTAGGCGGCCTCGAAGAACTCGCTGGCTCGGGTGTCGCCGTCCGCGTGCAGGACCACGCCCATCAGAAACAGGCGATCGGGATCGCGAATATCCTCGCGGACCCAGCCGCCAACGCGCTCGATGAGCGTCAACACGGAAAGACGGTTGTCCTCTCCGAACACGGCATCCAATTTATCGGGATGAGTCGGCCACTGCGGATCGACGTCGAGTCCCTGCTTGAAGTATTTCACAGCCGAGTCGAAATTGCCGACGGAGGCCAGCGAGAAGCCCAGCCGGAAATACGGTTCGGGGCGATCGCTCGCTGCGGACACGGCGACTTTGTACCGCTCGTAAGCGTTGAGGAATCTGAGCTTCTTCATCCAAACGTCGCCCTGAACTTGCGCGCGGATGCTCTTGGCCTTTTGCTCCGGAGACGACTGACGCAATCGAACCCTCGTCCGCGGCTCGGGGTACCCGGGTGGAAGTGCGGTCCCCCAGCGAAGCTGATTCTCCAGCAGCGTGGCTTGCAGCAACGGATTGGAATACGGGTCCCAATCCGCCGCGGACGGCCCATACGTGCCATACGCCCCGGTGTAGGCGGGCGGGTACGCGTGTCCGCCGGCGACGCGCGAGCCGTACGGGATGTACGTCGCGGGATAGCCGAAGATGCGGTTGACAGAAATGCCGTAGTAAGGCGACCCGTACCGGCCCGGTATCGGACCCGCGTAGCGCCGGTAATACGGCGGCGGTGGCGCGGCAATCACGACCATGGGGCCATAGCCCCGGTATGGCCGATCGGCTCGCGCCGTGCCGGAAGAATAAACGAGCGCAGCCGACGACAGGCTGGCTGCCAAAAAAATCGCCAGAAACGAGCGTCTCATTCCGTGCCCCTTCGGATGCCTGAGTGCTCCCCTTGTGCCGTTTATTATCCGTACCGACTGCAATGCGGTCAATAATTGCGCCGCCACAGCCGCTACCCCAGTTGAGGAGAGCCTCGAGACGCTCATCGGACTCTCGGGGACGATCTGGCGTTTTTTCGCGCCTGGCCGGGCCGCGTTATTGCTTATGCGACTTCTGCGCGGTCGTCACAACTGCCATTTTTTGCTGCGAGATGATGCCAAAAATCAACGGTCAAAAGCTTTCAATTTCGTAAAAATGCGTTTGACTCGCGCGGCGCGCGACCTAGGTTTTCAATGTCGGGCACGGCTCACGTGTCAACACACATCACTTCGGACGGATTCAAAAATCTCTATAGAAGAAAGGGTCAGCGATGAGTCTTTTGCACAGCGTGAAGCGGTTCGTGGTTTCGGAAGACGGCCCCACTGCGGTTGAGTATGCTGTCATGCTCGCCTTGATCGTCGTGGTCTGTCTGACGGCCATTCAGGCGGTCGGCACGAACGCGAACAACAAGTTCAACGCGGTGAAGAACGCCTTGACCTAATCGCGGCGTAGCTTCAATTTTCTGCGCGGCCGCTGCCGCGCAGCGAACGGCGGGGACGACGCTTCGTCCCCGTTTTCGTTTTCGAAGTTGTCAGTCGCGCGACCGTCGAAGTAGAGTGGGGTCAGAAGCTTTCCGCACTCGAGGTTGACCCCTTTCTCGCGTCCGCGCGCATGAGTTCGGCCCGAACTGGCGATCCGCCGCTCCCCTCGCCTCCTCCCGTCGATCCGCCACGGTCCGACAGGTCGTCGCACTCGATGTTCGCGCGCCGCGGCAATCTCGCTGCGTGGCTTGCGCTGGGTCTGGCGCTAGCGGCGACGCTGGCAACCTTGCCGTTGATCTGGACTCCGATCCGGCTGCAGCCGTACCGCTCCGCGATGCATCCGGAGTGGCACCTGTATCTGATCGGGGCCCAGCTGCTCACGATGCCCCTCTTTCTCGTAATCGGCGGCCTGCCCCGGTCATGGCGCGGCTGGCTCGTGCTGGTCCTCGCGAACCTGGAGATCGCCGCGCTGGCCTATTTATCCGCCAAGGATCTCTTGAATCTGGCGGCTGTCCACGTGCTGGTGCTTGGGCTGCGAGTCGCGTTCGCAATCTGGCTGTTCGTGCTGATCGGGATCCCGGTGGTGATTTGGCTGCGGTCAACTCGCCGGCGCCGCCCGGCTGGCGAGGTCTCCACGCTGGGGAAGCTGTGGTTTTCGGCCCTGGTGTTCCTGCTGGCGGCCGAGTTAAGCGCCCCTCTGGTTGGTCACATCCTCGACGACCGCAACCGTTTGGCGCTTCCCAAAAACTTGCCGCCGTCGCCACCAGGCGAGTTGCACGTGGCTTTTGTCGGCGAGTCGACGATGGCCGGCTTTCCTTACATGAAATTCGGCATTCCGAAAGTGGTCGGATGGCAGCTCGAGCAAATGTATCCCGGACGTAAGATCGTCCTCGACGATTTGTCCGCGGTCGGCTTGAACCTGCGGACGGCGCTCGCGCGTCTCAACGAGCTCTCGGTGCAGCCGCAATTGTTACTGCTTTACAGCGGTCACAACGAGTTCTTCTACGACGTCGAGGAACTGGCGACCGACCTCGACACGCCTTGGGAACGTTGCGACTGGCTCTTCGACTGGTTACCCCTGTTTCAGTTATTGGATCGTCGCCTCCCCCGACATGCCGGCGTGCAAGATCTTCAAGCGCAAGGTGCCCGCGCGCTCGTCGATCGTCCGATCGCCTCCCCCGAAGCCCGTGAGAAACGGCTGGCGCGCTTCGGTGCGCAATTGGAGCAGCTCGGGGACTGGTGCGAGCAACTCGGAATCTCCGAAATCTGGTTTGTCCCAGCCGGCGCCGAAGCAGATTATGCACCCAACCGTTCGTACCTCGACCACTTGCCCACCGAATCCGAGCGAAAAGAGATCGAGTCGACCGAGCGAGAAGCGCGCTCCCTGCAGGACGCGGGTCGCTGGCACGAGGCAGGGGAGAAATATCGGGCGGCTCTTGAGAGTTATCCCGGCTTTGCTGAATTCCATTTCCAACTCGCCGAGTGCCTGATGCACGAGGGCAAGCGCAATGAGGCCGCGCCGCAGTACGCCCAAGCCCTCGAATTGGATGGAATGCCCGTGCGGATGATTGGACCGTGGCGAAGGAAGATGGCGGAGGAACACCGCACGTTGACCGTCGTCGATTCCGATGCCGTATTGCGCCCCCACACGCCGGCAGGCATCCTCGACCGCTCGGTTTTCCTGGACTATGTGCACCCCAATTTGCGCTCGTACTACCATCTGGGAATGGCGGCCGTTGAGCGGATTCGCAACGACCGGTTGCTGGATTGGTTCGCGGACAAACCGCAAACCGCCGCGCAGACCGACTTCGCCTCCGCGATCGCGCGCGCCGGCTTTACGCCCAAGGACCTGGCCCTGGCCTATCGCCGAACCGCGGAAGCCGACCGCTGGATGACGCGGCTGCGTTTCGAGAGTTCTCGCCTCGCGCGCGACGGCCAGCAGTACGAAAACTGGAGCCGCCGACTCGAGAGCGGCGAAATTGCTCCGGGCCAATCCGGCACCGAGTCGTTGAAATAGCGTGAACCGAGGACCTGGCCGTGGACGCGTTCCGCACGGATCTGGAAGCGATGTGTGCCCTGGTCGCCGACCGGGCGACCGATCTATTCGCCGCGATCCCGCACGGGGATGGACAGACCATCCTGCGGGAAGCACTCTTAGTCGCCGACCACAACGCCTATCACCTCGGGCAACTGGTCTTGGTCCGGCGTCTGCTCGGCTGCTGGCCCGAAGAGGGTTGACCGAGAACTAAGTAATTCGCAGGGCATTCCGTCGCTTAAGGGAAGAGACGGTCGTTTGGGAATTTGCGCCGCCCGCGATATTGTGATGCCTGCCACCGTGTGTCCCAGAGTACAGCTCGGGGGTTTCCGCGACGCTTTTTCCGGGAGGCGATTGAGGTGAATGTGAAGTTCTCTTTCGTGGTTTCACTCGCCATGTGCACGGCGATCCCCGCGGTTGCCGATGACTCCGCGTATCACAACGAACTCCAGGAATGGCGCGACGCCCGCGAAAAGAGGCTTCGGTCCGACAACGGATGGCTGACGCTGGCGGGCCGCTTCCCGCTTAAGACGGGGGCCAACACGTTCGGTACGGCCAAAGACAACGACGTGGTCTTCCCGCCCGAACTCAAGGGCGTCGGTCCCGATCGATTGGGAACGCTGCACGTCGATGCGGAGGCGAAAAAGGTCACGCTGCAACTCGCGGCAGGCGTGACGATGCAGAGCGGCGACAAGCCGTTCACGGGGGAGCGCGTCTTCCGCACCGATCAGCGCGACTGGGTGGGCTTGGGACGCTTCCGCATGCACATTATTGCGCGCGATGGGCGCTACATCCTGCGACTCGCCGACAACGAGTCGGCCGTGCGGAAGAACTTCAAGGGCTGCGTCTGGTATCTAGCCGACGAGAAGTACAAGGTCGAAGCGACTTTCGTGCCCTATCCGGCCAACAAGACGATCCGCATCGTCAATGTCATCGACGAAGTGTCGAATGAACCCTGCCCCGGTTTCGCCGAGTTCAAACTGAATGGCGAAACTTACAAGCTCGACGCGATCGCCGAGGGGGAAGGTCTCTTCTTCGTGTTCCGGGATGCGACGGCGGGAAAGACCACCTATGGTTCGGCCCGCTTTCTGACCATCGAAAAGAAGCCGAAGGATCACGCCACTTTTACCCTCGACTTCAACAAGGCTTATAACCCGCCCTGCTCGTTTTCGGATTTCACGACCTGCCCGGTCGCTCCGAAGCAGAACCTCCTGAAGGTGCCGGTGGAAGCCGGGGAGAAATACCGCGAAAAGTAATGGCCGGTATCAACCGCCGACTGGGCGCAGGGACGCCGCCGGCGCCGGCGGTTGTCACGCCAGCCAGTTGAGATTGCGATTCTTGAAGAAGGCGTCGATCCCTTCGCGAAGCTCGGCGGTCTCCCGGGCGGCGGGTGGAAGCGCTCTTAGTCGCCGACCACAACGCCTATTACCTCGGGCAACTGGTCCTGGTCCGGCGTCTCCTGGGCTGCTGGCCCGAAGAGGGTTGACCGAGAAGACCGATCCATACCTCAGCCACAAGCGGGTGCGTGGCGGGGGCGCTCCGCTTTTGCGGAAGCCCCCGTTTGAATCTCTGCGGTTCGGCTGATTCTTTGTTCGAAGGCATTCCGCGTGCGCGCAGCGAGTGCGTTTTCGTGGCTGACGTCGTAGCCTAGAGTCCGGGGCTTCCGCAAAGCGGAGTGCCCCGGCCACCCGTCCGTTTGCATGAGTATGCGAACTGGGCAAGACATGCCCACGTCGAGCCGTGGGCATGCCAGCCCGCCGTTCAACGAAAAGCGGACTCGTGCGAACCCCGCCATCGGTCGAGTGTGTCACACCCTTAGATGGTTTCGACTCATGACTGGGTGACCGGGGCGCCCCCCGCTGCGCAAGCCCCCGTGTCATTTCGACATCCAAATTCTCCTAGCAGGAAGTGGCGACGGAAGGTACTTGAGGATGGACATCAAGCCTCTCCTTCAGCGGTTGCGAGCTGTCTCGAACGACGAGCTGCGTGCAGCAGTCCGCAGCGAGCGTCTGGGCATCAGCGACGAAAAATTCCAGACAGCATTTCAGTGCATCGCCGCGAGTCATGACCTGAGCAGGTCCGATATAGATTTCCGTGGGCCGCCTGACATCCCGCAGGAAGTGAGTCGGGGGCATCGCCTTAGAGCCTCGGTCGTGTTCATGACGTTTTCTGCACTTTGTTATATGAGGAGCGAGCACCTGGAGCGCGGTCTTGATGGAGTTTCCGAGGATTCCCCGCTCCGCGCCTTCCGCGATATCTACCGCGCTGGGTGCATGAGGCTTGGGAAAGACACCTTGGTTCAACATATCCGAAACTCTTTGGCGCACGGAACGTTTCGCCTGGGTGGTACGCCCGAGATCGTTTTCACGGATAGAGCCTGGCAGGAGACACTGGCGGTTTCCCAGCTGATGGAGCTGTGCGAGCACGTCCACCGGTTGTACCACGAGGCGTTCTGCGATGAGGTCCCAAGGCCTCCTCACTGGTCGAAATACGGTGGTCAATAGCTGTCGACGGTCGGGTGGCCAGGACAACTTGTCCTGGCTGCGCAGCAGCAAGAGACTGCTCAAACAAGTCAGGACACAGGCGCGGCAGGGTGGCGGGGGCGCTCCGCCCTGCCGAAGCCCCCGTTTGACTCAATGTGGTTGGCTAGTTCTTTCTTCGAGGGCATTCGCGTTGCGCCCAGCGAGTGTCTTCGCGGTTGACGTCCCAGCGTACAAGTCCGGGGCTTCCGCAAAGCGGAGCGCCCCGGCCACCCGGCCGGCTTTGCGGCTGCGGCATACCGTGTTTACTCGGAGGAGAATGGTGGGCCGGCGTCCGTGGCGGACTTGTCCCACCCTACGGGGCTGGGGGACCAAAAATTTCAGAAGTTGTTTCCACGCGCATGGAAACTCGGGGTTCTCGGTTTTCGGTTTTGCCTGTAGGCTGGAAGTAGGGCTCGTGCTGGCGACGGATCGCGGTGTGCGCCGAAGGGCGGACTTGATTCGTGTGCGCCGAAGGACTGACTTTGATTCGCAGCCAAGTAGGGGACTAGGTGGAATCACCAGGGGTCGGGTCTGGTCACGAATTTTCTATAGGGAGATGACCCACGAAATTGGTGACCCGACCCCCCCTGGGGAAGTCGTCCAGCCCCAACGGGACGGGACAACTGCGGAGATGCCCTCACCCCGGCCGTCTCCCAGAGGACTGGGCGAGGGTGAAAGAACGGGACGGGACACGGGAGTTGGGCACGATCACTTTGTGCGCCGCGGAAAGATCCCCGGCGGGGACAAAATTTCGTACCCGGCGGGGTGGGGATCCTTTTTTGTAGAGAGGGAAGGATCCCCGGCGCCCCTGGCCAGCGCGGACCAGGATTTTTGAACAGGAGGTAACTGAGGCAACAGAGGCCAGCCTACGTCGATCCCGCCCTCCGTTACCTCTGTTGCCTCCTGTGCGAAACTTGAATCCGGCGACGGTCGGCTCCGGCCGTGGGACGGGACCGGTTCGTGGGACGGGACACGATCATTGAACAGGGACGCGGCTAGTCCCATCGCACGGCAGGTTGGAACCACAAAGTCACCAAGGGCACCAAGAAAGCCAAGATTGCTGGGACAACTTCGCCGAACGACAACTTGTCCCAATTCAACACCTGTTCGCAAAACGACTTAGGAAGGACAACCGCTGGGACGGGACACGTGCGCGCAATAGCTGTCGCAAACCGTCCCAAGAGATTTGAACCACAAAGTCACCAAGGGCACCAAGAAAGCCAAGATCATTGGGTTCAACTTGGTGCCCTTCGTGTCATGGTGGTTAGAAATCCGGTCCGGTTGCGCGCCTCTCACTGCGTGTCGGACAGAATATCGATCGCGCCCGAGGCGACGTCGTACATCGCGCCGACGATCAGAATGCGCCCCTCTGCGACGAGAGCGCTGAGCGTTTGGCTCTGTTGGCCGATCATGGCCACCGTGTGGAGGACGTTCGCGCGGGCGACTTTGTCGACGACCGCGTTTTGCTCGGGCATCGGCAGTTGGTCGTAGTTGCGGATGGCATTGGAATCGATGGCCGTTTGAATGTCGCGCAGGATCGGCTCGATGTGCTGGCAGCCGGTGACCTGGTCGAGGGGCTCGGTCAGGCCGGCGGTCTTGACCGCCGTGGTCACCGCGCCGCATCGGGTATGGCCGAGGACGAGGATCAGTTTCGCGCCGGCGACCGCGCAGGCATATTCCATGCTGCCCAGTACATAGGCGCTGACCACATTGCCGGCG
Source organism: Planctomycetaceae bacterium (assembly GCA_035949535.1). GTDB lineage: Bacteria > Planctomycetota > Planctomycetia > Planctomycetales > Planctomycetaceae > DASPSM01. The sequence goes on along the minus strand of DASZIA010000017.1, from coordinate 7,062 downwards.
ATGCGGACGACGAAGACGTCGCCTAAGCCCAGGTCGAAAATCAATTCGGCCGGACTCCGCGAGTCGATGCAGCTCAGCACGACGGCCAGCGGATGCTGTCCGGCGGCCGTGGCGCGGACCTGGCCGACGAGGTCGCGCGTCAGACGCCTGCCGCTGCGGAAGCGTTCGTTCCCGTTTTTCAGGATCTCGACGACTTGCTGGGGCGTGACCTGGCTTTGCAGCTCGCGGGTCGAGTAGTCGACATACTGCACCTGATCGGCGATCTGATATTGCTCGCGGAAACCGACGACGCTCACTTCGACGCCGCGCGCGGGGGCCGTCTTTTCGCGGAAGTCGCGGATCAGGTCGAGGATGTCGGGATCGATGTAATCGGTGTCCACCGCGTCGAGCAGCACGTGGCGGCCCGGCGGCACGTCGTCAAAGACCTTGATCAACGCGGCCCGGTTGAGGAAGCTGACCTGGTTGGCCAGTGCGATGTGCAGCACGTCGCCGCCGAGATGTTTTTCCTCGAAGCGGCGGATCGGCTGCCGGAGGTTGCTCATCAGAATAAAGCCCAGGCCGACGGCCAGGCCGATCAGCACGCCGACCAGGAGATCGGTGAAGATGATCGCCACCATCGTCAGAGCGAAGGGAATGAACTGGTAGCGCCCCTCGCTCCACATCTGCTTGAAGAGTGCCGGCCGGGCCAGCTTGGTGCCGGTGATCAGCAGGATGGCCGCCAGGCACGAGAGGGGAATCACGTTGAGCCAGCTCGGGATCAAGAGCACGCAGCCCAGCAGCAGCGTTCCATGCACGATCGTTGAAAGTTTCGTCTTGCTCCCCGCATTGACGTTCACCGAGCTGCGAACGATCGCCGAGCTGATCGGCAGTCCGCCGACGAGACCGCAGGTCACGTTGCCGATCCCCTGCACCCAAAGTTCGCGGCTGGGGGGCGAGCGGCGCTGTTGGGGATCGATCTTGTCGACGGCCTCGAGGTTTAAAAGGGTCTCGAGCGAAGCGACGGCGGCGATCGTCAAACCGGCCGTATAGACGGCGGGATTGGCCCACTGCGAAAAATCGGGCGACTCGAGGAAGCCGAAGAACTCGCCGAGACTGCTCGCGACGGGCACCTGGACCAGGTGTTTCGACTGAATAAGCCAGGATCCGCCAACCCGCTGGAGGAACAGGTTGCTCGCGGCTCCAAACAGCACGACCACCAGCGGCGCGGGAACGGGCACCTTTTTGAGCAGTTTCCAGTTCTCCCAAGCGATCAAGATCGCCAGCGACACGAGACCGATCGCCGCGGCACCAGGCTGGATCCTGGCGGCAACCTTCCAAAGTTCGGAGAACGTGTTTTCGTTGTCGGGTTGGAAGAAGGCCATGTCGCCTTCCGGGTCGGCGTCCCAGCCCAGCATGTGAGGCGCTTGCTTCAGGATCAGGAGCAGACCGATGGCGGCGAGCAGTCCTTTGATCACGCTCGACGGGAAGAAGGCCGCTACGAACCCTGCTCGTGCCACTCCCAGAGCGATTTGGACCAGTCCGGCGACGACGACCGCCATCAAAAAGATATGGAAGGAGCCGAGCGCGGCCAGTTGCGCGAGCACGATGGCCGACAATCCCGGGGACGGCCCGGATACGCTCGTGTGCGAGCCGCTCAGCGCTCCCGCCACGATGCCGCCGACGATGCCCGCCAGCACGCCGGCGAAATACGGCGCGCTCGAAGCCGAGGCCACACCCAAACACAAGGGGAGCGCCGCCAAAAACACGACCAGGCCGGCGGTGAGATCGCCGCGCAGCGTGCTGGCGGAGAGAGGACTGAGCGACGGACGTTGCGTCTGAGACATTGCGTGAAAGTTCTTCAGAGGGTCGACGGATCCGCCAACGTTGTCTCGATCGATTTTTCGCCCGCCGGTTCGCGCAACCGATCGTATCGCCGCCTCGAATGGTTGCCAACGACGTCGGAGTGGTCGATCTCGGCTCGCGGCGGCTGATTTACCCGGAAACGGCAGAGAGATATGATGTCGTCGCCGATCGGACGAGATTTCGTCAAGCGGGCCTCGGTAACGCGTCTTTGGGCTGACCAGTCGGAACCCGTCCCGTCCATGCGCCTGATCTCGAAACCCGACGGAATCGCGCTGGCGATCAAGGTCGTTCCCGGCTCATCGCGGCAGAGAGTCGTCGGCGAGTATGCCGACGGGTTGAAGATCACAGTGACGGCAGCGGCAGAGCGCGGTGCCGCCAACGAGGCCGTCATCGCCGTGCTGGCCAATTCGCTGCAGATCGCGGCGGCGAATGTCAGGATCGTTCGGGGCCATCAGAGTCCACGGAAAGAAGTGCTGATCGTCGGACTGTCGGCCAAAGAAATCGAACGGCGGCTCTCGTCGATCAATGAGTGAAACACCGACCGCGATCTTGACATCGATATGCCTCTTGTCCCGTTGAGAGGCGATGAGGACTAGTGCATCGTCTTCGACAAAAAGGGGGGTTGGTGCCACTGGCGGCAGCTTTGGGCCGCCAGTGCTCTTCGTGCGAAGCCGATCTGGAGGCGAAGACACTGGCGGGCCAAGGCCCCCGCCAGTGGCACCCACAAATTTGGCCTAGATGGTCCACTAGGGTGGCTGAATGAGTCTCGAGGCTCGCGCGGCGTCGTCGCCGCGCCGTACGGCAAAGTCGCTCGTCATTCTCCCGTCGATTGGAGCCGTTCAGCACCCGGATGGACAAATCACCATCACGCGCAAGTTCCTCGACGGCGTGGCCGAGATGGCGAGGCACTGGGACGGCCCGGTCGAAGTGATCCTGCCGCCGATCGAAGCAACGACCGATAATCTCGATTCGGTCCGAATCGACCCGCGCGAGGTCGGCGTCACGGTGAAAGTCGTCCCGTTTGAAGCCCAGCGATTGATGCCGGAGTTAGCGGAAGCGGGAATCGTGCTGGCAACGGTGTATTACCTGCTCAACGACGCGGCCGAGTGGTGCCGACAAGTCGGCGTGCCCTGCGTGTACGTTTCCGAATACACGCTGCAAACGCGCCTGCAGATTCTCGGCGCCGAGGTCTCGAACCGGCTCGTTCGCGCCCGGCGGAGATTCTGGGAATACGGACAGGAGCGCAGAATTCGTGCAGGCCTGCGCCTGGCCGCCGGCGTGCAATGCAATGGGACGCCGACCTACGACGCGTATCAGTCGATCTGTGCGAATTCGTTGTTGTTCTTCGATGGCCGTGTCGAGCGCCGCATGCTGATCTCGCCCGACGAGTTGGCCCGGCGGTTGGAATATCCGAAGAGCGGCCGCCCGCTGCGGCTGGCATTTTCCGGCCGACTAATCCGCATGAAGGGGGCCGATCATCTGCCGCTCGTCGCCCGCGAACTGAAACGTCGCCAGGTGCCGTTCGAGATGACGATCTGCGGCGACGGAGTGCTGGCGGACGGGATGCGGCAACAGATCCACTCGCTGGGATTAGAAGATTGCGTCCGGATGCCAGGCGTACTCGATTTTGCCAACCAGCTGCTTCCGCTCGTGAAGCGAGAGGTCGATGTCTTCGTTTGCTGCCACCGGCAAGGCGATCCCTCTTGTACTTATATCGAAACGATGTCCTGCGGCGTGCCGATCGTCGGCTATGAAAACGAGGCGCTCGCCGGCCTGTTGCGGCGAGTTCCAGCGGGACTTGGCGTGCCGATGGACGACGTTGCTGCGTTGGCAGACGCTGTCGCGCGTCTGCATACCGACCGAGAATCGCTGGCCGCGATATCGCGCCGGGCTCTCGAGTTCGCGGCGGACAACACGTTCGAGGAGACCGTCCGCAAGCGGATCGAGCATTTGCAGGGTCTGCTCACGCAGGCAAAGCGAAAGCTTCCAACCCCTTCATCCATCTGACGGCGCGCGAGCGCGGTCACTGAGGGTGCTCCGCCGTCTTCGCCCGCTCGAAGGCTTTGCGGACACCCATTCCCGCGTAGGCACCCGCGAACGCAAAGACAAACACCAGCAGCGAGCTGAAATTGCGATTAGAGGCGATCGCGTAGAGTGGGATCCACGCTCCGACGGCCAATGCCCACAGCCAGGGACGGCTCGGCGCCAAGAACCCGAAGACGCCTACCGTCACGAGAATCGCACCGGCAGTGATCCCTGTGTCGTCCCAATTGGGTCGCGAGTCGACGGAGGCGATCGACAATCCGAGACAGACAGCCACGGGCAAGAGAATCTTGAACATCGACGGTCACCTTTCACTGCCGAGTTAACTTTGCATTGCAAAGTAAAGATACCCCGCGGCACGGATCGGGTCAACGGCGAAACGAAGCGATTCCCGCATGCCCCATGTGTTCTGAACGTAAGTGTTCTCAACCTGGTGCTCTTAATCTGCCGCCACGCAATAATGTGTGCCAGCAGCGAGTCCGAATTGCCGGTGAAAGCGAGACCGAATCCCCATGAAAACCATCATCGAACCGTTTCGCATCAAAGTCGTCGAGCCCCTGCACATGCGGACGCGCGAAGAGCGCGAGGCGATCGTGCGGAAGGCCGGCTTCAACATGTTTTTGATTCCGGCTGAGGACGTGTTGATCGACCTGTTGACCGACAGCGGCACCGGGGCGATGAGCAGCCTGCAATGGGCGGGCGTGATGGCGGGGGACGAAAGCTACGCCGGTTCGCCCAGCTTCTTTCGTTTTGAGAGTGTCCTCCGCAAGATCACGGGCTTCGACCACATCTTGCCGACGCATCAGGGGCGGGCGAGCGAACGGATTCTCTTCGAGCTGGTGGGAGGCAGCGGACGGGTCGTCCCCAACAATGCCCACTTCGATACGACCCGCGCCAACATCGAGCATTCGGGCGCGGAAGCGGTCGACCTGCCGATTGCCGAAGCCCGCAACCCGCGCGTGCGGCACCCGTTTAAAGGAAACATGGACGTCGCCGCCCTCGAAGCGCTGATTGAGCGGGTCGGTCCGCGCAATGTCCCTCTCGTGATGTGCACGGTGACCAGCAACAATTTCGGCGGACAGCCGGTGAGCCTGGAAAATTTGCGGGCCGTTCGCAAGGTCTGCGACCGGTACCAGCTTCCATTGTTTCTCGACGCTTGCCGGTTCGCGGAAAACGCCTGGTTCATCAAGCAGCGCGAGAGCGGTCAACACGACCGCCCGGTCGGGGCGATCGTGCGGGACATGTTCGACCTGGCCGACGGGGCCACCATCAGCGCCAAGAAAGACGGCCTTGTGAACATCGGCGGCGTGCTCCTGTTGCGCGATCAGGCGCTGTTCGAGCGGGCCAGTAATCTGTTGATTCTGACCGAGGGTTACGTCACGTACGGCGGCTTGGCCGGTCGCGATTTGGAAGCGATGGCCCAGGGGTTTCAAGAAGTCTTGGACGAGGATTATCTCCGCTATCGCATCCGCAGCGCCGAATATGTCGGCGAACGACTCCTGGCGGCCGGGATTCAAATTATCGAGCCGCCAGGCGGGCACGCCGCCTACATCGACGCGTCGGCGTTTTGTCCCCACATTCCTGCGTCCCAGTTTCCCGGACAAGCTCTGGTTGTCGCACTCTACCGCCACGCCGGCATTCGAGGCGTGGAAATCGGATCAGTGATGTTTGGCGGAGAGGGACGCGCGAGCCCGGCGCTCGAATTAGTGCGCCTAGCATTCCCGCGGCGCGTCTACACGCAATCGCACATGGACTATGTGGTCGAAGCCACGATTGAGGTCTTCGAGCAACGCGACAAACTCCGCGGCTTGCGGATTACCTCAGAGCCGCCGGCGCTACGGCATTTCTTGGCGCAATTCGAGGAGATCTGAGCGGAATTCCCTTGCCGCTCAGAGGCGGCATGATTGGGGGTTGGTGCTCCAAGCTCGCGCAAAGATTTGACAGCCGCTACCGCACCGGTGGATGATGGCTCAGTGCCTCGCCCGCTGCTGTTTTCGCACCCTGACAAGCGCCAACGACGGGACCCGATACTATGCAATCCGACCGGCGACAATTTCTCCAAGCAGGTTTGCTCAGCGCCGCGGCTGCCGCGTTGCCGGTCGATCCGGCCAGAGCCACGACCGGAGCGGAGAGCAAAGGCACCGACAAAGGCGAACCGTTCGAGTTGGATGAGCTCACCGTTGGCGATTTGCAGGAGGCAATGAAGTCGGGGAAAGAGACTGCCCGCTCGCTCGTCAAGAAGTATCAGGGCCGCATCGAAGCGATTGACCAAAAGGGGCCGGCTCTCAATAGCGTCATCGAATTCAATCCCGATGCTCTCGAAATCGCTGAGGCGCTCGACAAGGAACGCAAGGCGAAAGGCCCGCGCGGGCCGCTGCACGGCATTCCCGTGCTCATCAAAGACAACATCGACACGGCGGACCGCATGCACACAACCGCCGGTTCGCTGGCGCTCGTCGATGCCCGGCCGCCCGAGGACGCGTTTCTCGTTCGGCGCTTGCGCGACGCCGGTGCCGTCATCCTGGGGAAGACCAATCTCAGCGAGTGGGCCAACATCCGCTGCAGCTACTCCACGAGCGGCTGGAGCGGACGCGGGGGGCTGACCAAGAATCCCTATGCGCTCGATCGCAACCCGTGCGGATCGAGTTCCGGATCGGGCGCGGCCGTGGCCGCCAATCTTTGTGCGATCGCGGTCGGCACAGAAACCGACGGCTCGGTGGTGGCGCCATCGTCGGCCAACGGCATCGTGGGAATGAAGCCGACGGTCGGGCTCGTGAGTCGCACCGGCGTAATTCCGATCTCGCACTCGCAGGACACGGCCGGCCCGATGTGCCGGACTGTTCGCGACGTGGCCATCTTGCTGGGCGCCCTTGCGGCGAGCGACCCGACCGACAAAGTCACCACCGACGAGAAGCGGAAGGCACTCACCGACTACACCAAGGCGCTCGATCCGCGCGGCCTCAAGGGAGCGCGGATCGGTGTGGCCCGGAATTACTTTGGCTTCGACGACACGGTCGACGCGGTGTTGAAGCACTCGCTCGATGCGCTCAAGCACGAGGGCGCGACGCTCGTCGATCCGGCCGACATTCCCAACATGGACAAGGTGGGCGAGTCGGAACAGACCGTGTTTCAATACGAACTCAAGGCTGGGCTGGCCGCCTACTTTGCCCGCCTGGG
>DASZIA010000016.1:0-32970 GCA_035949535.1 Planctomycetaceae bacterium | reverse complement strand
GAGTCCGAACTCCTCGCCGACGAGATGGTGCGCTTGTACGGCGACCCCCAGCTGTCTTCACGCTTGGCCGCCCAGGCACGAGAGCGGGTGACGGTTCGATTTCCAGTTGAGCAATCGGCGCAGGATTTGGCTCGCCTATGGCGAACGGCGATGTAACGATCAGTTCGCGGGCCACTTGAGGTGCTTGCTTAGAAAATCGAATGTGCCGCGACCGTTGATCGTGTGCGGGCCGTTGAAGAATTCGATTTCGGTCCGATCGCCCAAGCCGAGTTTGTCGTAGAACCGGCGGACCTTGGCGTATTCCCAGGCGACCCATTCGTCGGGGGCCACGCCGTCGTCGTGGCCGCGTTCGACCATGAAGGGCCGCGGGGCCATCAGGTAGGCCAGTTCCGCGTAGTTGGCGACGTGGCCCATGTTCCACTCGAACATTTCGTATTCCGGCGTGAAGACATAGCTGTAGCGGTCGGCGGTGGTCGCGTTCTTGCGCACCCACTCGTTGAAGTCGCCGGAACAGATCGAGAGGCAGTACTGCGGCAGCATCGTCGGCACGCGAACGGCCGTCTTGCCTCCATACGATAGGCCGTAGAATCCGATCCGCTTGGGATCGACGTTAGGCAGCGTCGCGAGCCATTCCACAGTCCGCTGGTGCTGGGGAATGATGTAGCTGAATAGCGAGCGCCCCAGCGGATTGCTCTCGCGTTGAATTACGCGAAAGCGGTCGCCGCCGCGATAAGGATTCTGTGGCGCATACGTGATGAAGCCGCGCTTGGCGAGTTCCGCGGTGAAGGCTTTGTAGTAGGGATAGCCAGCGGCGGTCTTGCTGATCGTATCCATCGGCACGCCTTCGAGGCCGTGCTGACAGACAACCACGGGCCGCTTATCGCCCGGCTTCAATCCCTTGGGCAGCAACAGAATGCCGCCAGCGATCACGTCGGGATAGACGTCGATCACGACCTCGTAGCCGGTGTACTCGGGCTCGTCGAGGATTTTGCGCGTGCGGACGTTGGGCGGCATCGTCGGCTCGGGCAGCTTGCCGATGAGTGTCCGCCAGACGAAGTCGCGGTAGTGCTCGGCCGACTTAGCCCACTCCTCTGGGGTCTTGACGTTCGCCTTCGACCAGACTTTATCTCGGACGTGGGCGCTCTCTTCGAGCAGCCGCTGCGTGAATTCGACGAGTTCGTCGAATTGACGATGTTGGCGCTCGTCAGCATTGGGCAACGAGCGGAGTGCGTGGGGAATCCCGCCGCTCGGCCCGAGCCGCAGGTTGGCTGACAGGCCGCGAACGAAAGCGGTCAACGCGAGGTCGCTGCCCGGCGGTCCGTTTCCGAAATTTCTCCCGACCAAAGAGGCTTTGCGGCGCAGGCCGGGCGCCAGCCCTGTCAGGCGGACGAACTCATGTTGCACCGCCCGGACGGGAATAGTCTGGATATCCCCCGGGGCCGCACCGTTGCGGCCCGAACGGGACGAAGGCGGCCCGTGGATCTCTGGCCCGCGCGCCACTTCGATCACGAGAGCCCGCGGCAACACAAGCGAAGCGATCTCCGCGTCGCCGAACTCGACTAAGAGCGACCAGACATTGCGATAGATCGGTTCTCGCCAAAGCTCCTCCCGAGGCCCAAAATAACCGCTAACCCATGTCGATTTGACTCGCGGATCGAGTGCCGCCGAGTAGAGCGCGAGAAGCCCCCCTTCGCCGACGCCTACGACGCCGATCGGCACGCTCCGATTCTCCGAGGCACCCATCTTCTCGAAGAGATCGACCGCTGCCAGCACTTTTTGCACTTCGTAGCCGACGATGTGCCGGCCCAGCTCAAACGCCATGCGATAAATGAATTCGCGATGCGGCTGGTTCGTGAAGTGAATCGCGGGGTTGCCCGACCAGGTGTCGCTGCGGTTAATCAGCGTCGGAACGACGACCTCGATGCCACTCTCCGCAAGATGGCGTGGGACTTGGGAGAATGGGTTCACGCCTTCACGCAGGGCCGCGAACTCCTCGGGAGTCCAGTCGGCGTCGGGGAGCGCAATGACGCGGGCGACAGGCGGAGCGTCCGGCTGCAGCAACAATCCCTCCGCGGTGACCCCGGGCAACACGCGCCAACGGACCGCGTGAATGGTGTACGACGCGCCTCGGGCCAGCTTTGAGGAGGCGGTCGTCGTAGTGATCAACTCGAAGGCGTCAGGCTTCACCCGCTCGTCAACGACGCCAAGAATCGTTCGCAGTCGCTCACGGTTCGGGGCGACGCTTTTTTCGTACGCCTTCGGGCTGGAAAAGTCGCGGTGCCAGAACTGGGCACGCCGTGCGACGGATTCAGCCAGTTCGCGTTCAGCAAACTTGTTGATCCCGTCGACCATCACGACGTCGAGCGGGCCATCGAGAACGAGACGCGCCGTGCCGCGAAGTGGCTCGGCATCGGCTGCGGTTGCAGTCGTCGTGCCAACCACGAACAGGCTAGCCAGCGCAATTAGAGACAAGCCTCGCTGGGCTAAGTGACCCCGCGCGATTCTGGGACAGTTGCCGGATGCCCCCTGACCCCCAGCCCCTCTCCCGCAAGGGGAGAGGGGAGACGAGAAAAAGACCTCCCCTGCAATCCTTCTCCCCTCTCCCCTTGCGGGAGAGGGGTCGGGGGTGAGGGGCGCATTGCGACCGGTGTCCCAGGTGTCATTCAGCGTTCGGCTTGATCTCATCATGACGACTCCACACGGTCGATTGACGCCGCGATCGAGCCCATCTTCGCACGCCGCCCTCGATGAGAACAACGTCGCAGCGGCTCTGGCTGTTGCGTGCGTCGGGGCGGCTTCTCACAATGAGTTGTTCGAGCCTGTTGAACCACCGTCTCGAAACAGCCAGCCGTCCCGCCGCGATTTCCCCTGAAAAGACAACCGATGCGTCGCAACCGTCTTCGAGAGCTTCTAAACGCCGGGCAGCCGACGCTTGGCACGCATTTGCACATCTCCTGGCCGTCGATCGTGGAATTAGTCGGCCATTCGCGGATGTTCGATTACGTCGAGTTCGTGGGGGAATACGCCCCTTACGATTTGTACACGCTCGAGAACATCGGGCGGGCCATCGACCTGTTCGATCACATGTCGGGGATGATGAAGATCGAGCAAGAGCCGCGGACGTATTTGACGATCCGGTCAATCGGCTCGGGGATTCAAAACGTGCTGTTTGCCGATCCGCGGACGGTGGCCGACGTCGAGGCCTGCGTGAAGGCGGTGCGTTCCGAGTCGCCACACAGCGGTGGACTGCACGGTGTCGGGATGCGGCGGGACGTCGGCTTTGTGCTCGAAGCGGGGGCGCCCGCGTTCGTCCAGGCCCTCGATGAAACTGTGATCGCAATCATGGTCGAGAAGGCGTCGCTCATCGAGAATCTCGATGCGGCTTTGTCGGTCAAAGGGATCGACATGGTTCAATTCGGACCGGCCGATTATTCGATGAGCATCGGGCTGCCCGGGCAGTTCAAGCATCCGAAAGTCAAAGAAGCCGAACGCTACGTCATCGAGACGGCGCTCAAGAAGGGGCTGCATCCCCGGGCCGAAATCTCGCATCCCGAACAGGCGAAAGAATACCTGGACATGGGCGTGCGTCATTTCTGCATCGGCTCCGACGTGGCGATTTTGTACGAGTGGTTTCAACGCAATGGCAAGGAAATGGGCAGCCTGGTCGGCCGCAGCCCCAGCACGGAATCGACGCGCGACTTCCGCGGCTTGGGCAGCGGCGGATATCGGGGCGGAGCTTAGTGATCGTTGGACTGTGTGAAAGCCTGGCGAGCCGCCAGCGTGAGCTGGCGGGTGCTTCTATTTGGTTTTGAAGGAGTTTCCCAAAGATGGAACTGAAGGGATCAGTCGCAGTCGTGACGGGAGGCGCATCGGGCATCGGACGGGCGCTCTGTCAGCGGTTCGCCGCCGAAGGTGCACGCGGCATCGTGGTTGCCGACATGAATGAAGAGGGCGCGCGAGCCATCGCGACCGAAGTGAAAGGCCTTGCTATCGGCTGCGACGTAGGGGTCGAGGAGCAGATCGTCAAGCTGGTGCGTCGCGCCGAGGAGGCGTTTGGCCCAATCGATCTCTTCTGCGCGAACGCCGGTTTGGCGACCAAAGGTGGGGCCGAGGCCTCCGACGCAGATTGGAAACGCAACTGGGACGTGCACGTGATGTCCCACGTTTACGCCGCCCGTGCGGTTCTGCCCGGCATGCTCAAGCGCGGCCGCGGTTACCTGCTCAACACGGCGTCGGCTGCCGGCCTGCTCACCGAGATGGGTTCGGCCCCGTACTCGGTCACGAAGCACGCCGCGGTCGCGTTCGCCGAGTGGCTGTCGATTCAACACTACGAAGCAGGCATTCGCGTCTCGTGCCTGTGTCCGATGGGCGTGACGACAAACATGCTTGCCGTCGACGATCCGCACGTGAACTATCTCAAGCTGACGGCAGTGCCGCCCGAGCACGTGGCTGAGGAATGCGTGAAGGCGATCCGTGAAGAGCGATTCCTGATCCTGCCGCATCCGGAAGTCAAAGAGTTTTATGCCTATCGCGCCAATGATACCGACCGCTGGATGAACGGCATGCGCCGGCTCAACAAGAAGATCCGCGGTCAGTTCTAACGGCCACAGACGAAAAGCTCCGTCAGCGACGGCCGCCCTCACTGGCCGTAGCTGGTGCCGCCGCTCTTTTGCTTCTTGTTGAGCCGGTTGTGGGTGTAGAGGCCGTCGAGGATGAACTCGGCGACGCTGGCTTCCAGTTGCGGACGTAGTGGAGTAGCCGCGAGTTTTGCGTCGAGTTCGGCGGCCCCGCGTTCAACTTGTTTGCGGAATTCGCGCACCGCCTCGATCCGCTTGAGAATCTGGGCCGCCGGCACGCGGTCGCCGACTTCGATGGTGTTGCCCGATTCAAAATACTCGACGATATTGCGGAACTGTTTGGGATCGAAGTGCTGATCGAAGATCGTCTTGACCGCTTCCTCGATGATGCGGCCCAAGAGCTTGTCTTCCTCGCCCGTCTCCTCAGTCATTTGCAGCTCGATCTTCCCGCGAGAGCTGCCCACCAGGCCGACCAGATCGCTGACGCGTGCGACCGCTTCGGTTTCGCCGAGCGCTAGGGCGCGCCGTTCGGCGTTCGAGACGAGGTTTTCGCTGTTCGCGATCGACATCCGCACGCTGACGCCGGAGGCCTGATTGACATGCGGGCTCTTGCGGGCGAGGCGCGACGTCTCCTCGACGATCTCCTTGAGAAACATCGGCACAACAATCCGAGGCCCGTCGTCGCGATTTGACCAGGCATTGGCATCGGTGATTTGAATTCCCAGTTCGCGAGTGAGCGGGTAGTGCGTCCGCACGACTGAGCCGATGCGGTCCTTGAGCGGCGTCACGATCCGGCCGCGGTTGGTGTAATCTTCGGGATTGGCACTAAAGACCATGCAGACGTCGAGAGCCAGTCGCACGGTGAACCCGCGGATCTGCACATCCCGCTCTTCCAGCACGTTGAACAAACCGACCTGAATTTTGGGGCTCAGATCGGGAAGCTCATTCATGCAGAAGATGCCGCGATTGGTTCGCGGAATGAGGCCGAAGTGCATCACGTCTTCGCTCGAGAGGTGGCGCCCCTCCGCGTGTTTGATCAAATCGACTTCGCCGATCAGGTCGGCAATCGTCACATCGGGCGTGGCGAGTTTTTCGTGATAGCGCCGGTCGCGGCCGATCCACTCGACCGGGCAGGCGTCTCCCTTGTCGGCCACGAGATCGCGCGCGTACTTGGAGAGCGGGGCGAGCGGGTCGTCGTTGATCTCCGAGCCCGCCACGATGGGCACGGTATCGTCCAAGAGATCGACGAGCATCCGCAACATGCGCGTCTTCCCCTGGCCGCGCAGACCCAAGAACAGCACATCGTGCCCCGAGAGCACTGAGTTGACGACCTGGGGGATGACTGTCTCGTCGTAGCCGATGATCCCCGGGAATAGCGTTTCATTTCGGCGCAGCTTGCCGAGGAGATTTCGGCGCATCTCGCGTTTGACGCCGGTGGTTTGATAGCCGCTGGCCCGCAGTTCGCCGAGAGTCTTTGGTCGGTCACTCATTCCAAGTTCGTTCCCAGCGCGATGCCGCGCAAAAATCGTGTCCGGAAGCCGCGGCGCGGATGATCGAGACGCGAGTAATTCTACCGGGCTGGTCAAGCTGTCGTCTGTTCAACGTATTGGGGCGAACGTGCCCGCAGATTCTTCGGAATCCTGCCGGGAACGATTGGTCGAGCGCGGAGATCTGCAGACGGATCGGCTCAACTCAAACCGTCTCAACTCCAAAAACGATCCCCGTGCCAGTTGACGCCGGGCTGAGTCTCGACCTCGATGTCGCCCAAAACCTTGGTGGCGCAGGCCAGCCGCAAGTCGTTCTCGTGCCCGATGCGTGCGAAGTAAGTAATCGGACCGGCGATCAGTCGCACCTTTTCGACTAGTCCCTGGGGAGTGACGTTTTCTTGCCCCTTCCTGATGATCACGCGGCAACTCGCACACTGCCGAAATCCGTGACAGTTGAAGATACGGTGGACGCCGGGATACAGCTCGATGCCGGCTTTTAGGGCCTCTTTTCGCAAATTGGCGCCTTCCGGGACCTCGATCGTTTTCTTTTCGTTGATGAATTTTACGCTGGGCATGTCAGGATTTGTCTCGGTCTGATTGGGTGCGCGCCGCCGAGATCTGGCTCGCCCACCGGCATCAAGAGGTGGCTGGCGGCCGGCAACTTGTGGAATTCAGGTCGCGTTGAAATCATAAAGCTGACCAGTTCCAAATTCAAACAGTCCAAAATTCATAAAATTCAAATTAGAAGTGCCGATCGGCCGCCGGCCGAAGTCGTGCCCGCAGCGGCCCGCACAGACGGAGAATCAAATGAACGTCCGCATCGTCTCAGCACCCGGGCAAGCGACTGCTGGAGACTGGCTGATCGTCGGGGTGACGGAACCGCCAAATTTCGCAGGCAGCTTGAAAGCCTTGGACGACTCTCTGGGAGGCCGATTGACCCGTCTTCGTGAGCTGGGCGACGTCGCTGGCAAGCACGCCGAGCTGGTCGCCGTGCGGGACGCCACACCCCTGGCAGCCAAGCGGCTCCTGCTCGTCGGCCTGGGAAAGCCCGAGGAGCTGACAGTGCCTCGGTATGAAAAGGCGATGCTGACGGCGGTGCGGCACATCTCCGAGAAGAAGTGCGCCGAGCTGGCGGTGGCCGTGGAAACTCCTCCAGGCTCGAAGTTGACGATGGCCGACCTGGCCCAAACGCTCGCATTTGCCGCCACAGTTGGCTGCATCGGGCAGGGATTGTTCAAGTCCGAGCCGGCGCGTTTTCCGTTCGAGGAGGTTTCGCTTGCGATCGGCGCTAGCGCGAACATAGCCGATCTCAGTACGGCGGCGAAACGGGGACAGGTCTTGGGTGAGGCGGTCAACATTGTCCGAGAGCTGGTGAACCTGCCGGCCGGCAATTTGTACCCAGAGAGTTTCGCCCAGCGGACTAAAGAACTCGCGACCGATTTCGGATTGGGTTGCGGCGTGTTCGATGAGAATTGGCTGAAGCAAGAGCGCATGGGATGCATGCTGGCCGTGGGGCAGGCGAGCGACCGGCCGCCGCGGCTCGTCGTTTTAGAGTACGACGGCGCTCCGGGCGATACCCGGCGGATCGCCTTCGTCGGCAAGGGCGTGACCTTCGATAGCGGGGGCCTGTCGATCAAGACCAACGAAAACATGCTGACCATGAAGTGTGACATGGCGGGCGCCGCCACGGTGCTTGGCGCCATGATCGCAGTCGCCCGACTCAAGCTCCCGGTGAATGTCAGCGGCTACATGGGGCTGGTCGAAAACATGGTCAGCGGCAACTCGTACAAGCTCGGAGACGTGCTCGAATCGCGCAGCGGGATTACGGTCGAGGTCAACAACACCGACGCGGAGGGCCGACTCGTGCTGTCTGACGTGCTGCGATACGCGGTCGACGAAGGGGCCGACCGGCTGATTGACCTGGCGACGCTGACGGGCTCGTGCGTGGTCGCGCTGGGTGAAGACGTTGCTGGCGCCTTTACAAACGACCAGGCCTGGTGCGACGAAGTGCTCGCCGCTTCCAAGCGGGCGGGCGAGGACGTTTGGCAGCTGCCGATGTTTGATCAATACGCCGAGCAGCTCAAGAGCGACGTGGCCGACGTCAAGAACACGGGCACGCGTTGGGGAGGGGCCATCACGGCCGCCAAGTTCCTGGAAAAGTTCATCGACAAGCGGCCGTGGGTGCATCTGGATATTGCCGGCCCGGCGTATGCTAATTCGTCAAAACCGCATCGCGAAGGAGGTGGGACTGGGTGCATGGTGCGGACGCTGGTGGAAGTGGCGGCGAAATTCAAATAGGGCTAGGACCGACTCACCGGCTCCGCCACACGGCGTCAGCCGGCGGGCTTGCCCGGCTTCCCGGTGCGCACGTAGATATTCCCGAATTCGATTGCCGCTCCTCCGCCGTCGAGTCCGATCGACCAGGGGCCTGAGCTGGGGAGCGTGGTGCTCGAGGTCGCCTCAGCCCCGATCGCTCTAAGTTGAAGCGACCGACGAACGACGATGATGCGGTTGCGCGTCCACTCCTTGGGTCGGGCGGCAAGCCCCAGGGTCGTTTTGGCGTTCGCGGCCCCCAAGATGATGTGCGGGCCGGCGGAGGGTGAAGATTGTGTGCCGGGGCCCACGTCGACGATCAACTCGAAGTCGTGGTAAACACTCGAGCTGATTAAAGGCTTCGCCCCTGCCTTGCAGGCGATTCGCCAATCGTTGCTCGACCAGCCTTCCCGCGAGCGGCCGGCACGCCAGCCTCGGAAATTGAGGCCGTTATAAAGCGGCCGCCAACCTTCCTCGACCGGCGCGGAGTTCTCGGCGGTCGCGCCGGTTGGCGGCAGCTCTTGGATGCGGATGTTGCGGAACTCGACGGGCGAACCTTCGCTTTCGAGGGCCAGATAGCCTTTTCGCCAGACCACGTCGTCGCCGCCCGAGACTTCCTTGCCGTTGACCGACAGCCGCAGTTTTCCGTCGTTGCCGACGACGCGGTAGTGGTTCCATTCGGGAGACGATTTACTGCGTTCCTCGATCGGGAAGCAGCGCATTTCGTTTCCTTTGTGGATCGGCTTCATTGTGCTGCCCCAGATCGGAAACACGTCGCCGTGCGTCGTGTACCACTGGTTTTTGCCCGGGACGTTATACGCGTTATCAAGGACCTGGACCTCGATAGCGCGCAGAAACGGAGCGCCCGGGGCGGCAATCGGCGATCCCCAAACGAAGATGCCGGAATTCCCCGCCGGTTTCAGGTGCCGCCAATCGAGTTCCAGGATGAAATTCTCGTACTGCCGCGGCGTGCGGAGGGCGCCGATGGGGTGGCCGGTGCAGTGAATCACGTCACCTTGCGCGGTCCAGGTTTCTGGCGCGCAATTCACGTTCACCCAGTTCGACAGGTCCTTGCCGTTATAGAGCGAGACCCAGCCCGCGTCGTCGGCGCGGAGGCTGGGTGAATAAAGCGCGGCCAAAAGTGAAAGAAACGCCAAAACTCTCACAGCAGATCTCCCCAAGGGCAACCAGCCGGTTGACCCAGCCTGCTGCTCCGTCCGAAAGGTAGATTCCGGGTGGCACTGGCGGCTTGTCCCGCTTGTCCGCCAGTGGCTTGGTTTGGAAATGCGCGAAGAACCCACTGGCGGACAAACCGGACAAACCGCCAGTGCCACCCATTGAGTTGGTCGAGGCCGGCCGCAGGCGCGACTATTGTAACGCGATTCGCTGAATTTTTACTGCTTCATCGCAGCCGCGAGGATTCGCGACGTGCTGGGCCGCATGATCCGCGGATCGACCATCTCGCCGCGCATCAGGGTCGCGCGAACTTCCTTGCCCGAAATCGAGACCGGCTTCTCGTCGGGATGCCGCTCGGTCAGGTCGACGCGGCCGATCGAATCATAAAACGCCGCGAAGCCGACTTTGATCGGCTTGATTTTGAGATCGCCTTTGAGCTTCGAGAAGATCTCCTGGGCATCGAAGTCACCCCAGATGGCGCTGCCATCGGCATAGGGCGCGTCGGCGTGCTTGCGGCCGATCACGATATTGGTGATTCCCATGTTCTGCCGGTAGATCGCATGCATCACGGCCTCTTTTGGGCCGCCGTAAAACATTTTGATGTCGACGCCGGCCAGGATCACGCGGTCGGGCACGCTCTCGCCGCGTGGTTTCCAGAGCGCCTGATCGCTGTCGCCGTCGCCCAGGCCGCGATCGGTGATGAGCGCCCGGTAGGTCTGCATGCGGATGGCGGCGTTGACGTCGTCACCTTTGGTCTCGCCCACGAGCGGGTTGAGGACGGCGCCGGCGTTTTTCCCCTCGCGAATCAGCGTTTCGAGTCCGTGCACGAGTGCGTACTCGTGCGCCCGGTGCAGCGGGTTGCGCGTCTGGAAGGCCACAACGGCAGTCCAGCCTTTTTTCGCCAACAGGGCCCGCACTTCGCGCGGCGTGAGGACCACATCGCCAAAGCTGGGATTCTTCGGTTGGGGCAAGGCGCGGAGTTCGCCACCGACCAAATGTGTTTTCTCGGCGTCGCCCTTGAGGACCATGTCCGCACCGGGGTGATCGGTCCGATCGGTCCCGTAGACGCTCTTGAGATAGCGCGGCTTGTCCCATTCAAAGACGTCGCTGACGTCGAGCGTGGCCACGATCTGCCCATCCGGGGCCGTGAGAGCAACCTTTTTCCCCGGCGAAAGCGTCGCGGCGATCTCTTTCGTGACAGGAAGCGACAGCGGAATTGTCCACGCGTAGAGCTTGCCACCGTGCTCGATGACCGATTCGTCGAGGACGCGATCGTAGACTTTGCGATTCATCGGGCCGGTGAGCGGGCTCAGCGTGCCGTCGGCTATCCGAAAAATCGTAGAGAGGTCGGCTTGTGAGACGGGCACCTTCGGGAGCTTGGCTGCCTCGGCGTTTAAGTTCGCGATCTCGCTGTCGGGAACGGTTCGGCAAATCGGCTCAGGCAGGCCGCCATGCGGAGGAATCAAATCAGCCATCGTTCTGTTCTCTGTCTCTCAAATTGACACGCGGAGCAACGCGGTCACACGACCGTGTCACACGGCGACTGGATCTCCGCGGGCTTCACCCGGACTTTGCAGGACATCGTCGGACGCCTGCCACCGCCTCTTGCTCGAACGACATTAGGGCACGACAAAAAAAACGTCAAGCGGCATTGGGCCGCGGCCGACCTCCGACGTTTTTTCCCGATAGCAGGGTCTTCGTCGAGTCTTTTGCGCAATCGTTAGCCGCGTGTATGCTGGGAGGAGATTCTTCAACAAGGTTCTCAAGCGCAGGATTGACGATGACTGTTTCGGCGCCCGCGTCCGCCGATCCGGAGAAGACACCTCAGCGTGGGCCTGACCCGAGCACCGGCGTGCTGAATGCGACGACAGCGACCCGCCTGGCCGCCGGTTTTTGGACATTGTGGGCCACGACGCTCATCGGTGGCACGCTGTTGAGTTTTCGGGAGCCCGACTCGCTGCCGTGGCCCCCGGGCACCGTTTTGCTGTTTTCTCATCTCGGTTCGTCGCTGTGCCTGGTGGGCGCGGCGTGGATGTGGTTTCTCGGTTTCAGCCGCTCGACCGCCGCCAACACGGTCGCGTTGTTCACCGCGGGAATGGTCTTCGGAACCCTCGGAGACTTTTTCAACGCGGGCGCCTTACAGGAATTGTTTCCCCTGCCCGACCCGGTGTTGGGCGGAATCGCCGCGTTCGCGCTGGGCCATCTTTGCTACATCGCGGGCTGCGTGCGGGTTGCGCGGCGATTGAACTTTGCCTCGCGCGCGCGCTTTTGGGGCTCGATCATTTTCTGGCAGCTCTTTGCACTCGTCGGCTGGTATCTGGTTGTTTTTCGCGGAGCGCGGAGCGGGCCGACACTCTTGGTCTGGGCCGCCCTTCCTTACTCGCTGCTGTTGGCAGGCTTGACGGGCCTCGCGAGCAGTCTGGCGCTCGCGGACCGTCGGTTTATCGCGTTGGCTGTCGGTGGAATTCTGTTTCTCGCCAGCGATTTGATTCTGGCCTTCGAGATGTTTCGCGGCACGTTTCCTCACGCCACTCACGCCGTCTGGCTCACGTACGGGCCGGCACAAATGCTGATCGTCTATTCGCTGGGGCTCATCGGCCGCGTTGAGTGCGAGCCCGACCAGGCGACTCCCAACGCATGACGCCCGCTGGACTTCCGCGGACTCGTCTTTCTGCGAAGATCCAGAACGCGGCTTTTGACGTTTCCCATTGCGCGAGGATCGTTCGCCTAGGGAGGAGCCGCAGATGCCGCAGCTTGCTGTTCCGCCGGTCAATCCAGAGACCCGTGTTCTAGGGGGTTTCGCTCGGGTTGGTTCGCCGACAATCGCCGGGCAACGCCATCCGTTAGGCCTTCCACCGGGGAGCGTTCGCGCACTTTTGTGCCTGATCGTGGTCTCGTTCGTCGCTGCCCAAATGGCCCGCGGCATTGGCGTCGCGGTGGTTTGGCAGGAATCGCTGATGATCATGCTCGCGCACTATTTTACCAGTCGGCGAATGGTGCCCCTGTCGAAGGACTTACGAGCGCGTCTGGAAGAGTCGGGAGAAATCGATCGCGAGGCGAACCCTTTGCATTTGCCCAAGCACAGCGTGCGCGTGCTGATCATCGCGGCCTTTGCCGGCCTGGGCGCCTACCTCTATCGGCAGGGGCGGCTGTTTGAGGCGCAGTCGCTGCCGCTGCTGGTCTCAGTCGGAGCGTATCTGCTGGGTACGCTGGCGAAGGGGGTTCTCTCGTGGCTGGCCCGCAACAGGCAGACCGTCCCGCCGGCCTGGTGGATCGATCTCAAGGCCGTCGTCACGATCGCGATCGTCCTGGTGACCGTGGGCTTGCGGTTGGGCGGCATGGAATCGGTCACAGGCTTGGAAGCGGCCCGGCTCGAGGATTTCAGCCTGGGGCTTGTGCTGTTCTACTTCGGCTCTCGGTGAGCGTGTGCCGCCACGCGAACCCTGCGCCGCCCGGGATGTCCATTCTCTTTGCGGACGCCTCGCAATCGCCCTAGAATCGGGATCTCGACTTCAGAGCGCTCCATGGGGGACTCCCTAACACCATGTCACATTCCACTGCAACCGCGGCCCCCCTTCGGGCTTCGACCCAGGTTCCCGACGCCGAGGGCCGCTTCGGCGAGTTCGGCCGGCGATTCGTCCCCGAAACGCTGATGCACGCCCTCGAAGAGCTGACCGTCGAGTATGAAAAGGCTCGCCGCGATCCGGCATTCGAGGCGGAGTTGAACGGCCTGCTCAAGACGTTTGTCGGCCGCCCCAGCCCATTGCACTTTGCCGAGCGGCTGACAAAGCATTGTGGCGGAGCCCGCATTTATCTCAAGCGCGAGGACCTCAATCACACCGGCGCCCACAAGATCAACAACACCATCGGGCAGGGGCTCTTAACCCTGCGGATGGGCAAAAAACGGGTGATCGCCGAGACCGGGGCCGGTCAGCACGGCGTCGCCACAGCCACGGCCTGCGCCCGCTTCGGCCTCGACTGCGTGGTCTACATGGGCGAAGAGGACATTCGCCGCCAGCGGCTCAACGTGTTCAACATGCGGATGCTCGGCGCGGAAGTTCGACCGGTGAGAACCGGTTCGCGCACGTTGCGCGACGCGATCAACGAAGCGATGCGTGACTGGATGGCGTCGGTCGCCGACACGCATTACATCTTGGGCTCAGTCGTCGGCCCGCATCCGTTTCCGATGATTGTTCGCGACTTTCAGTCGGTTATCGGTCGGGAAACCCGCAAGCAGTGCCTCGAAGAAATCGGCCGCCTGCCCGACGAAGTGATCGCGTGCGTGGGAGGCGGCTCAAACTCGGCCGGCATGTTCTATCCCTTCGTGCAAGATGAAGACGTCGCGCTCACCGGTGTCGAAGCGGGCGGGCGCGGACCGGCCCCCGGGCAACATGCCAGCACGCTCTCGTACGGAGCGAAGGGCGTGCTCCACGGCAGCTATAGCTATGTGCTGCAGGATGCCGACGGGCAGACGCTCGACGTCCACTCGATTTCGGCCGGGCTCGATTATCCTGGCGTCGGCCCCGAGCACAGTTACTGGAAAGACACCGGCCGCGTGCAGTACGTCAACGCGACCGATAGCGAAGCACTCGAAGCCTTCCAGACGCTGGCTCGGCTCGAGGGCATTTTGCCGGCTTTGGAAAGCTCGCACGCGATTGCCCGAGCTTTGCAAACGGCCGGCGCTCGGAATCCGGACGACGTGGTCGTGGTCTGCCTTTCCGGCCGGGGCGACAAGGACGTCTACGAAGTGGCCCGGTTACTGGGCAAAGAAGTCTAATTCCACAATAAAAGTCGAACACTGGGTGGCTGGGGTCGAGCGCAGCGAGCCCCCAGTTTCAAGCCACGCTTCTGTCTTGGGCGACCGTTGCGAACCAGTAGGAATCAGTAATCGATGGGGCGAATTGCCGCCACGTTTGAATCGCTTCGTTTGCGAAGGCAGACAGCCTTCATGCCGTTTCTGGCGGCCGGCGATCCGGATATTTCGACCACCGTCGAACTCGTCCGTTTGCTGGCTGGCTGTGGTGTCGACCTGATCGAAATCGGGTTTCCCTACAGCGATCCGATCGCCGATGGTCCCGTCATCCAGGAGGCGTACACGCGGGCGCTTGCCAAGAAGATCGGCGTTGCCGACATCTTCGGCGCCCTCGAGGCGCTCAAGGGCGAGACGCTACCGCCGCTCTTGGCAATGGTCGCTTACGCCATTGTTTACCGCGCGGGCCCCGAAAAGTTCGCGGCGGCGGCAAAGCGAGCGGGCTTTTCCGGGATGATCGTCCCCGACCTGCCGGGCGATCAGGCATCAGAGTTGTTCGCGATCGCGCAGGCCCACGAACTCGATCTCGTTCAGCTTGTTGCCCCGACCACGACGCCCGACCGCGTGGATCGAATTCTCAAATCATCGAGCGGCTTCGTATATTGCATCGCCGTGGCCGGAACGACGGGTGTCCGCCAGGCGCTGCCGCAAGAGCTGAAAAGCGAACTCGAAACATTGCGACTAAAGACGAAGCTGCCGCTTGCCGTTGGTTTCGGCATCGGCCGCGCCGATCAGATCGAGTCGCTCCGCGGACTGGCCGACGGGGTCATTGTTGGATCGGCCATTGTGCGGCACGTTGGCCGACTCAGCTCGGGCGATGCGCCGCGAGCCGCGGTGATGGAGGAACTGGCTCGGTTCGCGCGGGAGCTGGCCGCAGCCGCTCACAAAGAGGCAATCAAGACTTGAACCGAGTCTGACGGGCCGGAAAGGCTCAGTAATTCTCGACCGTCTCGCGCTCGAGCGCCTTATACATCGTGCGGACGAGCGAAAACCCGATCGAGCGATACAGCTCGACCGCCGGTGTGTTCTCCCCGGTGACTTCGAGGTACACGCGCTCCAGTCCCGCTGCGCGGAACCCGTGCAGCGCCTTCAGCACAAGTGCTCGCCCCAAGCCGAGACCGCGATGCTGCGGCACGACGCCGACGTTCTGCACCGCCCCGAGGCTGCGTGAGTGACTCAGGCCCTGAATCGTTCCGCAGTCGGCCAGGTCGCCGAAAGAGACGGCGTCGCACGTGATCAGCCACGTCGCGTCGGCCAGGAACGTATCCTGCCGCACAATTTCCTGCATCAGACGCTTGCAGCCGGAAAAGTCGCCCAGACAGGGAAAAACGCGCGAATCGATCTCGTCGCGAAAGCTGTAATATTTGACGCTCGCGTGACGGTTGACGAGCGGCGCCTGCCACGCAAGCCAGCGATAGCCGTCCGGAAGGTACGGCTGGGGCAAGTGCGCGGCGGCCAGGTCGATGTCCATGCGGAAGCGCCGAATGTAGGTCATAAAAGTCCTGGCGCTGCGATTGCCAAGTCGGGCGGTCGAACGAAGTTCGCGAATGCGCTTCCGGTCAATGAGTCGAGCCTCACAGGATTTTAACACGCGAATATGCCGGGTCAAATTGTCGACGCGCCCGAAGCTAGAGAAAACACCTATCCTTGTCCGTTCTTCAATTCGCGCCTCCCCCGAGCAGTTGCCGCGCGCGTTCGCGGATCGACGAGTCCGAGTTATTGATCAAGATCGCGAGCCGCTCCGACCCGAGGTCGGCAGCCTTGATCGTGCCTGCATCGATCGCCTCGAGCAGCAAGAAGGTCCGGTCACGGTCTCTCAAGAGAGCCTTCAATGCGAAGCCACGATTTTCCGGGTCGTAGTGGGAAAACCCCGAGACGATCGCCTGCGCGACGCAGGGCGATCGCATGTCGGACAGGCCGCCGATGGCCCCTTGCTGCAGCTCGTCGTCGACACCTTTGACCAGGTAGCGAAAGAGCTGGGCCCCGCGGTGGTTCCAGGAATCCACTCCCAAAATCCGCAGCGCGTCGTAGCGAGTTCCCTTGAAGACCTTTTGATTGTCGGCCATGACGGCCGCCTCTTTGAGGAGCCGTTTCCAGCGCTGGATTAAATCAGGATTGCCGGCGACGATTGCCCGGATTCGTTCGTCGGGCCAGCCCCCGCTCAGTCCGATGCCATTGATGACGCCTCCCCCCAACCCGACCGCCTGCCAATCGCGCAGCGGTTCGGTCATGGGAGGGACGCAAAAATCGACGATCGCCTTCAGCTCCTCGATCTGGTTTCGCTTACCGGCCGCCACCGTCACCCGCCAGATCCAAGGGATGCGGCGGTACTCCTCCTTCGAATCAGCGGCCGGCATGTCAGCCACGAGCGCCTTGAGCAACGGCAGCGAAAGTTGCGGATTGTCGGCAACGATTCGCTTGCGATCGGCTTCCGCCCGGCCGTCATCAAGAATCTGGCGCGCCAACGAGGCGGCATCGGTTGGTGAGCTGGCGCCCTGACCGAGCGCGGCGGACGACGCGGAATGCAGGGCCGTCACCAGGATCCAAATGATGAGCAGGTTCGACGTGTGGTTGCGAGGCATATCTTCTTCCGGAACTCAGCAAAACGAACGGGTGGATCAAAAGCGGGCAGGCCCACAAGGGGAAGACAATCTGCAGTTGGGGCCACTCGAAGATGCCCGAAACTACGCCCACAAGCAAGTACCGCGAAACCGCGGTAGGAGGTCAGTCTGAACGCAAAATCAAACCAGCCAACGGTTTCTTCGCGACGGCTAACCCTGCGGTCATACGGAAAGTGAAAAAGAGAAGCACAATTGCACATTTTGACTTGCAATCCCTGGTTTTTGCTCGTAAGATTTGTCGATTAAAGGGCTTTGGGATGCTCGTGCGGCATGAAGACGACGATCTCGCCAGAGTAGAGGCTGACCCGGAATACACCGGGAAACTCGACAAAAGCCGGGTACGGGCATTTCGAAAAGTCCTCAACATTCTTCGCGCGATTCCCAACGAGACGAGCATCTACCAGCACAAGGCATTGAGATTTGAAAAACTCAAAGGGCGCGAGCCGGAACGCTCGTTGCGGCTCAATAACCAATGGAGGCTCATTGTCGAGATCGAGTCCGGTGAGGCCGGTAACTGCATCGTTGTGAAACGCATTGAGGACTATCACTAACGATGGGACCAGACATGAAACACTTCGTTACGGCAGAGCCGTTCCACCCCGGCGAGTACATCAAGGACGAACTGGAAGCCAGGGGATGGACTCAGGACGATTTGGCACAGGTGATGGACCTTAGTCGTCGCCAGATCGTGAATCTGATCTCCGGGAAGTCCGGGGTGAGTGCCGACGTTGCGCGCGGGCTCGCCAAGGCGTTCGACCAGGACGCCGAGACCTGGATGCGACTCCAAATCGTTTACGAGCTTTCACTCTCGGCGCAGAAGGACGCTGAGAAGCAGAAGGAGATCGGCCGCCGGGCCGCGCTTTACAGCAAGGCCCCGGTTGCCGACATGAAGCGTCGCGGCTGGATTCCCAAGTTGAAAGACGTTGGTGACTTGGAACGGGCCGTGTGCGATTTTCTCGGAATCGAGACCATCGATCAGACGCCTTCGATCGATGTGGCTGCGCGAAAATCGACCGAATACACGCACGATACGGTTGCCCAAATTGCTTGGTACTGTCGAGCAAAGCAGATGGCTGAGCAAGTGAGCGCGTCGCGATACGAAGAGCGCAATTTCGGCGCGATGATCGATGCGCTGCGACCGCTGATGGCCTACCCGGAGGAGGTTCGGCGCGTGCCTCGCATTCTTGCGGATTGGGGAGTGCGACTCGTAATTGTGGAACATCTGCCCAAGACCAAAGTGGACGGCGTCGCGCTTTGGATTGGGCAATCCCCGGCTATCGCGCTGTCTCTGCGACACGGGCAGCAGGATCGCTTTTGGTTCACGTTGTTTCATGAATGCATGCACATTAAGCACAAACACGCCAGCGCGGTCGATACGGACCTTACTGAAGGGGACGACAGCGGCCTCCCTGAAACTGAAAGGATCGTGAATGCTGAAGCGTCGGAATGCATGATCCCCAAGGAAAAACTCGACTCGTTTATTGCCCGGCATAAACCGCTCTTCTATCGAACCAAAATCATTCAGTTTGCTCAGGCCCGCGGAGTCCATCCTGGAATAGTCGTCGGGCAGCTTCAGCATCGGAAGGTGCTACCGATGACGCACTTGCAGAGGCTGTTCGTTCAGATCAGACCCCTGATTGTCGGACAGGCTCGCACCGATGGATGGGATAAAATGACCAGAGTCGCGAAACAGGATGGCTAACCATGTCCACAGGCGGCTACTACGATCTTTTGCAGAGATTCGCCGACGAGTTTTTCGAGCAGACCCAGAGTGAAACGGCGACCACTAAGGATATTGCCGTCTGGGCAATTCAAACCGGGCGTTGGGATCCACCATCTGATTTGATTCTTCGGAAGTGCCGCGAGGATTTTGCCAAGGCGCTCCGCGAACAGCACATCACAGACCGTCATGGACGGTCAGTGCGCGCCAAGCATGTCGCGCGAATAATTCGTGGCGATCAACAACTTCATTTGTGGGCAGACATTCGCCGTGCGCCACGCCATCACATGGAAGTTGCGTTTCAGCAGAGGCGTGAACAGATTGTGGGCGACTGCCGACAATTGAAACGCGACATTGATTTTTACAATGAGGCGCACCCGAAAGCCGATCCAATCCAAATGGTCTTTGATTTTCGGGACGACGTGGACGAAGGTGATTTCCCGACTGAGTATCCCGTTAGGAAACCGGCATAGCGATCGTTCTTGCCTGCCGTCGCGCCTGACTACCCCATCGCACTTCCTATCCATGCCCCCACTGCCTTCGTTCCTCAAGGGGTGAGCAATGCCTGCGCCACAACGAATTCGCAGCACTCCGCGAATATCGGTGAACAAACTTGGGGAGTTCCTCACGACTAGGAGCCCAACTCGGCGCAGGCGGCTTGTGCGCGATCAGAAACAGCCTCCCAGCGTGGTTGTCCCACGGTACGCCAAGGCCTTTGAACCGATCGCAAAATTCCTTGCCGGCAGATGCGCCGATCCGACCCCCATCGCGGATGCAATAGCCAAGCTCAAAATCACGGTTCCCAGATCTGACTGGGTTGCGGACGATAACAAAAACACGATCGCCGCATTGGAGCATTTTCTGACAGCCGCCGCGCTGCTACCGACCGAGGGAGCTACGTACATCAAGGGGGACAAAGACGCCGCGCCCCTTGTGATGGCCGGAGTGCAGATCAGCGTTCGCCCGGATTTCATCATCCGCGTAAGGAGGAGAGACAAGGTCTCGACAGGCGCGATGAAAATCCATTACATCAAGGACGACGACAAGGCTCTAACTGAGGAGGGACAGGAATACGTCGCAATGCTCTGCCACGAATGGAACAGCAAATACGGGGCAAAAACATATCCAGCGGCTCACTCGTTAAGCTTTTCGCTAGACCTCTTTCGGCAGAACCTTGTGCCAGCACCGAAGAGCGTCACGCGGCGAATGAACGAGATCGAGGCCGCTTGTGCTGAGATCGCGTTGGTTTGGCCAATCGTGTAGCCGCTGCCGTTCGACTTTTGCCCAACCCGCGGAAGCAGTCCCAGTCGATGTGAATTCGGTCGTCATGGCGGAGACTCCCGACGCGTTCGTCATTTCATTCATGTTTAGATTCGCGCCAAGCTCAAAGCACATTGAGGTTACAGAGGGGGCGGCCAGTGCGAGTTAATGTCTACGATCATGACTTGAGAGGCAGAGTCGAGCTGGTGCAGGACACCACCGAGGGCGGCGCCGTTTTCAACGGCATCCGCTTCTATGTCGGGCCGCCAATTCCGCACACCGAAAATGACGATGACACCGCGGCGGTAACCTTTTGGTTCCATGAAGACGCGATTTATGAGCGAACATTGTTGACCCAAATACTGGCCAAGGCGTTGCGATTGCTCGGTGTCAAGGATCTGTCACTGGTCTCCGATCCGCCCGAGGATTCAAACTGACCCGGTGCTGGAACAGGAAACCCCTGGAGTGATCGTCGCGAAATCTTTGGTGCCCAAAGCACTTACGACCGATTGCAGCCAATCTCGACACGTTTTGGAAAATCGCCTAGAGTCCCCGTCCCCTCTCTTCGCTCACCAATCCTTCCTACCTCAACTGTCTCGAACAATCGCGTCGCTTTGTTCGTTGTAAATGGGCAGTGGCTCTTGATCGATCGCGCGAGCCCGGCGCGTCAATCAAAATGCGCGGTCGCCGCGCGCGACGAGTTGTTCGGGACACCGTGCGGAGCTTGCATGAGTTCGCCGACAAACAGACATCGGCTCGAGCGGCATACGTCGGCGTTCGTCTGCGCCGCAAGCGCGTGGCTGGGCGTGTGCGGGTGCCAGAGCGCGCAATTTGATCGCCTCGACGGCAGCACGACACCATTCGGTAGCGGACAGGCCCCGGTGGTCGACAACGCTCAGCCGTCTTCGCGCCCGTCGGCACACGACCCCGCCGCTACTCAAGGCGTCGACGCCTTAGCCGAGTCGCGCCAGGTCAATGAGGCCGCGATCAACGAAAAGCTCAACTGCGGATATCGTGAAGCTGCTCTCAAGCACTACGAACAGGCTGAAACCTGCTATCGCGGCGTGCTCGAAATGGAGCCCGGGAACGCGATCGCCAATCACCAGCTGGCAATTCTGGCGGATCGCCGCGGCGACTTTGCGACCTCCGAGAAGTGCTATCAGACCGCGCTCAAACGGGAACCGAATAATCCGGATCTCTTGAGCGATCTGGGCTACTCGTATCTCCTCCAGGGTCGGCACGCGGAGAGCGAGCGGTGCCTGCTCGCGGCGATGCGGGCGAATCCCCAACATCGGAAGGCAATCGACAACTTGAGCCTGCTCTACGCAAAACTCGGAGATCGCGATCGGGCCTTTGAGATGCTTAAACGATCCGTTGGCGAATCCGAAGCTCGTGCCCGTTTGGCCCAACTCTTCCCCCGATCGCGCCCCGCGGCGTCGGAGGATGAGACGATCACGGCGTCATTCGCGCCGTTTTCGTCTCGCGACGTTCCGGACAAAAGCGGGGCGACGACTGCGCGGCCGCTCGTCGCTGCGGAGGGAAATGGAGAACGCGAGACGCGATCGACGATCGCAGCCGGTCCGCCGGAGGGCTCGAAGTCCAATCCCTCAGCAACAAACACTCCGGACGCCGCGATTGGGGCCGGCAAATCGCCTCTCGAAAAGCAATTGGCCGAGCTGATGGAGCAGGAACGTCGACGTGCGCTTGCGGAGCGAGCGCAGCACCCGACGCTGAGCACGCAAGTCGCGTCGCCGGTTGAGCCGGTGACCCCTTCCGGCGAATCTGTGGCCGCTTCCTATTTACTTGACCCGCTCCCCCAGCAGGCAGGCCGGCCCGAGCCGTCGCCTATAACGACCCCGCGCGTTAACAATGAGTTCACGCCGCCAGCTACCGCGAGTGGCCGCGTGCCCGACGACCGCATCAACGATGCGTTCGCTGCCATCGATCGCGAAGGGACCGAGAATTCCACACTGGCAGCCTCATCCGCGGACAGACCGGCGTCCGCACAACCCGCGCCGGCATCTTCGTGGGAGAACGCCGCCGGCGAACCGAGAACCACTATCGCGCCAACACCACCGGCCGGCCGGCCGACATCGTTGCCGCGTTCGGCTCAATCATCTCAGTCGTCGTTCGCGACACCCGCGGCTCAAGCATTAACCTCCCCATGGACGGAGAGCCCATCATCGCCCGCGACTCGTTTGAACCCCGGCGACACGCCGGTTTCTCGAACCGCGAATGTTCCGAACGATTCACGTGATTGGGAATCAGCGCGGACCGCTGCAACAGGCCCCACGAATGGCGCTCCAGCGCCAGTTTTCCCCGACACAACTCCGAACGCGACCTCGCCTGCCAACATCCCACCGGTTCAGAGCGATTCGGCGGCGACTCGACCGGCGAGCGCCGCTTCCAAGGATGGGTGGGACCGAGAACTCGATTCCTCGACGCCTCAGTGGCCCCGTGGAAACGGCACCCCGGTGACGCAGACGCCGTCAGTGAGTCGGTCGCAGGTCAACGACGCGTTTGACGAGCCGGCAAATCAGTCTCCGCGAATCGTGCCTACCGGCATTGTGCCGCCAAGCGGCAGTCCGGCGCAGCCATCGGGGCAGCGGAAGCGAGACGAGCTGGACGAATTCGAGTCTCAGATTCAGAAGAGCGGTCCCAAGATCGTCCCCGGTCGCAGTTTGTCCAATGTTGGCACGGGTGCTAAGCAGCCCGTCCAGCCATTGTCAGGCGAGCGGAGGGCCGCTGCGAAGAAGTCGCCGGTTGCCGGCGATTCAGTCGACGGCCCCGATCCCTGGTCCACGCACATCGAACCGCGGCGAGATTTGCCGCCGATGTTCGCGCCGGACAACCCGGCAGCGACTGACAAGAAAACGCAGAACCAGAAGAAAGACGAGTTCGACTCCGGCACGAACTGGTCCGACGTTCCGCCATGGCAGGGTGCGCCCGCTGAGGCAAAATCGCCGCCAGACCGGGACAGCGGTCCGTCGATTCACCCAGGTGCAAACTAGCCAGCTGGGTGCCGAGCAACCGGAGTTCGTTTAGGCGTTCACGACTTGAATCTGGTTGTGCACTCGTCGCACTCCGTGGACACAGAGGACCGATTCCTGGGCCATCTGCTTGTGGAAGTACGATCCGAGCACGCCCGAAAGCACAACCTCGTTCTCGCGAAGCTCGACGTCCAGACAGCGCCCTGCAAAATAGGGGTTGAGCGCCAGCGCGCGGTGCACGTCGGCGTGAAGCCGGCGAACCGGTTCCGGGGCGCGGCTGCTGTTGGATGAGTGGCTGATTTCGAGGGTGCAGTTTTGTTGCATGATCGCGAATTTCGGGGTGAATATCTGGCAGCGGAAGACGGGCACGATTTGAGGCGGAAAGTATTCGTCGCCAGTGGCGGCAGGTCGTCAAGAGAGCCCGACGCCATTTTTATAGGTTCCAGATTCCCGTCAGCGGCCAACCGCGGATCAGTAATGCCTTTAATCCGGCAGAAATCTCGCGACCCCGCTCGACTCTTCGGCAAAATCGGAACAACCGTTCGACGGAGCCGGCCCAATGTGGAGCGAGCTGCTTCAGCCCCGCAGGTCGCGGATCAGGTCGTCGACGAGACCCTTCAAGCGGGCGACCTCGTGCTCGAGCGAGTCGACACGCCCTCGAAGCTCCGCGTTCTCGTCGCGGAGCTGGGCAAGCGCGGAGGAGCTTCCCTGCAATTCGGCGAGGTGGGGACCGCGCTGAGGGGCGGTGGAAGCCGGCGCATGATGGACTGCCGGTGCCGGCTGGAATCGCGGCGCCATTTCGCCGCCGCCGCGATCATCGGCCTCTTCGAGCCCCGAGTCCCAAGCGAGTTTTTTGTTCTCGGAAGCCGCGTAAAAGTTGTGATCGACCTCGACGCCTCGGCGCTCGAGGGCCGCGTTCGCCTGCACGTACTTTTGCTCCATGAGTCCGCGGAGCGCCACGCGAAGCTCGTCGAGACTTTCGATGGGGACCATGCGGCTGGCCCTCGCTCGCAGGTCGCCGATGCTCTGCCGGCCGCGCAGCAAGAGTTCTGTCAGCACGGCCAATTGCGGCTCCGAAAGGGTGAACCGCTTGCGCATGTAGTGACGAAATCGCTCCGTGCGGCCCGTTTCGGTGTGCACCACCGCTGCCAGCCCCAGTTGCCGGAGCTGGTCGAGGGCTTCCAGGACGTCGTCTTCGGAGTATTCGGTCAGCGGGTGGCGATTGCTCTTCTGATTGCAGCCTGCCGTCAGCGCTTTGACCGTGAGCGGGTAGACCTCGGGGGTCGTGAAGGCTTTTTCGAGAAGCGTTCCGAGGACCCGGCGCTGCCCCTTGCTGAGTTCAGTGATCGGCGGTGCGTCCTGCTCCGGTTCGTCAATCATGAATCTCACTCGGGCTGAATCTCATTCGCGCAAAACTCACTCGGGGAGGTCGGTCAGCTGTTCCAGTCTCGCGAGGTACTGGAAGTCGGGGTCGTTCCGCAGGGAGTCGAAATCGGACTCGTCGGGAATCAAGTCACGAAGCGCGGTCGGCTTTCCCAGCGCCCGGAGATCGGCGTCTTCGGCCACCAGCTTGCGAAGCGACGCCTCCATCCGCAGCGCCCGTCCCAACCAGGAGAGGGCCTGTCTCTTCTCGCCGGCGAGCGAATAGTAGCAGGCGATGTTGTAGAGCACGACCGGGACCTTCGGATGAGCGCGGTAGGCTTCTTCCATCGTCGAGATCGCCCGGACGAGCTGATCCGTGCGCTTGAAGCACCAGGCCATTCCCATCAGCACGTCGAGATTCTCCGGCTGATGCTCCCGGGCGCGGGAGAACGCGACGAGCGCCTCCGCAAATCGGCCCGCAATCCGCAGCGCCTGGCCGCGCAGATAGTGGAATTCAAACGGCGTAGCTTCGGGATGAGCAATGCCCTCGAGCGCGCGAAGCGCGTGTGCCGGCATCTCCAGATCGAGGTAACCGCTGGCCGCTTGCAGCCTGCGGGCATGTTCGAGTTGCGCTTTGGAGGCCATGGGAGTGACTGCGGGCCAAACGAATCGAGCGACTTTCGCGACCATTATACGCGCACTCCGCCCAGTCTCACATCGGGGGATCCCTCAAGTTCCATACGTCTCCCTTCCTAAAAATACGAACTCATAACGACGACACTACGCACCAACGGTTGGATCGGGGGTCCGGCGACGAAAAGCGTCTCAGGAGACAATTCGCACACGACATGCCTTTTTCTTGCCGGCCCGAACGATCATGCCGCTGGCCACATCTAACATCTGTTTGCCCGACTCGATGCGAGTTTTTTCGGATCCGTGGTACAGATAGGCTCCGCCACCATCGATCAGCCGAATCGCCTCGCTGGTTGTCACGCACAGCTTGAGCGCCTTGAGCAGCCCCAGCGCAGAGATTCGTCCCTGGTCGTCGAGTTCGCCCTTCGCGAGCGTCGCCTCGGGGACGTCGGTCGGCACGCCTCCCTGCCCGACCTCGCGCTCCCACTGATCGGCGGCCGCCTGGGCCTCCTGTGCTCCGTGGTATTCGGAGATGACTGCTCGGCCCAGAGCCAGCTTCGCCTGTTTGGGGTCCCGGTCGATCAGTTCACGGGCTTCGTCGAGCGGAAGATCGGTCAACAGCTCGAAGTACATTGACATCACCGCGTCGGGCACCTGCATGAACTTCTTCATCATCTCGTAGGGCGCTTCGCTGATGCCGATGTAGTTGCCCAGACTTTTCCCCATGCGGCGGACGCCGTCGAGGCCCACCAAAATCGGCATCATCAGCGCGATCTGCGACGGCATCTGCTGGGCTCGCTGCAGGTCGCGAGCGAGCATGAAGCTGTAAAGCTGCTCGGTCCCTCCCAGCTCGACGTCAGCCCGCACCATCACCGAGTCCCAGGCCTGCATCACCGGGTACAGACACTCGTGCAGGAAGATCGGGGATTCCGACTGCATCCGCTTGGCAAAATCGTCGCGCGTCAAAAGTTGGGCGACGGTCACCTTGCCGCAGAGTTCCAAGAGTTCCGCAAACGACATGCGGGCGAACCAGTCGCCGTTGCGGACGACTTCGGCTTTCGAGAGATCGAGCACCCTGCCGAGCTGCGCCAAGTACGTTTCGGCGTTGCGATCGACCTGTTCGCCCGTCAGGCGGGCGCGGGTCGAGTCGCGTCCGCTCGGGTCGCCGACGCGGGCCGTATAATCGCCGATGATGATGACGGCCTGGTGCCCCAGTTCCTGGAACTGGCGCATCTTGCGCATGGGGACCGTGTGGCCCAGATGGACATCGATGCCAGTGGGGTCAATGCCGTATTTGATCCGCAATGGGACGCCCGTCTCGCGACTCTGCTTGAGCCGGGCGACAAGCTCCTCCTCGGGCAGGATTTTTTCCG
The DNA here is from genome assembly GCA_035949535.1 of Planctomycetaceae bacterium. GTDB lineage: Bacteria > Planctomycetota > Planctomycetia > Planctomycetales > Planctomycetaceae > DASPSM01. Next base: position 6,648 of record DASZIA010000016.1, on the reverse strand, counting down.
TCCCGCGGCGAATGACGGCCAACTGCTCGTCGACTGGTAAAAACTGAACCACGCGTGACCTTTGCGTTTCGGACGGTCATCGCCACCGCTCGCTGAGACGCATGCCGCCACGGAAGTTAGCAGGGCACTCGACGCGGTGCCAGCCTCCTTGATGCAGGGGCGAACGATCGCGCCCGCAGGGCCCTTGCGCTGCTCACCGTTGCGAGAGCGCCAGGATCAGAAACGCGGCGTTGAAGCACGCATGGGCCGTGACGATTGCCACGTAACTCCGCCGCAGATGATAGAGGGCGCCCAGCACGAGTGCGAGCGGCAACAGGGGCAGCGCGTCGTGAAGTCCGTGGACCCCGGCAAAGACGAACGTCGGAATCGTAATCGCCCACGAAAGCGGCAAGCGCGCTTCGAGTGGGCCCTGAAAGGCGACCCGAAAGAGCAGCTCCTCCGAAAGCGGAGCCGAGATCACGGCTGCAAATACGACTTCCGCGAGCGTCCGATCGCTGCCAGTCTCGTGCAGCAGAATCAAGAGCGGATTCTGCGTCTCCGGGGTGCGCCAGTGAGCGGTCAGGAGGATGATGGCAATCACGAAAGGCAGGCTCGCCAAAAAACCCAGTCCGCCGAACCGCACCTCGGACAGCCAACCCCGCGAGTCGAAGCCGTAATCGGAAAGCCGATTCCTTCGACGGACAGCGATCACCGAGATCAGGACGCCGACGATGACAAACCGCGACACAATCTCCGCCTCGATCAGGCGTGAGGAGGGGGGACGCTTTTCGCGGGCCTCCGGCTCCTTGAGCGGGTCGCCGACGGCGTCGCCAGTGATGGCTGCTTCGTGCTTTTCGCTCCCCTTGCCGGCGAAAAATGGCTGCACCAACAGCGGGATGACATTGAGCAGAATGAAACACAAGGCGGCCGCCAGCACCACCCAGTCAAATTGAAGCCGGGAGCGCGGCTGCGAAGGGACAAAAAGCTCGCCCGTCAACAAGGCACGCAACGTCTCGCCCAGCACCAGAACCAGTGTCGCAAGCAGAATCGCGATGAGAACATCAGGTGCCGCAGGCATTGTGTCAATCGGATCGGTGTTGGTGTCGTTCTCGGCGTGACTGTGTGGAATCTCTCCCCGAACTTAGTCTAACTCACGCTCGGGTTTCTCGCTGATGCCAAGCCTCGCTGGCGCCTCATGCAGGCAACACAGGCGCGGGAGGGGCGTCGAGAAGCTCTAGCGCGACGTGGCCCGCGTGTGCTCGGACGCCCAGATTGTGCCGGCGAGGCGTGTGCACGAGATCTTACTGTTTGGACGACTCAATGGGCGGCCGCCGGCTTTGGAGGGCGGGGGCGGCGTTCGAAGATGATCACGTGTTGCCAGGGGAGCACTTCGATGGTCTCGACGTGGGTCAGTTCGAGGGTCGGCTCGGCGGCCTCGCGCTTGACCTGGGCCTCGGTCATCTTGTGCACGAGCTTGATGGGGACTTGTGGGTCCTCTTTGCGGTATTCGACGAACACGACGCGGCCCCCGGGCTTGAGGGCTTTCGCGATGGCCAGGAGCATTTCGTAGGGGTAGCGGAACTCGTGGTAGACGTCGACCATGAGTGCCAGGTCGACCGAGCTCGGCTTGAGGTTGGGTGATTTCTCGGTGCCGCGAACCGGCGTGACGTTGGTGATCTTGAGCTGCTTGCAGCGCTTGGCCAGCACGCTGAGCATTTCTTCCTGAATGTCGACGGCCAGGACGGCGCCGGTCGGCTTGACCTTGTCCGCCATTTTGATCGAGATCACGCCGCTGCCGGCGCCGATGTCGGCCACCACGAGGCCGGGCGTGAGCTTCAGAACATCGACGAGCTGGGTGAGGTGCTCTTCAGTCTCGCGCTCGGGCCGCTCGAGCCAGTCGATGCCCTGGTATCCCATCACATGGGCGATCTCGCGCCCCATGTAAAACTTGCCGATGCCGTTGCGATCGTGCTTCTCGCGGATTTCGTATCGGGGCGTGCGGCGGGGTTTTTCGGTCTTGGAATCGGCGGCGTCAGACTTCGGCGGGCTTGCCGGACCATCGGCCGCCGGCAAGGTACCCGCGAACCAAGCTGAGCCGGCAATTAATAAGGAGAGGACGAGCCGGGTGGCACTGGCGGCTTGCCCGCCAGTGTCTTCCGCCCCCCGTTCAAAAGAGAACACTGGCGGACGAGCCGCCAGTGCCACCCGACACAGTTGCCGGATACTCATGGGCCGGCTCCGATCGCCTGACCGGTTTTTGCGTCGCGCGAGTGCCGCTGCATGATGTTGCCCCAACCTTCGGGGGAAAGTTTCACCGCTTCGTCGACAAGCATGATGGGGATCTCGTCCCGGATGGCGTATTTGAGCCGGCAATCGGGATTGAGGCACACGAGCCAGTCGCCGTCCTGAATCAGGGGCGTGCGCGAGCCGGGGCAGACGAGCAGGTTCTCGAGATCTTTGAATTTGAACACCATCGAACGCTCGGCTCCTGTTTGCAGGCGCAGTCACTAGAACCCGCGGACTCGGCGAATGTCCTCAAAGTCCCGCAGGGAATAACCGATTCCGACGTCATCCAAGACTCGGCAGAGCGATCGAACCGCTACGCCCATGCCATCTGGCCCGCTGAAACCTCCGAATTGCCCGCCCCCTTTGAGGTGCGGTTCGGTTTCGAGGAAGAAGCCGGCGACTCCCAGTTTTTGCATGCGAGCTTCGAGCTGCGGCAGCTGCGTCTTCAAATCGCGTAGGACGTCCGGATAGCCCGAATCTCCGCAGTCGGCCGGGACGAAGTTCCGTAATCGTTCCTCGTCGACGACGCCGATCCATTCGAGCGTCGGGTCGATGCGGTAGTCCTTGACGTGCATCCAGCCGAGATGCGGCCGCATCGCCTCGTATTCGCGAAAGCACTGCCGGCGGTCCTTGTTCTGGCAGGCGATGTTGCCGCCGTCATAAATCAGCACGAGATGCGGGTGGTTGATTTTTGTCGCCAGGGTCGCCATCAGCTCGCCGGTCGAGCCGACGAGATTGGGCTCGATTTCCAGGCCATACACGAGCCCCTCCCGTGCGCAGGCCTCGACGATGGCCCCGATCTGCTCGACCGCCTGCCCGACGTAGGGAGCTGGGTCCGCCCCCAACGGCGGATAAAAGGAGAAACCGCGGACCAGCTTTGTCTCCAGCTCGACGGCCGTTCGCAACGTGGATGCGACCTCACCTTTGAGATAGTCGGCGAAGAGGACGAATTTATTGTGCGATCGATCGGGCTCGTTGCGGAGTTTCACCTTGCCCAGCCGCGAGCCGATGCTGGTCACCTGGATTCCATATTCGCGGTGCAGGGCCTTGAGCTTTTCGCGTCGGAGGGGGCCGAGATCGACGACATGGCGCACCGTCCCCGATCCCTCGACGTCGACAAATCGCGGGCTGTAGTGCGACAGGCCGATGGCCGCCAAGGCCGTGAGCTGCTCGAGCGCGGTTTTGCAATTGGCCGCCTCATCGGCAAACGCGCTGAGCAAGACGTGCGGCGATGTCGATGTGTTCACAACTTGCCTGTCTCTGGCGGCACCTTGATTCGTGATGCGATTATTGTAGCCGGCCGCCCCGCCCAACTCACTTCGCCCGCTCGTGGCCTCGACATCAGTCAGTCAATAGATACGGGTTTTTCGTCCGTCTACAATGACGAAACTGGAAATCGCAAGACCATGAAATCTGCCGCAGCGCCCGCCCACGCGTCGTCCCCGCCCTCCACCGATTCGCCGCGCCAATTACGCGGAGGAATGGTCGGCATGGGGATGATTTTCGACGAGACGTATCGCCCATTTTTCGAGCAAATGCGGGCAAACGGGCTATACGACCGGTCGTTCGGCGCGGTTGAGGTTCCGCTCGTCGCGGTGGCGTCTCGGACCGGTAAGCGGGCCGAAGCCTATTTGCGCCAAGCGGGGGCTCAGGGCGCCGGTGTCAAAAACTTTTCCGGTCCGCGATCTGTCGAGTCGCTGCTGGCTGCTGGGGTCGACTTCGTCTGCGTGGCAACCCCGGACGATCGCCATTTCGAGGCCGCCAAAGGGGTGCTCGAGGCCGGCGTGCACCTGCTCATCGAAAAGCCTTCGGTGTTGTCACTCGGTCAGCTCGACGAATTGCTGGCGATCGCCCGCCGCAAACACGTTCTCGCGAAGGTCGTCTATCACAAGCTGCTCGATCCGGACCACAAAAAGCTCCGGACGCTCGTCCACGACCAGGTTCTCTCACATGTCAATAACGGCTATTGCTCGCTCCTGGAGCCCAAGCAAATCTCGGGGTCGCAGTTTGCCGAATGGATTCGCGGCCGCAATCCCGGGACGTACGTCGCCGTGCATTACCTCAAGCTGATCGATTTCACCTTCCCGGGCCGCCTGAAGACGGTGACGGCCAGCGGGCAGCGCGGACTCGTCGGGCCAAAGGACGGGACGACCTGGGATAGTTGCCAACTGCGGCTGATTTACGAATACGACTCGGGACGCGAGGCGGCCTTCGATATCCACACCTCGTGGGTGACGCCCGATAATTTCCCGGGCTATGTCGAGCAGGAAGTGCAGTTTCGCTTCGACAACGGCATTTGGAACGGGCATTCCCGCAAGCGGGGAGTCGAGTGCACCGTTGAAGGGAAAACGCCGTTCACGATTAAGACAACGATGAACAATCATTACAACGGCTCGTTTCTCGAGCCCTGGGGCAAACGGAGCCAGCGCGGATACGGAATCGAGGTCATCGAGCGATTTGTTCGCGAGTTGGCGTATGTCGAGTTCGGCGGCAGTGCGGCCGATCGACCTGCTCGATTGGAAGAAATCTCCCGGCTCAGTTACAACGATTTGAGTGCCGACCGGCAAACGGTCGCAGCCGTCCAGGCGCTTGAGGCGATCCTCGAGCGGCAGGCTGCCGGCGAACCGGATTGCGTCGTGCGTGTCAACGATCCTCAGGGCGGCTTGGTGCTGTACCGGCCCGGCTCTGCCAAACCAATAGTCCTCTATCGCGACAAAGTCTAGACGCCCGGCGAGCCGCCAGCGTCAGCTGGCGGGTGCTTCTCTTGATGAACTCTTCCTCCGAATGAACACTCCCATCGAATTTGACGACGAAGAACATTCCAACGCCGCACGGCGCACGATCGGCTCGATGGAACCCCTCGCCCAGCGGACGTACACGCCCAGTCAGGCCGTGTTCGCCAAGAGCGCGGGTTGCTTCCACTGGACGCCCGAAGGTCGCCGGCTCTACGACTACACTTCGGGCGTGCTCGTTACCAACTTGGGGCACAACCCCAAGCGCTGGCTCAAGCGGTTCTTCGATTATCTGGGTTGGGATCCCTCCGCAATTTCCGGGTCGGGCGACTACGCGTCGGCCGCGCCGATGAACGCTTACAACGCGATCACGCCGATCGAAGCCGCGGCCGTCGAGCGGCTGATCAAAAGCGTTCAGTCGCGACCCGGCGGACGACGGCTCAACACAGTGATGTGGTCGGCTTCGGGTTCGGAAGCCATTCAAAAAGCTCTCTGGGCCTGTTTGCACCGCGACGAAAAACGCGACGTCATTCTGGCCACGCGACACGGCTTCCACGGGAAGAAGGGGCTCGCCGGCGCGGTCACCGGCTCCGAGACCGACCACGACCGCGATCCGCGCGTCCGCTTCATCAGTTTCCCGATGGCCGAGGTCGACGACGTCTCGAAGTACGAGCACACGTTCGCCCCAACCTCTTATGGATCCGAGCTGGAATCGCTCTGGAAGGAGCTAGGACCGCGGATCAGCTGTCTGATTACCGAACCCTACCTGGGCGGCGGCGGCAGCTACCATCCACCGGCGGCCTACATGCAGCTACTCCAGGCGTTCTGCCGTAAGCACCACATTTTGTTCATCCTCGACGAGGTGCAGGCGAACTTCGGGCGGACCGGCCCTCTCTACGCCTTTGAGCGTTATGGCCTCGAACCCGATTTCATCTGCCTGGGCAAAGGTTTGGGCAACGGGATCCCGGTCAGCGCGGTGGTCGGACGGGGGGACGTCATGTCGTGCCTGAATTACGGCGACGCCTCGGACACCTGGAGCGCGAATCCGGTCTCCTGCGCCGCGGTGCTGGCGACGCTCGACGAATTTGAAACGACCGACGTGCTCAAGCACGCTCAAGGCATCTCGGAAATCTTTTTCCGCGGACTGACACGACTGCAGGAAACGTCGTTAGTCAACAAAATCCGCGGGGAGGGGATGGTGTTTGGAATCGAGTGCGGCCCCGTCGGCAATTTGACGGCCAATCAGGTCGCCAACCTGGTCGTCGAGACCTGCTACCTCGGAAAACCGGGGGGAGATGGAATCCACTTCCTGGGTCCGCTGGCCGGCTGCGTCCTGCGCGTGGCCCCGCCTCTGACGATGACTTCAGAGGAGGCCGTGGCGTCGCTCGAGTTGCTGTTTTCCTTGGTTTCCCAGCTCGAATTGAAGCTGCGCGGGGCGGCTGTGACCTGAAGAACGGCCGGCCGAACCCGCATTCGAAGCATAATCGCCCGTTCGGCGAGACCTCTCCCGGTTTCCCATTGACCCCAAATCCGCTTTGGCACATGATTCGGCCCCAAGTTCGACCCAGGGACTTATGGACCGCGCAGACAGTCTCACTCTATCGACCGACCGCGAGTCGGCCGGACCCCGCATGAGCGACGCGCCCCCCGG
>DASZIA010000015.1:0-2367 GCA_035949535.1 Planctomycetaceae bacterium | reverse complement strand
CTCCGGCAGCAGGGCCCGCAATCGGGAGACCTGGTGTGGCTGAAAAAGACACCAAAGACGCCGCCGCCCGTAACGCTGGCGCGCCGCCTCGAGAGTCGCCCGCACTTCGGTCGGATGATGGGCGAAGTCGTCGATCCAGGTGATGCCGTTGGGCGTCCCCAACAATTCGAATCGCCGGCAGACTCCGCGGAACTCAGCGAGCCCCGCCCGAATCTCGGAAAACTCCAGACCGACTCCGCGACACAAAGCGATCGCCGCCAGAGCATTGAGCACGTTGTGTTGTCCCGGCACGCGCAGCGTGAATCGACCGACGAGGCTCCTGCGATACGCAACGTCAAAAGAAATTCCCTCAGCAGCTCTCCGCAGATTTTCGGCGATCCAGGTTGCCGGCGGTCCCAACGAAAACGTTTCGAATCGCGCGTTTGCGGTACTTCTCGCGGACGGACGAGGAGTCTCTACCGCAGTTTGGCAGTCCGAACGGACCACGAGCAGCCCCTCCGGCGAAACTCGTGCCGCAAATTGCCGGAACGCCTCGCGAGTTTCCGCCGGGTTCCGGAAGTAGTCGAAGTGATCCGGTTCGACATTCAGGATCGCAGCGTACGTGGGAGAGAGGTCGAGAAAGCTGCGCCGGAATTCGCAGCACTCAGCCACGAACAGATCTCCGTGCCCCAACCATCCGCCCGTGCCCGAACCGCACAACTCGGCACCGATGCAGGCGGACGGTTCCCGCCCAGCCAAACGCAGAGCGGCCGCCGTCATTGCCGCCGTCGTGCTCTTGCCGTGCGTGCCGGCAATGCCGATTCCACGGCGGCTCTGCATCAACTCTCCGAGGGTCTGGCTGTAGGACCGCTCGGGAATGCCCAGGGCGCGGGCCGCGACGCGCTCGGGATTTTCGGCCGCGACCGCAGCGCTATAAATCACCAGTTCGGCACCCCACGGAATATGTTGGGGAGCGTGTCCCTTGTGAACGTTGACGCCCCGCGTCCGCAACGACTCGAGACACGACTCCGTCGGGTTCATATCCGAGCCGCTGATCGACCACCCCAGATCGAGCAGGAGCGCTGCCAGCGACTTCATCCCCGAGCCGCAGATGCCAACGAGATGCGCCGAACGGGGTTCGCTTGCGCGGGTGCTATCGAGCGGAATGAAAGAGACTGCGTCCAAGCTCGGCGACATCTGAAGGGGCGGGGAGCGGGCGACTTTACAGTGATCCGTGCGGACCGACGGAGCGAAGTATCGCGAAACGATCGCCCGAGACAAAGAGCAAGTTGTTGCCCGTCAGACGTCTCCGTGCGAGGCGCCGCCGTCCGTAGCCTGGCCACGACGAACAGAATTCCAAGCAACCTCCTACCGGAACTTGAATACAGTAAGTCGGTGCTTGTGGGACCCGGCAGGGCTAGAATAGACCCCCAACCAGCCAATCGGGCGTACGAGACGAATTCGCAGCACAACCGGGTCCAGGTATGGACAGCGGCGAACCACCGACAGTGACCCCCAAGTTCGAGGGCGATTTGCGATCGACGAGTGCTGACGCATCGCCGACGAAAGTCCCGGCCGCGATTGGTCGGTACTCGATCGTCAAGCTTCTGGGCAAAGGTGGATTCGGCCTGGTTTACCTGGCTCGCGATAACCAACTCGGCCGCCCTGTAGTCGTCAAGGTGCCGCACCCTAGTCTGGTCGCTCGTCCAGAAGATGCCGACCTGTATCTCGCGGAAGCTCGCACCGTTGCCAGCCTCGAACACGCCAGCATCGTGCCAGTTTACGACGTAGGAAGCACGCCGGACTTTCCTTTCTTCGTCGTCTCCAAGTATGTCGAAGGAAACGATCTTGCGACGAAGCTCAAGGATTCTCGGCTGCCTTGGCAGCAAGCGGCGGAACTTGTGGCGACCGTGGCTGAGGCGCTGCATTATGCCCACAAACGAGGGTTCGTCCATCGGGATGTGAAGCCCGGCAACATCCTGCTCGACAACAATGGCCAAGCTCACGTCGTTGATTTCGGCTTGGCTCTGCGAGAAGAGAATGTTGGCAAGGGGCCGAAGTATGCCGGAACCCCTGCCTACATGAGCCCAGAACAGGCTCGTGGCGAAGGACACCGGGTCGATGGCCGCAGCGACATTTTCAGCCTCGGAGTCGTCCTTTACGAACTACTTGTCGGCCGTCAGCCGTTTCGTGGCGAAACGCAGGTCGAGCTGCTGGAACAAATCACCGCCCAAGAACCTCGTCCTCCACGTCAGTGCGACGACACGATCCCGAAAGAACTGGAACGCATCTGCCTCAAGGCTCTGTCAAAGCGTGCGACGGAGCGCTACACGACCGCCCACGATCTCGCCGAGGATCTGAAGCACTTTCTCAGCGAAGCCCCCCAGG
>DASZIA010000014.1:0-32603 GCA_035949535.1 Planctomycetaceae bacterium | reverse complement strand
CGAGCTGACTACGAGCGCGGCCAGCGATTGTTGCCGTCCTCGGCGATAAGCCGTGAGGACTTCGACCACCGCCATCAGCAATATCGGGTCGCTACGGCCAATGTAAAGCAGGCCCGCGAGGCGATCCACCAGACGCGCGCGGCACTCGGACTTCCCCCGGAGCCAAAAAAAGGCGCAAGCCTGACGGATGTACCAGCGGACCTGAATCAGACCTTCTCCGCAGTCCGAACCGCGCTGGCCGACTGTATGGACACGATGACCCAGCTCGGACTGCCGCTGGGATTCACCGGCCTGACGCCGAACAAGGCTCTCGAAGAGTTTCGTCGGTTCGACAAGGAGGGAGACATTGACCGCATCCTCCGCAATCTGCTGCCGAAGGTGCCCAGCGTGCTTCAGGCCAACGCCGCATTGGAGCAGGCCCGGCACGACCTGAAGCAAGCCGAGTTGAACCTGCGCTATTGCGACATTGTCAGCGAGATCGACGGAGTGGTGACCAGCCGCAACGTCAACCCGGGTAACGATGTCCAGTTCGGGCAAAGTTTGATGGCCGTCCGCTCTGTCAACGAGATCTGGATCGACGCCAATTTCAAAGAGACACAGCTCGCGGATCTGCGGATCGGCCAGCGGGTGCGCTGCGAAGTGGACATGTACGGCGGCCGCCGGGAGTTCGAAGGCCGCATCACCGGCTTCACGATGGGGACCGGTCAGACGCTCGCCCTGTTGCCGCCGCAGAACGCCACCGGCAACTTCGTCAAAATCATTCAGCGGTTGCCGGTCCGGATCGAACTGACCGACTACGACGCGAGCAAGAGTCCCCTGTTCGTCGGCCTGTCGGTCACGCCCTACGTCTACTACCGGGAAGCTCCAACCGGCTCTAACGCCGGAGAAGTCTTACAGCCTCACGCCGCGATGCCCAAAGGCCACTCGGAACCTAAGTCCTGAACTGTGAGATGACGATTTTGAACCGGAGATAACAGGGTAGGCCGCCGCGCCTCGCTCGGTTACCGGAGGACGCATCATGAGTACCATTGCAATCAGCCCCGCAGCAGTCAGCCGACCGGCATTCACTTATTGGGTGGTCGCCTGCGTGGTCGTCGTGCCCACGTTCATGGAGATTTTGGACACGACGATTACGAACGTGGCCCTGCGGTATATCGCCGGTGGCCTGTCCGCCGCAGAGACCGATGCCGATTGGGTCATCACTAGCTATCTGGCCGCAAACGCCATCGTCCTGCCGATCACCGGCTGGCTGTCGGCGCACCTCGGCCGCCGCAGATACTTCCTGTTATCGATCACCCTCTTCACGGTCGCCTCGGCCCTCTGCGGCCTGGCCGGCAGCCTCCAGCAGATGATCCTCTTCCGGGTGATCCAAGGTCTGGCGGGCGGCGGGCTGCAGCCGTGCAGCCAGGGCGTTTTGCTCGATGCGTTCCCGTCCGAGAAACAGGGAACCGCTATGACGCTTTTCGGAGTTGCCGCCATTATCGCGCCCATCGTCGGGCCGACGTTGGGCGGTTGGATTTGTGTCAACTACGACTGGCCGTGGATCTTCCTCATCAACGTCCCGATCGGCCTGTTGTCCCTGGTCGCCGCGTACGCCGTGGTCGACGACCCCGAATACCTCAAGCAGGAGCGGGCCGAACTAAGTCGCGGGCCGCTGAACTTCGACTACATCGGCCTAGGGCTTTTGGCGCTCGTCATGTCTTGCTGGGAGATCATGCTCAGCAAGGGACAGGAATGGGACTGGCTGGGTGACCCGTTTGGCCGGGTTCAGACGCTGATGATTTTGTTCGTACTGGGGCTTTGCCTCTTGATCTTCCGCGAGATGCGGATCGCCAGCCCGATCATTAACTTCCGGGTCCTCAAAGAGCGAAACCTCGCCGTGAGCTGCATCATCATGTTCTGTGCCTTCGGCGTGCTGTACGGCGCGAGCATCGCCCTGCCGGGAATGCTGCAGAGGCTGTTCGGCTATGACGCCCTACGCTCGGGGCTGGTGATGTCCCCCTCGGGAGTCTCTTCGTTAACCGCGATGGTGATCGTCGGCGTACTTGTGGGTCGCGGGCTGGACGCCCGCTGGCCGATCGCGGCCGGCCTGGTAGCGATGGCCGCCGGCAATTATTGGATGGCGCGGATGAACCTCCAGATCAGCCCCGGGCAGGTGGTCGGACCGCGGATGTTGCTGACGCTGGGTCTGGGGCTCTTGTTCGCACCAATGAGCGTGGCCGCATACAAGTACACTCCAGTGCATCTGCGCGGCGCGGCAGTGGGACTGCTCAGCCTGCTCCGCACCGAGGGGGGCAGCGTCGGCACATCGATGGCCCAGACCATTCAAGAGCGGCGCGAGCAGTTTCACCTGTCGCGTCTGGGTGAAGGCCTGAGTCCGCTGAACCCCCACGTCCAGGGGTTCTTGGATGGGACTCGGGCGGTCCTTCTGCAGCGAACAGGTGACCCGGCGAGATCACAACTCCTGGGCGTTCAGGCGCTCGACGACTTGCGACAGCAGCAGGCCGCGTCACTTGCTTACTTCGACGTCTTCTGGCTGTGCGCCGTCCTGGCGCTGGCCCTCGTCGTTCTGGTGTTGTTCATGAAACGCTCTGTGGCCGAGAAGGGCGAGCACATCGGAGGGGAGTAGGGCGTGGCGCGCGATTCGGGCAAGAAGAAAAGGCCCAAGTGCAAATTGTTTTTTGCGCAACTTAGGTCACATCGGCGGATGTGCCGAGCCGCGCCGGCTGCGGATGCCGAAAAAGGTTCGTTTGATGCGATGCCCCTTCAACCAATTTCGCGGCCATCGTTCACTCGAGAGCGATTCTCACAAAACGTTTGAGTTCTCGGCACGAAAATCGTGCGTCAAAAAACGTCTGAGAATCCGGGACGAGGCAAGCGGCGGCTCCCAAAGGTTGACGAGTGACTCCGGTTTCCCCGACAAGATCGTGGCGCGCTTGTGACAGCTCGGCCCTACGTGTAGGTTCCCCTGCTCAGATGGGTCTAGCCCGCGCGGCCCGGGAAGGACTCCGAATTGTGGCCGCGCGGGCCTCTCAATCCCCAGCCTTCTCTTGAGACGGCAGGGCATTTTGGAGACGCAATCCGTTGCCTGACTTCCAACGCGTCCAGTTCGTTGTCGCCGCAACTGGCCCCACCGGAGCTTTCTGGCTGAGCAAACTCAATGACATGGGCTTACGCACGCTCGTCACACGTGACCAGGCGTTCGCGTTTGCGAGCGTTGAAGACGCCCAGCGCGCAATCAAGGCAATGCCGGAAGGGTACAAGCTGGCAAGAATCTCTTTCGCAATCGAACTAAGTGACGAATTGCGTGCGGCAGAGGATCGGGCGTTCCGCGACGCGGGCGTCGACTCCACCGCCGAACTGCCGATGAAGTTCCAGCGCCGAGCCGACACGACCGACAAATGGCTGTCGGACAAGCGGATGGAAGACGAGCAACGAGTTGGCCGGAGCGCAACCGATGTACCTTGATCGCGACGCCCGCAGCTTGCGTCCCTCGCTTCCGGTAAATGGGTCGTTTGATGGGGTTCCCGGAAAAGGGTTGAGTTTTGACACAGCCACCGTCAGACCTCACCTAGTGGCGCGAGCACCTGGCAAAAGTCCATCACCAGGCTGCGATTAACGCTCGGCCCTAACGCCATGACCCGCTCGCCGGGTCGCCGCGTTCGCCGCATGCCGAAGACGTCGGCTTTCGGAAAGGTAGTGGTCACGCTCCGCCTGATCCTCACGGGCAAGATGGGCGCGCGCACGAATGGTCACTTGCTCCGCCAAGGCAGCAAAATCGTCGGCGAACTTCGCCAGTTGCTGCGAGTTGTTGGGCGAGAACTTGATCCCCGCCAGAATCGCGTCAGCCGCCGTGCGCAGGTCGCCTGCACTGGAGCCATAATAAACCAATCGGTTGTAACACTGGCTCAGACGAACGCGGTTCACGTAACTGGACGGATTTCGCTCAAAGAACGGTTTTTGGATTGCGGCCGATTCCCGGAATGCGGCCATGGCCTGGTCGCGCTGACCCAAGCTCCAACGCGCCTTGCCAATCCGCTCCCACGCATAGCTGAGCCCATTGTCCCGCTGCGGATCATGGGGCGCGGCGCGCATCCAGGCTTCGATGGTTCGTCGGGCCAATTCGGCCTGCTCAAGAGCCAAGGTCGGTTCTCCGAGCTGGTTGGCGAGTGTGGAGCATTCCAGCAACTTATTGCCCACAGCGCGAAAGGAACTCGGGTCGTGCATGGGGTCCACAGCCAATTTTGAACAGAGAGCAGCAGCCTGGCGCGTCAGACGCAAGGCCGCAGCGGGCTGTCTGGCCTCCCGCAATTGTTGGCCGACCGCCAGCAGCTTCACCGTATGTTCCAGAGTGAATTCGGGTTTTGCTTGCGCCCCATCAGGCAGCATCGCGAGGATGCCCGCGCAGACTTGGGCGGACTGTTCTGCCTTCGCCGTTTCGCCCGCTTTCGCATGACATAACGCCAGGCAGCAGTCATTCTCCAACAGCAAGTTGCACAGCAAGCCGCCTGTGGGTTCATGGGCTAAAAGTGCGTTGAGGCGCCGGCCGGCCCGGTCAAGAAGCGGGACAGCTTCGAGGTAGTACGGATCCGTGGGCCCTGCGTGGATGAGCCGGGAGCAGGAAATCGCCAGCGAGAGATTGTCCAGCAGGTCGTCCGGACGCTCTTCGATCAAGATCTTGTAATGATCGTACGATTCTCGCCAAAACGAGTTTGCTCTGGAGGTTCGATCGTTGGCTTCGCCGAGCACAAAGCAACTCAGGGCCAGCCGCTTGCGCAAGGCCCTGTCGCGAGGATTCCGGCGAACGAGCAACTCAAGCTCCGTTCGGCTCTCTTGAAGCTGGGACAACCACGCTTCAGCGAAGGCCTTCTCGCGGAAAAGGCCCGTCATCGTCTCGCGGTAGGCCCAGATTCTGCGCATCAAATCGAGATTATCAGGTTGGCCTTGTGCTAGTTCCTGCCAGATTGCCTCCGCCCGTTGTTGCGATTGGAAGAATTGCGGAGCATCGCCGTCGACCCAGGAGTACGTGACCGCGAGCCAATACCGGCACTCCATATTGCCGGATTCGTTGGCCAGCGGCTCCCAAAGAGCACGAGCTTGGAGGCGACTTGCTTCGGCCTCGATCACCTGGCCTTGTTGCCCATAAAAAGCAGTTAAGTGCTCATAGACATTCGTGAGCGCAATTCTAACCTGAATTTCGTCGGGATTTTTATGCAACAAGTTCTTGCAATGAGCCTCAGCCTGGTGGAGCAGGTCTTTGATGGACGCAACGGATCGAAAGGTCCGCCATCCATCCGCAGGATTCGACTCAATCAACACGTTTAGCAATTCCTGAGCTTCCAGGTCGCTTGCTAAGGCATTCTTTCGAGCGGCTTCGGCCCTGCTCCATTGATTGATGATGCCGGCGATTCCCGCGATGAGCACCAGAACCGCGACGGTCACCAGACTGGCTGTTCCAGGTTTGCGGCGACACCACATCCAAACCCGTGCGGCGGAGCCGACGGGTCTGGCGTGTATCGGCTGGCCGGCAAGGTACCGTTCGAGATCCTCGCCCAAAGCGGCGGCGGAGTCGTAACGACGCCCGGGCTCTTTTCGCAGGCATTTCAAACAAGCAGTTTCTAAATCGCGCGGTACGGCAGGATTGAGCAATCGCGGACTGACGGGTTGCGTCTCGACGACTTGCCGCAGCGTTTCACCGATCGAATCGGCGCGGAAGGGGGGGCGCCCCGTAAGCGCTTCGTAAAGAACTGCACCGATCCCGTAGACGTCAGTGAGTTGACTGATCGCCCCCCACTTTGGTTCGACTTGCTCGGGGGCCATGTAACTCGGCGTGCCGAGAAACTGCGTGCGCTCATCGTGTGTCGCATTTTCCAACTCTTTGGCCGCGCCAAAATCCGTCACCTTCGGGACGGGGCCGTCTGGCGGTCCAGAAAGAAGGATGTTCGCCGGCTTGAGGTCACGATGAATGATCCCGTGCTCGTGCGCGTGTTCAACGGCGCGGGCGACGGCGGCGGCGACTGTTCCCGCCAGTTGCGGCGCAAGCGGCGTTCCGCCAATGCGCTCGCCAAGTGTTGGCCCTTCGACGAACTCCAACGCGATAAACGGTTCTCCCTCGCAATCGCCCACGCAGTAAATATGGACGATATTCGGATGATTGAGCCGCGAGACGGCTTTTGCTTCCTTAAGGAAACGCTGCGTTGAGTCGTCATCGGCAAGCGCGCCAGCTCGAATTCGCTTGATGGCGACGGTCCGTTCCAGGTTGCGCTCGCGCGCCCGGTAAACGATACCCATCCCGCCACGACCAACCTCCTCCAACAGATCGTAGCCGCCGAGCTGCGTCGCCGATCGACCGGAAGGAGCGATGGCGCCTTCGATGAGTTCATCCGCCTCGCGGAAGAGCCGTAACTGCTCAGCGTACTCCGGAAATTGCCGAACGAGACTGTCCCAATCCGACGCTTTTCCCGAGTCGCGTTGCAATACGAAGTCGTGGTAGATCAATTCCGCAGCCTGGATCGGACCAGAGCAAAGCGCTCCGCACGCCCTCAACCGATCTGCGATCGGAATGCGAATCCCCTTGAGCCAGTCTTCACGCTGACTGGAAATCGCCGCATCTAGCGAATCATTGCAGGGAATCGCCGTCGAATTCATCAGCGTCCGCGTTGCGTCGCTGTCTTTGGCGCAAAGCGGCCGCTCACCCGGCATCGCTGGGCTCTCCGTGGCGGATTTCGGCAAGCGCTGCTGCGACGGACCGACGAAGCTGGATTCGCAGAGTGTCGGGGTGACCGCCAATCTCATTTGCGATATCCCGCCATGTCCGCCCCTGTTGCGACCAGTCAAACAGCCGGCGGCCTCCCTCGTCGAGCCGGCTTCGGATTGCGTCAATGAAGTCCCGGTCTTCGGCTTGCTTGCTGGGCGGCGGCTCGGGGCTGACGGGCTCCGCGAAGTCACCGAGCTCAGCGATCCGTCGGCGTTCCTTGCGCGTCTTCGATGAGACTTTGTATTGCGCGGCCGCCGTCAGATATGCCCGTAACCTCTCGGAGGATGCGGCGGCTCCGTCAGCCTCTTCACGGCCTAGGAAATCCTTCAACAGCGATTGAATGATGTCCGAGGTGTCGACGACTCGGCGAGTTCGACGGTCGAAAAGACGCAATCGAATGGCCCGCCTGAGAAATGGGTCGAAGTCCGAGAGCAATCGGTCGACGGCCTCCGCGTCGCCGTTTCGCAGAATTTCAATGAATTCCTGAAATCCCGCCCCGCGCATTGTTCGCCTCACGACCGCTGACGACACCTATAAGAGGGGAGCGTATTGCGCACGAATGTCTCGGCGCTCACGCTCCGCCCGCGCGACACGACTCCCTATCCTATTGGGGGCTGGGAACAAATCAAATTCGAAATCGATTTGACGCGTCCAAACTCACCTTTCTCGCTCGGAGCGATCCGAGGCGGCCTCATGATACGCCATCTAAGGCTCGCTGGCTGGACCGTTTAGGATAATGGCCTGTTCTGTTCAAGGGCCAACCCTCTCTGCCCGGCCGCGATCACGAAATTTTCGAGAAACCCGCGAATTCGTCCAAGAAAGCACCCCTACCGATCGTCGAATCGGGCTTACTCCTTCGAGCGCGGTCCGCATCTGAGTTCAGACGCAGACTTGGAGAACCTTAATGCGAGTTTATTGGCGTCCGCGGTGGTTCAATTCGACCGATTGTGGGCTCCGAGTGCGCAGGGGTTCTCTCAAAAAATGGCGCGGCAGGGCGCGTTTTCGATCGACGACCGCTGCAGCAGCACAGCTCTCGCGAATCGAGTGGCTTGAGGATCGCACTCTGTTGTCGGCCGTCACATGGACCGGCAAGGGGAACGACAACCTTTGGAACGACGGCAATAACTGGAATTCGGGCGCTGTCCCGCAATCGACCGATGATGTGACGATCAGCACGGCCGCCGGCACCACGATCCAAGTTGCGACAACGAGCGTCACCATCCACAGCCTGAACACAAACGCGGCGATCAATGTCGCGTCGGGCATTACATTTTCCTCACCGACGATTAGCGCGTCGGCGAATTTCAAGTTGGCCGGCGGCACCCTCAAAGGCGGCACCTTTACCGGGATGAATGGCGCTGAATTGGTGATGAGCTCGACGGGAGGGACGCTGAACGGCGTGACGATCAACGGGAATCTCGATTTATCGCAGGCCGTTGGCGCCACGGCCTATGTGACGAATAATTTGGTGCTCAACGGCACGCTAAATTTAGGAAATGCCGCGGGAACGACGTACGGTCAGTTGTTCTTCACGAACACGCAGACACTCTCCGGAACAGGGACCGTGCTGTTTGGGCCGAACACGGACAACTACTTCGACTTGGACAACGCCTCGACGACGCTCACGATCGGTTCCGGCATCACCATCGCCGGCAGCTCGGGAACGATCGTGGGCAACTACAGCACGGACGTCATCGTCAATCAGGGGACGATCAGCGCCGACAACAGTGGCGGAGTGGCTGGATCGTTCGTCTTTGACACCGACTTCTCCGGCGGCGCCCCCGAATCCACAACTGTGCCGATCAACACGAGCACCGTCGCCAATCCGGCGCCGCAGGCGGTCTACCAGACCGAGCGTTACGGCGACCCCACCTACACGCTTCCCAACCTGACGCCCTCAGCGACATACACGGTCCAGCTCGACTTCGCGGAGTTCGACGTCGGCGCCGCCGGAAAGAAGCTGATGAACGTGAGCATTAACGGGACGCAGGTGCTCACCAACTTCGACGTCTTCGCCACGGCAGGGGGGGACTACAAAGCGCTGGCAAAAAGCTTCACCGCCACGGCCAACAGCAACGGCCAGATCGTGATCAGTTTCACCACCGCCAACAATTCGACGGACCAGTCCAGCATCAATGGAATCGAATTGTATTCCGGGAGCACCCAAGTGCTGGCGATCAACGCCGGGGACCTGTTCACCAGGGGCGCGTTGACGATCAGTCCAGGGGGCACGTTCACCAATCAAGGGACGGTGAAGTCGAGCAATGCCGAGACTTTGATCATAAACGGAGTCAGCGGAAACGTCGGTGCGGCCGCGCTCGGCGGGACCGGCAGCCTGTTGGAGCTGAACGGAAGCGCCTACACGATTAATCAAGGATTGACCGTGACAACGGGCCAGACGCTGGCTCTCTTCGGCTCTTGGACAAACGCCTCCGGGTCCACGATCAGCGCCACCGGCGGCACGCTCGATCTGGGAGATCAATCCTCGAGTTCGACCCATGCCTGGTCGAACGCCGGCGCTCTCACGAGCAGCAACGCAACGGCGAATCTGGGCGGCGTGTTCACTTTGGCAGCGATGGGAACGTTCAATGAAACAAGTGACACCACGAACCTGGTTGGAACATTCAACAATACAGGAACCACTCTGGCTTTAGGGCCAGCAACCGGAACGTGGAATCTCGAGGGCGGGACCGTCCATGGTGGCACCGTCACGGAGAGTGGCGGCGCCGTGCTCAACGTCGTCGGCGCGGGCGCGACATTGAACGGTTTGACGATCGATGGCGATTTGGACATGGAGCAGATCGGCGGGATCTACGGTGCCGCCGTCTCGGTGGTCAATGGTCTGACGCTCAACGGCACGCTCTACATCGGCAACACCGCGGGGACGACGTATGGGGATCTCTACTTCACGAACACGGAGACTCTCGCGGGGACGGGCAGAGTGGTGTTTGGGCCCAATGTCAACAACCTCATGGAACTGAAAGCTTCTCCGGCAACATTGACGATCGGTTCGGGAATCACCATTTCCGGCAGTTCGGGGACCATTGAAGGGGAGGCCAGCACCGACACGATCGTCAACCAGGGGACGATCAACGCCGATGATAGCGGGGGAGCGGCTCCGCCCTTTGTCTATGACACCGACTTCTCGGGCGGTGTCGCCCGTAGCACCTTTGAACCGATCAACACCAGCGCAGTCACCAATCCGGCGCCCCAAGCTGTCTACCAGACCGAACGCTACGGCACCAGCTTCACTTATACGCTTCCCAATTTGACTCCGTCAGCCACGTACACGGTCCAGCTCGACTTCGCGGAGATCGACGTCAACGCGGCAGGCCAAAAGTTAATGAACGTGAGCATCAACGGGACGCAGGTGCTCACAAGCTTCGACCTCTTCGCAACCGCGGGAGCGATCGACAAGGCCCTGGCGGAAACTTTCACGGCCGCAGCCAACAGCAATGGCCAGATCGTGATCGCCTTCAGCACCGTCAGCGGTTCAAAATCCGACGCCAGCGTCAATGGCATCGAGCTGTATTCCGGGAGCACGCAGGTGCTGGCGATCAACGCCGGCGAGCCATTGACGAGCGGCGCGCTGACGATCAGTCCCGTCGGCGCGTTCAAGAATCAGGGAACGATCACGTCCAGCAGCGACGAAACGCTGAACATCAACGACTTCACGAATTCGGCGACGATCAACGGGAACGGCGTCGCTCTGGAGCTCTACGGCGCTTGGACAAATGCAACCGGGGCGTCGATCACCCAGACCGGGGGCACGCTCAACTTGGGCGATCAATTCGCCTCCACCAACGTCTGGTCCAATGCCGGCACGATCACGGCCAGCAACGCAACGGTCAACCTCGGGGGCCTGTTCACCGTGGCCGACATGGGAACGTTCAATCAAACAAACGACACAAACAATCTCATCGGCACGTTGAACAATACGGGGGCGACTCTGCCACTGGGGCCTGCCACGGAGTCCTGGACTCTCACGGGTGGCACTATTTCGGGGGGCACCGTGACGGAAACGGGCGGGGCAGACCTGATCGGGAGCGGCGCGGGCGGACAGCTGATCGGCGTGACGATCGACGGCAACCTCGATTTGACTCAGGGGATCACTGAGCCGGTCGTGATTGATATCGAAAACGGTCTGACGCTTAACGGCACGGCCTACATCGGCGACGCCATCGGGACAACACAGGCATACATGTACTTCGAGAATACTGAGACGCTCTCAGGAACCGGGACCCTCCTCTTTGGGCCGCACGGGAACAACTTGGATCCTTACAACCTCATCGAGGTCACCAGCTCGTCGACGACTTTGACGATCGCCCAGGGTATCACAATCCGGGGCTGTTCCGGTGACATTGAAGGGGACTTCGATAGCGACACCACCGACACGATCGTGAACGACGGAACGATCAGCGCCGATAACAGCGGCGGAGCGGTCGGCTCGTTTGTTGACGATACGGATTACAGCGGCGGCAGCACTGAGACTGAGACGACAGTCAGTCCAATTGACACGAGCGGCGTCACAAATCCGGCGCCTCAGGGCGTCTATCAGACACAGCGCAACGGCAGCAGCTTCAGCTACACGCTCCCGATTTTGACGCCGGGAGCTCCTTACACGGTGCGATTGGATTTTGCGGAGATCCAGTTCAATGCACCTAAACTCCGCACGTTCAATGTGGCCATTAACGGAACTCAGGTGCTAACCGACTTCGACGTCTTTGCGACAGCTGGTGCCGAGAATAAGGCGGTGGCGGAGACGTTTACGGCCACAGCCAACGCCAGTGGGCAGATTGTCATCAACTTCACCGGGGTCGGTGCTTTTGCTGTTATCAATGGCATTGAGTTGTCGTCGGGCAACACGCAGGTGCTGGCGATCAACTGCGGCGATCTGTTCGTTTCCGGCGGGCTGACGATCGAGCCGGACGCGACCTTCACGAACCAAGGCGCCATCGAGGCCAGCAATGGAGCAGAAGTCAACATTGTCGGCCCCGTGACCGTCAACGATCCGGGGTATCTCGCAGCGGGCAGCTCCGACAGGATGTTTGTGAGAGGAAATTTGCTCGGCGATACGCACAATTCGAGTTCCTATCAGGTGGCCGGGGCGATGTACCTCGACGGAGTCGGCTCAGCGAGTTCGCCGCAGCTCTTCGAAGTTATGAGCAATGATCTTGGGGCCGACGAGTCGGGGTTCACCAACAACTTCGACTACGGGGCGCTCACAATCGAGGGCCAGGCTTACGTCGAGCTTGTCGACCAATCCCACAACTCCGGCGGCAGCGGGTCGGAGGCCTTGTATGTCGATTCTCTCGTCGTTCAAAACGCTGCGACGCTGAATCTCAATGGGTTCCACGTCTATACCAAGTCCGCTCAGATTAGCCCAAGCGCGACAATTCTCGGTGGGACGATCGACCAGCTGCCGACGGTTGTGGCGACCGACGCTGGAGGCACGTACAACGGCAATCCGTATCCCGCGACGGCAACAGCGACCGACGCGAACGGAAACGGCGTCAGCGGCAGCTATTCTTTCACGTACTACGTCGGCACGAGCGCCACGGGAACCGGCTCATCGACAGCCCCGACGAATGCCGGCACGTACACCGTTGTCGCGTCCTTCACCAGCGGCAACCCAAGCTACAGCAACGCACAAAACGCGCCATTGACCTTTATGATCAATGCCGCGGTTCCGACGGTCATCGCCAGCGATCCGAGCGGCCTCTTTACGGGCAACCCATTCACGGCCACCGTGACCGCGACGGGAGTCGGCGGAGCGACGGTCAACGGGAACCCCACCGTCACTTATTACGTGGGGAGCACGGTGAGCGGTAACGGATCGGCGACGGCGCCGACGACTGTCGGAACGTACACCGTGGTGGCCGCGTTTACGAGCACGGACACGAACTACGTCGCTGGTCCGACCGACAGCCAACCGGTCACGTTTGTGATCGCGCAGGCTCCCGCGATCACAAGTCCTAACAAGGTCTCCTTCGCCGTCGGAGTGAATTCGAGCTTCACCCTGACTGCGACAGGATATCCGGCACCGAGTTTTGCGATCACGGCCGGCGCATTGCCTAGTGGTGTGACATTGACGCCCGCCGGCATTCTCAGCGGGACGCCCAGCGCGGGGACTGCCAAGAGCTATCCTTTGACGATCACTGCCAATAACGGCTTTGGCCAGGCCGCCACCCAAACTTTTACGCTCACTGTGACGGCCGCTGGCAGTGCTCCGAAAATCACCAGCGCGAAAAGCGCCACCTTTACCGCGGGTATCGCGGGAAGCTTTCAGGTGAAGTTCGCTGGCTCGCCGACGCCGGTCCTCGGCGAAACGGGAAGCCTTCCAGGCGGACTGACCTTCAATGCGGCGACCGGCGTGTTGAGCGGGACACCGGCGGCAGGGACGGGTGGAAAGAGCACATTAACGTTCACCGCCAGCAATGGCGTCGGCACCGCAGCCAGCCAGACCTTCACGCTCACGGTGGATCAGGCTGCCGCGATTACGAGTGCCAACGCCGCGACCTTTGTCGCGGGTAAGAGCGGCAAATTCACCGTGACGGCCACGGGATATCCCAAGCCGACATGGAGCGAGGCGGGAACCTTACCGTCCGGAGTGACATTTAACACGTCGACCGGGGTCTTGAGTGGAACGCCGGCTGCCGGTACCGGCGGTACGTACAGCTTGACGTTTACGGCCACGAACGGCGTTGGTACGGCGGCCAGCCAGACCTTCACGCTCACGGTCAAGCAGGTTCCCGCCATCACGAGCGCCAACACAGCGAACTTTGTCGTGGGCCAGAGCGGCAGTTTCACCGTGACCGCCACCGGATTTCCAGCCTCGACTTTTATCGAGTCGGGAACCTTGCCGAAGGGGCTCAAGTTCAACAAGACGACGGGTGTCCTCAGCGGCACTCCCGCGGCGGGGACTGCCAACAACTATGCATTAACCTTCACGGCCACGAATAGCGCCGGCAAATCGACGGCCCAAGCGTTTACGCTGGTGATTTCCAACGCAGCGCCGGCTGTCGCGCCCTTAGCTCTCGGCACTACCCTCGTGACAACTGCCGTGCCAGCGGCGACCAACGAGGTGCCATCGACGACTCTAGTCTCGAGTCAGCCTCAGCCGATGCGGATTCATGCGAACGACACGAATGCCGCCGCACAGACAGGGGACGATCACTTGAATCTCTCATCCGGAGACGGCACGAACCAGACCAGTAGCTCAAACAGCCTAGTCCTGGTGAATCACGTTTATCCACACATGAGTTTGGTTTATCGTACGGAGAACCCGACGTCCGATGACATCGCGACGGATCTCGACAACGCAGCCGTCCAATGGGCAGGTCTGTCGGCCGCTATCGAGGTTCTTGGAGCGTAGTTGAGGATCGTCCATGGATGACGATCGTCAATCTCCTGCGGGTTTGAGATTCGAGTTGATGGCATCGAATGATCCCCTCAAATCCGGCCAACCCAACAGCTCGCAATAAACCGCATTCCGACGCGGGAATCAAATCTTGGAATTCCGACAGGATTTGCCAGATAATCACACCTGTCGGCCCCCAAGCGGGGCTTATTCTGGGGGCTGTGATTCGCGCCACCTGAGATCTTGGAGGCGGGTCGCGTCGGGAGTCGGCTGGGTGAACGATCGCGTGAGATGAATCGCCCAGAGGTTCGTGGGGAATGATCCGATGTCCGACGAATCGCGGCACGCCGAGAGCAAAGACCCGCGCGCAGGCGCCGCCTTCCGCGAGTACCTGGAGCGGCTCGATCGCGGCGAGCCGGTCGACCGCGAGGAATTCCTCGCACGGCATGCCGTGGTCGCCGACGCTTTGCGCGCGCTCATCGCCGCTGAGGAGAAACTGCGAAACCTAGTTGGCGCGCAGGGTCCGCGCGAAAGTGCCGGGATCTCCACTCGGTCGCTCGCTGAGCGCGGTCAAGAGACGATTCCGCCGAAATCAAGACTCGATCGCGCCCTCGGAACAAGCGGCAGCGGGAGCGGTCTGTCTGGGCGGTTCGGCCGCTACCAGATCATTCGAGGGCTCGGCAAGGGGGCAATGGGGACGGTCTACTTGGCTGAGGACACTCAGCTAGAGCGGCGGGTGGCGATCAAGACGCCCCACTTCGAGGATGAACCCACTGGCGAGCTGCTCGCGCGCTTTTACCGCGAGGCGCGGGCCGCGGCGACGCTGCGGCATGCCAACATCTGCCCCGTGTACGACGTCGGCGAGATCGACCGGAAGCGATACATCTCGATGGCCTACATCGAGGGCGATCCGCTCTCGACGTGGACCCGCGCCGACAAGCCGCAGACCGAGCGGCAGCTCCTGATTCTCATCCGCAAGCTCGCGCTCGCGCTGCAGGAGGCTCACGACCACGGGATCGTTCACCGGGATCTAAAACCGGCCAACATTATGGTCGACAAGAAAGGCGAGCCCGTCATCATGGATTTTGGCCTGGCTCGCAAACCGCAGAAGGAGGGGGATGCCAGCCTCACGCACAGCGGCACGCTCCTGGGATCACCCGCCTACATGTCTCCGGAGCAGATCGAGGGAGACCCCGTGAGTGTGGGTCCGGCGTCGGATCAGTACAGCCTCGGCGTGGTCCTGTACGAGACGCTGACTGGGCAGCTGCCGTTTCGCGGGTCGGTCGTGAGCGTGCTCGCGCAAATCATCACCAAAGACGCGACCCCGCCCAGTGTTCTACGCCCCGGGCTTGATCCGAGGGTCGAAGCGCTTTGCTTGCGGATGATGGCGAAAAGCGCGGCCGAGCGTTTTCCGTCGATGAAAGCGGTCGCGGACGAGCTGGCGGCGATCGTGAAAAATCCCGCGCGGTCAAGCGAGGTGGAGAGGCCGACAAGCGCCAACCGCGCGCCCACCCTTTCGCGAGGCGAGGCGGATCGATCTCAAGCTCGGAAATCCATCAAGGAAAGAGTGTTAACGGAAAGTGACCTCGCGTCGCTCGAGGACTTGGTCCGGAAGTGTAACGGGCGACGCGACTACGACCAGGCGATCCAGATTGTCGAGCGGATCCCCGAGGAGCGGCGCAGCGATGCAATCCAGGAGCTTTTGATTGCGGCCCGAAAGAAAGCCGACGAGATCGGGTTCCTGATCTGCGAGATCAACGAGGCCGAACGCCTCGAAGACACTCAGATGGCCCTCAAGAAAGCCGAAGAGCTGTTGAAGATCAAGCCGGGGCATCATCGCGCCCTGGCGATCCAGGAGAAGTACTCGGGCGCCGGCCACACGGGCCCGGCACGCATCGGCGCCTCGTGGCGATTGACCGAGCGCTGGGATCAAGGAGGCTGGATCCCCTGGAGCGTGCTCGCGTTCGGCGTGGCCGTTTTCGGCGTGATGACCGGCGTCATCGTGATCTACCTCAACAAAACGGCTGTGGTGATCGACGTTGAAGATCCGGATGTGACCGTGTCGCTCGAGGGCAAGCAGATCACGATTACCGGCCCCAAAGAGGAAAAGGTCTACGTCGAGCCGGGCGAGCAACAACTCAAGATCAGCTACGCGGGCATCGAAACTGTCACCAAGAGCTTCGAGATCAAGAGAGGAGAAAAGAAAACCGTCAAGGTTTCGATCCTCGGCAAGAACATCGTGGCGCTATTGGAAAATGAGGCTCTTCCGCTAGCGGCAGGCACCGAGAAGGTGGGTTCGAGCACCGGTGGTGCCGCCTCGAAACCCACCGTCGCCGCCGCACGGCCCAAGTTCTTCGGCAAGCCGTTTGCCGTCAGAGGGGAATGGAAGATCGAGAACGACGAGCTTCTGCAGCCCACGCTGGCGATGCAGGAAGAGTTCTGTCCGATGCTGATCTTCGGCGACTCGTCGTTGTCGAACTACGATCTCAGCGTCGAGGTGAACAGGACCGGAGGAAACGAGGCGATCGGATTTCGATTCCATTGGTTGGCGCCGGGTGACTACCGCAACTTTAACATTGCAGACGGGGGGGCTGATTTCTCCTATGTTCATGACAACAAGTGGGGTCGGGAGCCTGGCAACTGGAAATCGATCAGACACGTATCGAACCAGTGGTACACGTTAAAGATCGAGGCACGCGGCAGCACCTTTCGAGCTTTCGAGGACGGTTCGCTCTTATTTCAACAAACGGATCCCCGCGCCACGCATGGCCGGATTTTCCTTTACACGTGGGCTGCGGCGGCGCGGTTTCGGCAGATCAAGGTCACCGATCCCGAGGGAAAGGTGTTGTTCGAGGGCCTGCCGGAGCTTCCGCCGCCGAGCGCTCATCGGCCTGCGAGAGTTAACGACTCACAGGTGCTGACTGCGGAGGAGACTACGGCGAAAGCTGCCCAGCAGGATTTTGCCGAGCGGACGAAGACCCCTTTGATCTCGACGAACTCGGTCGGTATGAAGCTGGCGTTGATTCCTCCCGGCGAGTTCCAGATGGGGTCCCCCAATTCTGAACCCTATCATCGTGACGACGAGCACCAACACCACGTCCGCATCACCAAACCGTTCTATCTCGGCGTTTACGACGTGACGCAGCGCGAATTCCAAGAAGTCCTCGGACGCAACCCGAGCGGCTTTCGAAACAGCGGAGGCGAGATGGACTCAGGGACCGGCCCTGACACGAGCCGCCGTCCTGTCGAAACCGTCACGTGGTTCGACGCCATTGAATTCTGCAACAAGCTCAGCGAGAAGGAGGGGCGGCCGACCTACTACAAGATCGGCAACATCAAGCGCGAGAGAGAGCTTTGGATCAAGCAGGCTGATGTCAGCATCGCGGGGGGCGCCGGCTATCGATTGCCGACAGAAGCGCAATGGGAATACGCCTGTCGTGCGGGAACCACAACTCCCTTCAACTTCGGCGCGCTCAATAATGGCCTCGACTGCAATTGCAATGGCACAGCGCCTTATGGGACCAGCGAAAAAGGTCCCGCGCTCGGCACGACCGCACCCGTCGGCAGCTACCGACCCAATGCGTTCGGTCTGTACGACATGCACGGCAACGTCTGGCAATGGTGTTGGGACGCCTACGAACCGGAATACTACGCCGCGTCGCCCGAGTCCGATCCCCCTGGACCACCTGCGGGCGCGCGCCGCGTGTTTCGCGGGGGGAGCTGGTGCGCCTGGAATACACCCAATTGTCGATCTGCCGTTCGACAACCCTCGGAACCGGATTATCGCAATTGGGCCGAGCAGGGCTTCCGCGTCGCCTGCGACGTCGCTGCCGTTTCAAGCTCGACTCCGGCGCTCACTAATCAGAAGGATGACGATCGCCATGCAGCCGAGGCCGTGCTGGCGCTCGGGGGCACCGTCACGATTCGTACCAACGGTCAGTGGCAGGAAATTCGACCGGGCCAGACTTTGCCAAATGGTACTTTTTTGTTGACGCGAGTCGCTCTCCACGACAAACCACAACTGACCGATGCCCAATTGGAGCCGCTGGAAGGAGTCGCCCATCTCACGGCGTTCGGTCTCAGCAAGGCGCCTAGGGTAACCGACGCCATTATCTCTCACTTGCGCAATTCGACGCAGCTCGAAAGCTTCTGGTTTGAGCAAGCCAGCGTCGGCGACGCCGGATTAGTCCATCTGGAGCGCTTTAACAATCTCAAATCATTGGGCCTGCGAGGCACGCATGTCACGGACGCCGGCCTGGCCCATTTGGAACCTTTGCTGCAACTGGAGCACGTGGCACTTGGCGGAACGCGGATCACGAGCGCGGGACTGATCCATTTGCGAGGCCTCACACGACTCGCCCATCTCTGGCTGGAGGGCACAAAGGTCGACAACGCGGGGCTCGCCCATTTGGCAGGCCTCTCAAATCTGAAGGGACTCATCCTTTTTGGAACCCACGTGACGGGCGACGGACTCGCCCACCTCAAGCGCCTGGTCCAGCTCAAGGGTCTCATGCTGGGCGGCCTGAAGGTCACCAATTCGAACCTCGCATCTCTCCAGGCGCTGACATCGCTCAAATCTCTCTGGCTGGACGGGACGCGGATCAGCGACGCTGGCCTTGCGCATCTGAAGCAGTTGACCAAGCTGCAGGAGCTCAACCTTAACGGCACGCACGTCACCGATGCGGGGATCGAGCGACTTCAAGGATCGGCAGACCTCAAGACGCTCTATCTGGGCTGGACGCGCATCACCAATGCGACACTTCCTCGTCTCGCCGAAATACATAATCTTGAACGGCTCTACTTGCAGGGCACCAAAATCAACGACGCCGGAATCAAGAGCCTGAAGGGCCTCACGCGCCTCAACAAACTCGATGTGAGCGACACGCAGGTCACTCAGGGCGGGGCCGATGAGCTCCGTAAATCGCTCCCGAATTGCGAGGTCGTTGTCAAAACCGTCACCAGCACGCCGAAACGTAACTGACGGGGGTGACGACCGGGTCCACGCTCTCTGCAAAAAGCGCCCCGGTGCCTCGAGCATTTACGGCTTGGCGTGCCGATTTCGCGCCTCCCATGCGGCCTGAAAATCGCCCGTTGAGCCGCGATGATTGATTTTTTTGGAAGTCGCGTGGATTTCCGGACCTCGGATCTCCCGGCTAGTGCTTATTCTGTTGAGGATCGCTTCTCGCAATTTGCGTGCGTTGGGACCCAATCCACTCCGTGGGGCCGAGTCGTGGCGGACCAATCGAAGCATGCCGAAGCCAAAGATCCCCGCGTTGACACCGCGCTGAGTGAGTTTTTGGAGCGGATCGACCGGGGTGAGGCGATCGAGCGAGAAGCCTTTCTCGCGCGCTATTCCGAGATCGCCGACGCGCTGCGACCCCTCCTGACCGCCGAAGTGGAGCTGCGCAAGCTCGCGGCCGGCGCGGCTTCGCCTCAAAGCGACGCAGCCTCAAGGCAGTCGTTCACCGCGCAAGATCAGGAGACCATCCCGCCGAAATCGAAGGGCAAAACGACGGTCCCAATCGGCCAGTCCGGCCTCCAGGGACAATTCGGCCGGTATCAGATCGTCAGCGTCCTCGGCAAGGGGGCGATGGGCACAGTCTATCTTGCCCAAGATACGCAACTTAAACGGCCGGTCGCGCTCAAGACGCCTCACTTCAACTCCGATCCGACGGGCGCACTGCTCGCGCGGTTCTATCGCGAGGCGCGGGCTGCCGCGACGCTGCGGCATGCCAACATCTGTTCGGTTTATGAAGTCGGCGAGATCAATGGGACGCTCTACATCTCGCTGGCCTATATCGAAGGGCGGCCCCTCTCGGAGCTGATTCGCCCCGACAAGCCGCAGCCGGAACGCCAAATCCTCGTCGTCATCCGTAAGCTCGCCCAGGCCCTTCAACACGCCCATGATCACGGGATCGTGCACAGGGACCTCAAACCGGCCAATATCGTGGTCGACCAGCACGGCGAGCCAATCGTCATGGATTTCGGCCTGGCCCGCAAAGCTCAGAAGGACGGTGACGCCACTCTGACCCGCAGCGGCATGATCCTCGGCTCGCCGGCCTACATGTCGCCGGAACAGGTCGAAGGAGATCCCGACAAGGTCGGAGGTGCGTCGGACCAATACAGCCTGGGCGTCATCTTCTACGAGATGCTTGTCGGCCGTTCTCCGTTCCAGGGCTCGGTGCTGAGCGTGCTGGCACAAATCATCACCAAGGAAATCTCGTCGCCGCTGAAATCGCGTCCCGAGCTCGACCCAAGGATCGAGGCGGTCTGCATGCGGATGATCGCGCGGAACGCCTCCGACCGCTTTGCATCTTTGAAGGCAGTCGCCGACGAGTTGCTGACGATCTTGAAGACCCCCGATGCCCGGCCCCGGTCCAGCCAGAAACTGGACCTCGGCGCTGCGCCATCCGGGGCGACGGCGCAATCATCGAATCGGGCCGGCTCGTCGCAAATCTTGAAATCGGTAACGGAAAAAGTCGCGACAGAACGCGACCTGCTCTCGCTGGAGGAGTTGGCCCGCAAGTGCCTGGCTCGCCACGACTACGAGCAGGTCATTCAGATCATCGAACGGATCACCGAAGCTCAGCGTACTTCCGGCGCGCAATCACTTCTCGACGAGGCTCGCGCGAAGAATACGCAGATCGCGGTCCTGGTCGATGAAATTGAGGCGGCCGATCGCCTCAACGATGCACGCACCGCGCTCAACAAGGCGGACGAGCTGCTGAAGGTCAAGCCGGGGCACCATCGAGCACGGGAGATCCAGGCGAAATACTCCGGCCCCCGTGCCTGGCGTGCGGCGCGTCTTGCGCCCCTGAGGCAATTCAGAAAGCCCTGGAAACAAGGAGGCTGGATTCCCTGGAGCGCGTTGGCATTTGGCCTGGCCGTCTTCGCCACGATGTCCGGCGTGATCTACTTTTACGTGCGTGGGACGGTGATCGTGGTCAACGTCCTGGACCCGGATGTCGACGTCGCCGTGAAGGGCTCGACGCTGACAATCACCGGTCCTGACAGGAAGCAAGTGAGAGTGGACCCGGGAAATCACGACTTGGAGATTACGTACGGCGATCTGCACTTTACGAGCGACAGCTTTTCGCTGAAGCAAGGGGAGAAAAAGACAGTCACGGTGTCGATCGTCGGCAAAAACGTTGTGCTGAGCTTCGACGGAGAGACGTTTGTCCTGGAGCCCAAAGAAAAAGAGGGTAAGACCGGGCCGGCGCCGGCGGACACCAAGGTCGCCAAGTCCGATGCCGGCAAATCATCGAAAAAGGCGGATCGGCCCGCTTCGTTGGCGCGATCGCCCGACCAGTTGCTGGTCGCTCCCTTTGACGCGGCGGCCGCGAAGATGGGGCAAGAAACCTGGTCTTCTCGCCTGAAAATGCCAGTCGGGTTGACCAATTCGATCGGCATGGCACTCGTGCTGATCCCGCCGGGCGAATTCCAGATGGGATTGGCCCCATCGCAGGTGGAACCTTCGCGCGCCCTGATGAAATTGCCGACGATTTCCGAGGCCCAAAAAAAAGATGCGCTCGACGCCGAGCAACCGCCACATAAGGTCCGGATCACGCGCGCGTTTTATATGGGTCGATATGAAGTGACACGCGGGGAATTCGCCGCGTTCGTTCGCGCGACCCACTACAAGACCGAGCCCGAACGCAATGTCGAAGCGGGCGGATCCAAAGGCGAGGCGAACTCTCGCTCGAAAGGGAACTTGCACAGCGATCCCGCGCAGGACGACAGTCACCCCGTCCAAGCCGTCACCTGGAACGATGCTGTTGCGTTCTGCGCCTGGTTGACCCGCGAAGAAGGCAGAACCTATCGCTTGCCCACGGAAGCCGAATGGGAATACTCCTGCCGAGGCGGGACCGAAACCCTGTTCTATTTTGGCAACGATCCGGCCGATCTCACGCGCTTTGAAAATGTCGCAGGCGTGAGTGTGACTGCGGGCGGTCGAGACAATCAGCCAGGTGGCAATTCCCTGGATGGTCGGCCTACCTCGAGTCCGGTCGGCCGATTTCGGCCCAACCCGTTCGGGCTATTCGACATGCTGGGAAACGTCCGCGAATGGTGCCAGGACTGGTTTGGCGACGACTATTACGGGAAATCGCCCGTGGATGATCCGCCGGGTCCCGATGGAGGCATGCAACGCGAACCGAAAAGCTGGGACCAAGAAATGGCCCGGAAATTGGGTGTGCCCGGCGCTTTTGGACTGGCGGGCAACACCAAAGGATCGCTCCGAGTTTTCCGCGGTGGCGGTTCCCATTTCCAGACCGGACCTGGAGACTACCGAAGCTCAAGTCGCGGTTATGTCACGCCGGCTTTTTGGACGACAGGATTGGGGTTTCGCGTCACCTGTGAAGCGCGTGCCTCAAAGCCGGTCCAACTGGCCCGCGCGGGCGCAACGCGCGGTCTCGAAAAAGGTCCGGGGTCAGCGCCTCGAGTTCCGCCAACGACGCGCAAAAGCGATCCGGACCGCGACGCGGCTGAATGGGCCATCTCGCACGGCGGGACCGTCAGGGTGTTTCACGCTGGCAAATTCGAGGACCTCGGCGCAAACGGAAAGCTGCCGGCGTCGAGCTTCGAGCTCAGGCGAATCGACGTTGCGTCGAAGTCGATTGACGACTCGCAGCTGACTGTTCTGGACGGACTCAACCATCTGCGATTCCTCAGACTCCACGAGAACCCGGTGACTGACGCGGGGGTCGCGCACATCAAAGGGCTGACGACCCTCGTCGAGTTGGACCTTTCGCAGACGAACGTGGGCGACGCCGGCCTGTCAGATCTCAAGGGTCTGTCAAATCTGAACCGGCTCTACGTTTGGTTCGATCGTTCGATCACCGACGCCGGCATCGCGCAGCTCGAAGAGATGGCAAGCCTCACCGATCTCGACTTGAACCAGACGCAAGTGACGGATGACGGGCTGGCTCACCTCAGAAAACTGAAGAACCTCAGGTATCTCAACCTGATGAACACGCGCATCAGCGGCGCCGGGTTCGTTCACCTCAAGCAACTGCCGAACCTCAGCTCGCTCGATCTTGACAACAGCACTTTCGGCGATGAAGGGATGGAACAGATCGGCGAAATGGAAGAACTTTCGAATATTCGCCTGTCGCATACGCATGTGACTGATGCCGGCCTTGCCAAGCTCAAGAACTTGAGGCGACTAAACCATTTGAACCTGATCGGAACTTCCGTAACCGATGCCGGTCTCGCCCATCTTGGCGCCCTGGATGACCTTGGCATTTTAGACCTGGATCGGACGCGCGTTTCGGGTTCCGGCCTTGAGAGCCTGAAGGCTTTAGCTCGGCTCCGCTACCTCGGCCTGAACTACACGGGGATCAAGGATGCGGACCTCGTGCATCTGAAGACCTTGCTTCAGCTCGACCGACTCGGGCTGCGCGGAACTGCCGTCACCGATGAAGGCCTGGCGAGCCTCAGGGACATGAAGTATTTGGCTGAGCTCGATCTGACAGAGACGAAAGTCACAGCGGCCGGCGTCGAAAAGCTCCACGGAGCTTTGCCTGATTGTCGAATCGCCGCCAGCGTTCGAGTCGCGAGCCCGCCCGCCAAAGCGGTGAACTTTGATCGCCGGTCGGCGGAGGCCGTGCTGAAATTCGGGGGATCGGTCACGATTCGCGTGGGGGGAAAGGAACTCACCATCCAGCGCGGGCAGGGCTTGCCGCGGGATGCCTTTCAAGTTGTCCGAGTCCGCATGGTCGGTCGACCGCGCTTAAGCGAGCAGGAGTGCAGTCCCCTGCGCCATTTGACCAACTCCTTCGACGTGAATCTGGCGAAGATCCACGACTCCGATATCGCGCGTCTCAAGGGAATGGCAAAGATTTACAACTTGGGATTGGGCGGCACGCCGGTGACCGATCGCGGAGTGGCGCACCTGAGAGAACTGGGACTAACAGGCTTGCGGCACCTGGATCTCGGTGGCACTCGCATGACAGATGCGGGGCTCGCCCATGTGGCGCCGCTCGTGCGCCTCGAGGGAATCAATCTGTCCGACACACGGATCACGGACGATGGCCTGCGCCATCTCGAATCCCTGAAATCGCTGGGGGACCTTTGGTTTTCAAACGTGCATCTCACAGACGCCGGGATGACGCACCTCGGGGAGCTGATAGGACTCAGACGACTGGGCCTCGGCGGCACGCGAGTGACCGACTCCGGCCTCAAGCACCTGGGCACCTTAGTGCACCTCGAATTCCTCAATCTTGGCGGAACGCAGGTGACGGGCTCGGGGCTTGCGCATTTGGCGTCCCTGACACAACTTCGGCATCTCGTTCTCGATCATTCGCAATTGACGGATGATAACCTGACCCAACTCAAGAGCTTGCCGCGCCTGGAGCGGCTCGACTTGCGATCGGTTGCCGTGACCGATAACGGGCTCGAGCATCTCAAGGACCTGGCGACTCTCCGCGACCTCGATTTGAGCGGGACCAAAGCGACGAGCGCCAGCGTGCAAAACCTCCGGAAAGCACTCCCAGCATGCCGGATTGTCTTTAAATAAAAAATTGGCGCCTTGATCCGATCGCCACTGAAATGCCGCGGGTCGAGAACCGGTGATGTCAGAGCAATCGAAAGACTCCCGATCGATGGATCCTCGAGTTGCAGCCGCGCTGCGCGAATATCTCGAGCGGCTGGATCAGGGAGAATCAGTCGACGTCGAAAAATTCGTCTCGGAACACGCTGAGGTCGCCAACGCGCTACGGTCATTCATTGCCGCGGAAAACCAAATTCGGCAGCTGGCTCGCGAAGACACTCCACGCGATCGGGGCGAAATTTC
This sequence comes from Planctomycetaceae bacterium, assembly GCA_035949535.1. Lineage (GTDB taxonomy): Bacteria > Planctomycetota > Planctomycetia > Planctomycetales > Planctomycetaceae > DASPSM01. Next base: position 7,694 of record DASZIA010000014.1, on the reverse strand, counting down.
CACCCAATCATTTTCGATGGCCGGCCAGGAAACCGGCGGGCGGCAACGGTCGGCGAAGCCACAGGCCGAAAGAGGCCGTCAGCTCGACGGAAAATTCGGCCGTTACCGCATCATCCGAGTGCTCGGCAGCGGCGCCATGGGGACGGTCTATCTCGCCGAAGATACGCAGCTTGAGCGCGAAGTGGCGATCAAGACGCCCCTCTTCAGCGACGATCCGGCGGGCGAACTGCTCGCGAGGTTCCATCGCGAGGCGCGCGCCGCCGCGACACTGCGACACGCTAACATCTGCCCGGTGTACGACGTCGGCCAGATCGACGGAACTCACTACATCTCGATGGCGTATATCGAGGGACGACCGCTGTCGGCGCTCATTCGCCCCGACAAACCGCAGACAGAGCGTCAGATCCTGATTGCCCTCCACAAGCTCGCGGACGCGATTCAACAGGCCCACGATCGCGGAATCGTGCACAGGGACCTGAAACCGGCCAACATCATGGTCGACAAGCAAGGCGAGCCGATCATCATGGATTTCGGCCTGGCTCGCAAAGCGCAGCGCGAAGGGGATCGAAGCCTGACGCATACGGGCATGATCCTCGGGTCGCCGGCCTACATGTCGCCCGAACAGGTCGAAGGGGACGCAGACAAGGTCGGACCGGCGTCGGATCAGTACGGCTTGGGCGTGATCGTCTACCAGATGCTCACCGGTCAATTGCCGTTTCGCGGGTCGATTATGAATGTGCTGGCACAAGTCATTAGCAAGGAAGTCGTCGCACCGCGGCAGTTACGCCCCGACATTGATCCGCGCATCGAAGCGCTGTGCCTCAAAATGATGGCCAAGAAACCGTCGGATCGCTATCCGTCGGTGAAAGCGGTCGCCGACGAAGTCGCGTCCATTTTGAAGAGCGCCGCCAAGCCGTCGCGTTCCAAGGACAAATCAGCGCCGGTGATTGCCCTACCAGGTGCGGATCAATCGCCGCCGGAAACCACGTCGTCCCGGATTCTTAATCCGACGGAACAGAAGGGGGTGCAAGAAGAGTCTGCTCGCAAGTACTTGGCCCGCCGCGACTATGACCAGGTGATCCGGCTGATCGAGCGGATTCCGGAAGAGCGGCGAACCGATGCCCTTCAGGAATTGCTGGAAAAGTCGCGCGAAAAAGCCGACGAGATCGCCTTTCTGATTTGCGAAATCGACGACGCCGAGCGCGCGCATGACTCGCGGAGCGCACTGCAAAAAGCAAGGGAGCTCGCAAGGCTCAAGCCGGGACACCCGCGGGCCCGGCAGATCCAAGCGAAGTACTCCGGAAGCGACGAGGAGGACGCGGAACCGAAAAGAACGCCGCGCCGCCCTAGTGCGCCCCGCAAAAAAAGAAGCTGGATTCCGTGGAGCGCCGCGGCCGTTGTCATGACCGTGGTCGTCGTCGCTTGCGCGGCAATTTTCTTTTATCCTCGCAAGGCGCGGACGCCCCGCGACCTCGAAGAGGGCTTGTCCGAGAACGCCCAACCTGCTGCCACGCAACCCGGGTCGGAGACTCCGTCAGCGACCGCGCCCAGCCCCAGCCCCATCCCCGTCCTAGTCGCCCCGTTTGACGAGTCGGCGGCGAAGGCGCGTCAAGAGGAGTGGGCCGCGTATCTCAAGACGCCTGTCCGCCTCACAAACTCGATCGGGATGCCGCTGGCGCTGATACCGCCGGGCGAATTCCGGATGGGGTCACCCGACTCCGACCCCATGGCCGACGGATACGAGAAGCCGCAGCACACCGTGCGCATCACCCGTCCCATGTACGTCGGGATTTACGAGGTCACGCGTGGAGAATTCGCGCAGTTTGTCGCCGCAACGAACCACAAAACCCAGGCTGAGAAGGACGGTCACGCCCCTTCCATTGAGGGGCAGGACGGAAATTACAACTGGCGAAACCCGGGATTCGAGCAAAATGAGCGTCATCCCGTCGTCGATCTCTCGTTGCACGATGTCGCCGGGTTCTGCGACTGGCTGAGCCAAAAGGAAGGCGAGACCTACCGTTTGCCCTCCGAATCGGAATGGGAATACTGCTGCCGCGCGGGAACGACAACCATCAATTCAAGCGGCGACACTCTCGAAAGTCTCGAGGGCACGGCGAACTTCCGCTATTTGAATGCTCACAGCAACGGTGGCGCCCCGACGACCGGGCCGCAGTACTCGTACACGGCGCCTGTCGGCTCGTTTCGCCCCAATCACTTTGGCCTTTTTGACATGCAGGGAAATGCCTGGGAGATGTGCCGCGACTGGTTCGGAGACACCTATGCCTGCGCACCTCGAGATGATCCCGGCGGTGCCGTCTTCGGAACGCTGCACGTCAGCCGGGGCGGAGCATTCAATACGTGGCCGCAAGCGTCTCGCGCCGCCTATCGCTACCGGTTTGGCCCGTCGGCCACAGATCCAAACCTCGGCTTTCGCGTCGTGCGGACCGTTGCCGATCGGTCAAAGGGGGACGTTGATCGAGGCAAGAACGAACCGGTTGTGAAGCAAGGTGGTCCGCACCCGCTGGTCGCTCCCTTTGATGAGTCGGCTGCCAGGCGAGGCCAGCACGAATGGGCCGACATGCTGAAGTTGCCCGTCGAAGTCACAAACTCCTTGGGCATGAAACTGATTTTGATCCCGCCCGGAGAATTCAAGATGGGGTCGGCCGATTCGCGGCTCAACCCCAATACGCGGCCTCTCCACGATGTGCGGATCACGAAGCCTTTCTACCTGGGTGTCTACGAAGTGACGCAAGCCGAATACTTGCGCGTGATGTCCACCAATCCCAGCGGTCATCACGATGATCCTCGCCTCCCCGTAGAAGGGCTGGGCTATGGGGACGTACTGGAGTTCTGCCACAGACTCACAGTTTCGCCTGACGAGAAGCGCGCGGGACGGACCTACCGGTACCCGACCGAAGCGGAGTGGGAATATGCCTGCCGGGCGGGAACACAAACTCTGTTTTATTTCGGCGACTCGATGAAGTCGCGCTTGGCGAATTTCGACACGTCGGAGCCAGGGCTCGGCGGCCTGAAGGCGCCGGCACCACTTAGCCCGATGAAGGTCGGATCGTTTCCGCCCAATGCGTTCGGTCTTTACGACATGCTCGGCAACGTCTGGGAGGGGGTGTCGGATTGGTACGCGGCTGATTATTACGCCCACAGTCCTCTCGAGGATCCGCAGGGTCCCCGCTCCGGCACGCTCGCCATCGCGCGCGGCGGGAGTTACGCGACCCCGCCGACCCCGGCCGCACACCGCGAACTCGGGCAAAGGGTGGGTATGGCTTACCAAACCGCCGGCTTCCGCGTCGCATTTTCGATCCCGGCGCCGGTTTCGTCAGCAGGATCAGACTAATCGCCCCGGAGACCAGGTGGTCGTTGTCGTCGATGGCAATCTATCGCGCGACGGCCAGAACGTCGATCAGGTTTGGCCGGGGCTCGTGATGACGGTGGGCTCGGTCCGCGGGGATCAGTTGTGGCTTAGCAACGGTAAGCCGGGTTATGAGACGCGGACAATCCGCCCCAAATGACCGTCCGTCAGGTCGTCGCAGACTTTCCGGGCATTTAATCCGCTCTCGCGGCCCGAGACCGCATTCCGCCAAAACGTACGAGAATCCGGCACGCAGAACAGGGTACTGAAATACGGATGAGTTCCTGGTGCCGGAGCGGCCGTCACTTATCGGTCCATTTTCGCCAATTGCAGAAAACGATTGAGATTGCGGGTCGCGACGCCGCGTGTGACAGACCCGGCCGAGGACGTCGCTGGAACCCGTCGCCTTGTCCTTGTCTGCCGCCCGCTACGCCGACAATCAGAAAAACCGCGACACAAATTCGAGGCTGCTGAGATCGTTCTGCGACAGCCGGTAAGTCTCGTTGGGGATCAAGTTCTCGTGGAGGACAGCAAAATATGCGGCCTTCTCTTCGTGGTCCTGCCGGCTCAGACTGAGGCTGCCGATCGGGTCGTTTGAATGACCCTCACGACCTTCACTCAGGCCGCCGGCTGTCAGCGATTGGATCTGCTGCTTGTACCAAGTAGCCTTGCTGCGGTGGAAATCGGCACGCTGCTTAATGTGCGCAGCCAGCTTGTCGGATGACATTTCGATTTGAATGCCGTTGATCATGATTGCGTCCCCCTTCGCTCTTTTCATGTGTCGGTTAAAGGATACCCTCCGCAAGATCGGCCGGCCGGGTTCGCAGGGTGAAGCGTCCGCACATGCCGCCAGTCTACAAGCTCCAGTGGTGGATGCCGAACGCGAGAGGAGCGGCGGGCGAGACGCCTCAGCCACCACATCGGCAAGCCGCGCGGTTGCTGAGTAGATTCGCGGTTTTGCGAAGGCCGTTGCGCGATGGCTGGCGTTTGAGACTCAACGACCGGCCGAAGCCGCGGAATTTGATACTGGTTGAGAATTCACGCGATGGCGATGCCCGGGGGCCGTACCAAGCGACCGGAGCCTCTTCCTCAAATGGTCCACGCGGTGCAATCTCTCACGTGCGTGTGACCGGCGGTCAGCCTAAGACTGCCACAAGAAGTTGTCCTTCTGTGCGCGACTCATTACGACGCGCAAGAGTGCCACTTCGCAACAATCACCTGCAGGCCCTAACAATGACCGAAGGTCGCAACAATGACGACCACCGAAGTGAATCGAATCGCCGAGTTGTCGCGACACGCGTTTGATGGCGAGCCCTGGTACGGCCTGGCCTTGTGCAAACTCTTGGAGGGCGTCACCGCCGAACGAGCGGCCGCCCACCCAATTCCGGGGGCGCACAGCATCTGGCAGGAAGTGCTGCACGCGATCACCTGGCGTAGGGCCACTACCGACCTTCTCAACGGTAAACCGGAGCCAAGCGTGACGGAGGAGCAGAACTGGCCCCTGCCAGCCGACACGTCGGCGGCCGCCTGGCAGCGAACGCTCGACGAGTTGACGGAATCTCAACGGCGGTTGGAAACGGCAATTACCAGCGTGAGCGACGAGCGACTCTCCGAGAAAGCCCCAGACAAGCCGTTCTCGCTCTACGTGCTGATGCACGGCATCATCCAGCATGATGCGTATCACGCCGGACAGATCGCAATGCTCAAAAACGCTGGGTCGTGACCGGGACTTTTCCTCGCCCCGAGCGTGAGAGGGGCTGGGGGTGAAGGGGGGCACCTACTTAAGCACGGATGCAGATGTCGACCGGTCGTCGAGTTCCAGAAACTAGCGGTAGACGTTTTTTGGTACTGTCCGAAGTGGCACGAAAACGGTCCTTTGATGGCTGGCCGGGAAAGGGTTTGAGATTACGGGACTTGCTGCGCCTTTGAGCAAGAATTCCTCAGCAGCGATCGTCGATAGCCGCGGGCGGGCATTCCAGACGCGGATCGCACTCGCGGATCCGATCCCAACCAGCCACAGAAGTGCGATCGTCACTCGCCGCAGTAGCGGGCGACTCGTTCAAGCTCCTGACGCAGGCAGCGGGCGCTTTGCGGGCGGTCCTCGGGACGCTTTGCCAGCATTCGCAGCACGAGTCCTTCGAGTTGAGATGGGACCGCCAAGTGCACTCTGGTTGGAGGCTCGGGAGAGCCGGTGACGATGCGGCGGATGACTTCGGCGGCCGTGCCTCCTTCAAACGGCTGGTTTGCGGTTGTTTGACTTTTCGTAAGATTGGCGGGCTGTCAACGCCTTCGTTGGCAGCCTGCCTTTTTTGTCGCACAGCTGGTACGAACCGTGGTCTCGGGTGGAATCATGCCATGAGCCTGGCACGACGGCACTTATCGGTGGTTTTTCGGCGTGTCCGGGAAATGGGATGAGATTTCGGGAAGACGATGCGTCGCATCCCTCGGCTGGCCGGGTTCGATCAATTGCAGGTGCTCAGCGATGATCCGGTTGACGCGCTCGCACGGATGCGCCCAACTAAAATAGGGACACGCTGATCCCCCAGCCTGAAAGTTTTGGTCCAAGCGCGTACCCCAGAGAGCGCGCCTCGTCAGTCCGGAGACGTCGGTCGACTCTCCCGTGAATTCGCTGGTTGAACCGTCGGAAACTTGGCATACGCAACCCTGAACAAGAAGATGCCGGCGAACAATCCAGCGAAGAATGCCCCAAATACGTAGTGCTGCGGACTCCAGAAACGGCTTGACAGCTCAGCAGAGATGATGACCGGTGAGACGACTAAGCCGATTGCGAACCACCGGTTTTTCGACGCCCTCTTATTGATCGACGCAAGTACGAACCCCGCAAAGCCGCTGGCGATAAACTCGAGCGCCCATCGCGCGCGCTCCGGTGTCGCAAGGAAGAAGAGGATGGCCGCCAAAATGGCCACCTCGATGACCATACCAACGATCAGCCGCTTTGGCCTCACCCCGTACAGCAAGCGGGCCCGGGCGGCAATCTCTCCGGGGTGTTTCGCCTCGTACTCGCGAGCGATGCGATGCACGTAGTCGTAAGCATCAGGCAGCGAGGCCCCAGATGCGCGGCGGTGTAACCTGATCGCAGCGATGAAGTCCCCTACCGCTATCGCCTCGCGTATTGCCTTTTCATCTTGGGGCGACACCGGGCGGTCATTCGAACCGTACGCGCGCAGCCTGGCATTCCGAACGACATCCATCAAGGCTGTGATACTCACCCAAAAAAGCAGATAGGTAGTGCCCACATCACTGAACTTGCGCCACCCCTCCCAAACAAAGGTCTCCGCAAGCATCCCGAGGACGAAGAACCCGTACACGATCCCCACGCCGCTCAGGATTCCGACGGTGAGCATCCACCGTCTGCTGGGCGGATGGGCGGATGTATTCAAAGGCAGTCCCGGGCTGCCCAGTTTGCCGGCCCGGCGGGCTCGATCGAACTTGGCTCGCCGCATCACAGTCAAAGCGAACGCGAATCCAATGACGACCCACAGCAACGAACCAATATCATCCACCACCTCAAGTCGTTCGGTCCACGGTCCGGGGGCGCGGACGTAGTCCGGATGTGTTTGAAGCCACACGAGGAATCGGTTCTGCGCCCATAACCCGTAAGAGACGAACGCCAGCCCGATCACTAAGAACGAGGTCACGCTAGCGATCGCCCACGGGTGCCGGCGCGCCCAAAACTCGCTGCGACGCACTAGGCTGATCGGGCGCGCGTGGATCGGCTCATGGTTGAGGAATCGGTCCAATTCCTCGGCCAGTTCTCGCGCCGAGTGGTACCGCCGTTCGGGCTGTTTTTCGAGACACTTGAGGCAAATCGTCTCCAGATCCTGGGGCACATTCGGATTGAGCCTGCGCGGCGAGACGGGGGGCGTCTGGAGCACCTGGCAGATCGTTTCCCAAGTCGTTGCACCACGGAACGGCGGCCGGCCGGTAAGCAACTCGTAGAGGATGGCGCCGAGAGAATAAACATCACTCTGCGGCCCGACCCGGTCCGACCGGGATTCGGCCTGTTCGGGCGGCATATAACTGGGGCTGCCCAGGACATCGCCCGTCCGTGTCAGGCTGCTCTCGGTCTCGACGCGTTTCGCCAGTCCAAAATCGGTGATCCGCGGTCGGTCGTCGGCGTCGATCAGCACGTTTTGCGGCTTCAAGTCGCGGTGCAGCGTGCCCCGTTGGTGGGCGAAATGGACTGCCTCAGCGATGGTCTTGACGTACGAGGCGGCCCGCTCGGCCGGCAACGGATTGGTGCGCACGAGCTCGGCCAGGTTTTTCCCGGCGACGAAATCCATCGAAAAATACTGACGCCCTTCGT
>DASZIA010000013.1:0-5263 GCA_035949535.1 Planctomycetaceae bacterium | reverse complement strand
ATCGTCCTTACGGAGTGGCGCGGCACGCTTCTCCATAGCGATCGCAAGCCCAACTATCGAGGCCTTGAGTTCAGGAGGCTTCGCCTTCACATAAGCGATCGCCGGGCCGTTGTTCATAAACAGCAGGTCCATGCGGTGGCCCGGCGCGCTCCGGTCCACGCATTTGACGCCGTCGATCGTGATCAAATCGTTCGGCGAGGGCCGCCTGCTTCGACACCGGGGCGTCGCGGTTCTCGGCACGAAGCTTCAGTCGTTCGATATAGGCGCGCCCCGCAGCCTTGCTCGGCTCGCTTTGCGTAAAGAACGCGTTCATGAGCAAGCCGGCTTCGTCGTCCAGTTCGTCGACCGAGAGCTCCTCGAAGACCATTCCTTCCCCGCCGCGCGGTCCCGTCCCCAGAAGAATGATTCGCCGGACCATTTCTGGATGATCGGCGGCGAGTTGCTGCGCGATCATGCCGCCGAGCGAAAAGCCCAAGACGTCAAACCGTGTCAGGTTGAGCGCGCGGCAGAATTCGACACAGGCCTTCGTCAGTGCCGCGACGGTCGATGGCGTCTCGCCGGAGGAGCCGCCGATGCCGGGATAATCGAGGAGGATCACTTCGCGTTTCACCGCGAAGCCGTTCGTCACCTTGGGATCCCATTTGTCCAGGTTCGCGGTGAAATAGCCCAGTAGCAGCAAGGGAGTGCCGCCACGCCGGCCGAATCGTCGGTAGACGAATCGGATGTCGCCGGTTTCCGCGAATTGAGTAGGGGTGGTTTCGTGCGTGTCTTGGGGCATCTGCTACTCCTCGATCGGCTTAAAGATGACACCAGGGCAAATCGTCTCTGACTGACTTCGGCATGTAATCGTGATCCCGAAGCCAGCGCTGACAAGTGCGAGCATGGATTGTTTGCTTACAGTCGTGCCTCGTTAATCATCTTGCTGCATGCCGGGGTCGTGTCGCTTTCCCGGCTGACGTTCTCGATTCATCCACTCGCGTATGTACCGCGCGCAGTGCACAATCTTCATCCCGTTGGCCTCGCAAGCACGGAAGAACCGAACCACCTCCACGTCCACAACAGTTACCTCCTTTAGATCCAGGACAAACCGAGGTCCGTTATTCTGGAGTTGCTTTTTCAATTCGGCGATGTGCTCCGCTTGAAACTGACCACTCAGGCGGACCGTGGTGCTTCCGCGGTGCGAGGCCATTTCGATCTTCATGGTCCAGCCACCTTGATCGAAGCATTCCCGGGGCGCGCAATGCATGCCTTGTGCCAATGCAGATTTCAGGGAATTGACGGGTTTCTTGGGGTGCGCAGGACTGCTGAATTGTCAGGAATCCTGATCTTTCAGAAAAACCAACGACCCGAGGCGCGGTGCAGGGGCTGCTGAGGAGACCAATCGAGTGAAAGAGGTGGGCGATACGCCACGCTAGTCCGAGCGCCTTTTTGAGCGGAGACTGGGCTGAAGGTTTCACCTTGAAGCGGCTCTTGTTTGGTTGGAATTCCTAGGACTGCCGCCCCGCCTCGAGGGTGAGTGCGCGATCACGATAGACAGCGCTCCTATGGGTGTTGCCGGAACGGGAGCGTGTCTAGACGTGGCGATTCCGGAAAAGCGATGAGATTCCGGAGAACACTTCTCAGAAAAGCAGCTCTTGCAGGCCACCGGTCGTCGTAAGACAAGCAACGAGCAAACTCGCGTATCGTGCGACTTGCAATCCTGACGTTTCCGTTTGCAATCCAACTGAATGACAGCGAACGGAAGTAAACTCCTCAAGTGCTTGTCCGCATTGAAAACCGTTGGAATGCTGAAGACGGTACAGGACATGCATTGTTGCAACGCTCGGGAAGGGAAATTCCCTTCCGGAATCAATCGAGCGGGCTCGACCTTGAGAAGCGTGCTAACAGGTCTACCTGAAGGCGCCCCCGTTGAGCCATCACCGAAGGAGACACCGATGAAGATCAAGCACTGGGTAGCGCCCGTCGTGGCGCTCGCATGCGCGATGGCGGCTTCTGGTGCCGCCGTCGCGCTCGGGGACAAACCGAGCGAGGCGGGCAAGGGTTCTGCGTTCAAGAACAGGGTGTTTGAGATCAAGGAGAAGGGCGAGGTTGCCGTCCTCCTATCGTTCGCGGCTGGCAGGCCAGTGACCGTTACAACCAATGGGGAGAAACAGACAGACGCGCATCTGTTCATCCAGGATCGGGAACACAACGACGTCGGCAAGGACACCAGCCCTGGCCCGAAGTGCGAGGTGAAGTTTACCCCGACGAGAGAGGGGAGGTTCAAGCTCCTCGTCAAGAACGAGGGCCCAGGCCCGAACACTGTCACGTTGGAAGTGAAGGCCGCAGAGCGGGACGAAACGCCTGCCGAGGGAAGCGACGAGTCCAAGAGCACCGTGTTTGAGATGAAGGAGAAGGGGGAGGTTGTCGTCCTCCTGCCGTTCGCGGCCGGCAAGCCAGTGGCCGTTACGACCAATGGGGAGAAACAGACGGACGTGCATCTGTTCATCCAAGACGCGGATAACAGGGAGGTTGGCAAGGACACCAGCCCTGGCCCGAAGTGCGACGTGAAGTTCACCCCGACGAAAGAGGGGACCTTTAAGCTCCTCGTCAAGAATGAGGGCCCAGGGCCCAACGTGGTGACGCTGCAAGTGAAGGCCGCCGAGTAAACCTTGCGATCTACTAAAGCGCCAATTCCCCGCCTGGACCACAGCTCCGGCGGGGAATTTTCACAACGTCTCCCATCATGGAAGGTACTGTTCGCGTTTCAACTCCTTAACGAGGCATCCACATCGCGAGCAGCTTGGATTCCGCGGCAAAACACCTCCAAGGATGATTTCCGCGACTCCGTGGTCCCTGGACACCCGGTCTCCCTCAGGGCTCGACCGTTCCCATTCAGCGAGGCCTCCGGAACCCGTCAAAATGGACTTCGAGATATGCCCTCTTTTCGGTCTCGCTTTGGCACGGGTTCCTGCGCTTATTTATATACCCTTTCGTGACCCCGTTCCGGGGCGTTATTCGGTGAATGCAAAGCTGGGCTTGGGGGGCTGAACCCGACCCGCACACCTCGAGCGAGCCGATTCCGAGTCGCGGACGCACGCTTGCCGGTCCCCCGCGCTCATGGTTAGAACCACAAAGTCATCAATGCCCGCAGGCCAGAGACTCGATGTATGGACACGCCTCGTCCCAGCGACACAAACCGAGCGATCGAACCCGAAGCAGGCGCGAGAACGACGACAACAGTGGCGCCCAATCAGGGCACTGGTGTCCCAGGCTGCCCTGCGGGCGCCCAACACGATCGGGAGGTCCCGGAAATCGATCTGCTCAGTCCGCTGACAATTGGAAGCATCACGCTTCGCAATCGAATCGTGATGTCGCCAATGTGTCAGTACAGCTCGGTCGACGGTCTCGCGAACGACTGGCATCTCGTGCATCTAGGGAGCCGCGCCGCGGGTGGAGTTGGTCTAGTATTGGTAGAGGCGACCGCCGTCACCCCTGAAGGGCGGATCACGCCGAATGACATGGGTATCTGGGGCGAACAACACGTTGAGCCGCTGGCGCGCATCGCGCAATTTGTCCATTCGCAGGGAGCAATCGCCGGCATTCAGCTGGCTCACGCGGGCCGCAAAGCGAGCTGTGAGGTACCTTGGCGCGGTGGGGCGAGACTGAAGACGCCCGACGTCGGCGGCTGGACCGTGGCCGGGCCGAGCCCCATTCCATTCAAAGAAGGCGACCCTCCGCCGGTCGAGCTCGATGAAGCCGGAATAAGTGGCATCGTCTCCGCGTTCGAGCAGGCGGCAAGACGGGCTCTGGTGGCTGGCTTCAAATTGATCGAGGTGCATGACGCTCACGGGTATTTGTTGCATGAATTTCTCTCGCCGCTCAGCAACCGCCGCACGGACCATTACGGCGGCACCCTGGAAAACCGCATGCGGTTCCCGCTACGGGTCTGCGAACGGGTGCGAGCGGTTGTCCCCGCTGAATTGCCGGTTTTTGTACGGATTTCCGCAACCGACTGGGTTGATGGGGGTTGGGACATCGATCAATCAGTCGTCTTCGCGACGGAGCTGCGCCATTTCGGAATCGACCTCGTTGATTGTTCCTCAGGCGCTTTAACTCCGACCGCCCGAATTCCCGTCGGCAAAGGTTTTCAAGTGCCATTCGCGAGGAGGATCCGCCATGAGGCCCAAATCATGACGGGCGCTGTTGGACTGATCACGGAAGCGTCGCACGCGAACGAGATCATCACAGGCGGCGATGCCGACCTCGTGTTCATCGCCCGTGAACTGTTGCGCGAGCCTTTCTGGGCGCTCAAGGCCCAGGCCGAGCTGGGTGCTCAGTCGAACTGGCCCACGCAGTATGGATATGCGGTCAAGCGCCGCGCCCAGTGACTCAGGCGCCGGATCCTGCCCGAGTCCACGGAGCCCACAGGCGCTTTCGATCGCTCCATGGACCGACGCCACGTTACCTGGCTTACCTTTAACGCCCACGGCTTCGCCAGCGAAGAACAAGGTGTCGGCCACTGGGATCGAGCCCCGCTTCCAAGGGATGAGTCGAAGAACTCCTGCTGCTCAGTATTTGAATCACATCTCCAACGCCCCGTTTTTCTCAGCGGTGTACGGCGGGAAAAGATGATCGATGGCCACATCGGGTGGCGAGATGACCATCGACTTGGCATGGGTCAGCATGTCGAAGCCGTACTTCCCGTAGTAATGCCCCATTCCCGCCGACCCCACTCCCCCAAATGGCATCGTTTCCACGAACAGGTGGATGTTCACCTGGTTGACTGCGCCGCCGCCGAAAGAGAGTTCGCCGACGAAGCGATCGATCGCGCTCTGGTTGCGGCTGAAGATGAAGGCCGCCAGCGGGTGCGGGGCGTCGGCAATTCTGCCGAACGCCTCGTCGAGAGTTTGGTACGTCAGAACAGGCAGGATCGGACCGAAGACCTCGTCGTCCATGATCCGGTCTTCCCAGCTCACCGGGTAAACGATTGTCGGGTCGAGGTACCTGGTCAAGGGCCGACATCCGGCGCCGCACCCCGTTGGCCTCGCAAGCTCCGAAGTTAGCAGTGACAATGCATTGTCACTTATCCATCGCCTTGAGCAGCACGGCCCGGTTCTCCTCGGCCCACTGGCGGAACGTAGTCGAGGCCCGCCCGGTGACGAACGGCACGTCGTCCCGCACCGTCCCGATGTAGCCCATGCGTCCGTCCATCACCTGCCGCATGAATTCGACCGCCCCCTCGGCGTAGTTCGGCTCGACCGGCATCGTGCCGGACGCCAGC
>DASZIA010000012.1:0-2713 GCA_035949535.1 Planctomycetaceae bacterium | reverse complement strand
GCCGAGGAGATTCATCGGATGCCGGCCCCGGACGGCCGCAGGATCATGCATGCGGCCATTCGCATCGGCAAGAGCTTTGTCTTTCTTGTCGATGATTTCCCCGAGTATTGCGAAGGCAAGTCGGAAACGGCGACGGCACTCAAAGGCACACCGGTGACGATTCATCACTACGTCACGGACTGCGACGCCGCCATCAAGCGTGCCCAAGACGCCGGCGCCACGGTTCTGATGCCGGCCGCTGACATGTTCTGGGGCGACCGCTACGGCGTCGTGAAGGATCCCTATGGCCACAAATGGTCCTTCGGCACGCACGTCAAAGACCTCACGCACGCCGAAATGCAGGCCGGGATGAAGGAGGCGTTCGCGCAGCAGAAATAAAGCGTATTTGACGGTTTCGGCTCATGCCCGCTGTAGGCGCTCGGGCACAGCAGCTCAAAACGTCACAGCGCTCCCCTTGAAACCGAGTCGCTCGGAGAGGGCTTGGGATTCTTGGCCGAGGAACCGCTTTTGAATCGCCTCGCGATTTCGCTGTGCGGCTGCACGGCTCGGATGGGCCGGAATGAGGTGGTAGTCGATTCGATTCTTCTCGGGCAGGTTGAGTTTTTTGATCGTGTCTGCCAGGCGAGCCTCAAGTTGGGCGTCGATCAACGGATTGTCGTTCGCCTCGATCGGCTTGTTGAGATAGACAACGCAATCGGCCCCGCGCGAAGTCTCAGCACTGAAAGTCGTCGTCAAGAGTCGAGTGACTTGCGTCCGAACTGCAAACGCTCGCACGTCCGCGTCTCCCACGGCTGTTTCGTCCGCCGTCTCCTTCCCAAAGTCGATCTTTTGCAGAGCGGCGACAGTTTTCTCCCATCGATCTGGAGTCGAATCGTACGTCGAACTGATGTACACGATCGACACCTTGGCGCCGTTGGCGACGAGGCGGCACGTCCTTTCAACCGCATCGCGATTCATCCGCGATTTGCGACTCATCTCTGGTGAGGCTGACCCAAAATAACCGATCATGAGCGCGACCGATGCGTTCGGATCGCGGGCCTTCATTGCTGCCAGCGTTTTCTGCAGCGGCAATGCGTCGATTGCCCGCATCAATCCCTCACGGTTCCCCAGCAAGGCGTAGCCGTTCAGTTGGATCATGGCGGTGATCCGTTTTCCGTCGGCGACGAGCTTCCGCTGCAGCTCGGTACGCAGTGGAATCACCACGAAGTTAGGTTCGTCGGACTCCTCCTGGGGTTGCCCAGCCGGATTCTGCCCTGCGTCCGAGCGGGTCGCCGCCAGTCCAGCTCCGACCAGCACGGCGATGGCCGCAAGCTGAGCCGTCGCACGGCAGAAGCCGGTCGTCCGCGAATGGAACTTTGTCGGTGGTTCCATGACGGGCTCCGCGGATTTTGCTACCGCTAGTTCTTCTCATTCAGCCGCAGCACGCAGCGAAAACCGACGTCCGGATGGTGTTGGGTGGCGTTCATGCCGGCGCGATACCAGGCGTCCCAACCGGGGCCGTTTCCCTTCACGACGTGAACGTCGACTGGGGCGTTTCGGGGGCCCTTGAAGTTCCGCAGAGGAGTGGACGAGGACTTTTGAGCGTCCGCAAATGCCGTGGGGGACCAGCGGTCGATGCACCATTCGCGGGCGTTGCCCGCCAGGTCGTAGATTCCGAAGGGGCTGACGTCGGTGCCGAACGATTTCACTGCGGTGATCGTCGTGCGATCGCGGGCCTGGCTCCAGATGGCGCGCCCGTTGCCCCAGGGATGGGCGAAGGCGGCTTCGCCGCGGGCGGCTCGCTCCCATTCGGCCTCGGCGGGAAGCTCCTTCTTCGCCCAGTGTGCGTAGAACTCGGCCTGCTTCAGCGTGACGCCAAGCACCGGAAAATCAGCCGGCGAACTGGCGTTGTCGGGTTCGAGGACGGCATGCCGGCCATGCTCCTCGTTGACCTCTTTGCGGTAGCGCTTGTAGCGCGCCAGCGTGACCTCTGAACGGTCCATATAAAACGAATCGACCACGACGGTAATTTGGGGGCTCGATTCAGCGGGATCTCCGTCATGACCCACGATCACTGCCCCGCCCGTGACCAACGCCATCTCGGCTCCGTCGCTATTCGCGCGGATGCGCAGCGGCCAGCCGACGGGCGAGTATCCCGAGCCGGCGACGGCGTAGAATCCTGAGGGCAGGCTCCGTTTTGATTCGCTCTCGGGCTTTTCGGCAGCCCGGTCCGAGCTTTCTTTGCCCGATTTCGCGGACGAATGGTCTTTGGCGGCCGGCTTGTCCGTTTGCTTGGCTGGTGCAGTCTCTTCCGGCGCGGAGTGAGGTGTACTGGCCTTGGCGTCCGGCGACTGGTCGATTTCGAAATCGCTCGAATCGGAGCCTTTGGCCGGAAAGACGGCATCAAACTTGTTCATCGAAACAGGTCCATCGGGCCCCTCGGCGCGTTCGAAGGTCGGCATCGTTGCGGTGACCTCGAACACGTCACGAGGATTGGTGGACGGATCGATGCCCGGCTCCTCCTGAGCGACGGCCGCAGGCTTTGGCGCGGGCCGACGGGGTGCCGGCCGCTCCTCCGCTCCCGGCGCGTTGTTCTGCGGGTTCTCGAGCGGCCCAACAGGCTGAGCCTGCGCTCCGGTTTGTTTCGAGTCCGATCCGCCACATCCGGGCAGGAGGGCGATCACCAGCGGGAAGAGCAGGGCCGCAGTCGAAAGGGAGAAAACTGGGGATCGCA
>DASZIA010000011.1:0-8434 GCA_035949535.1 Planctomycetaceae bacterium | reverse complement strand
ATGGCAACAACTCGTCGAATCATGGCCTCATTCCTTCTCCGTTGTGACGACAGTCCATTCACGGATTGTAAAACAAGCGCATCGAGAGCCGGCATTAGACGCCATCCGGCAGGATCGTCGCGATGCTTGCTGCTTAGATAGGGCTCGGCGACATCGCGCGTGATCGCGGATCTGTTCCGGTTGCCTCGTTTTGCTCACCGTGGAGTCGACGACTTCCCTGAAACCGCATCCTTCGACTCGAAGCCCACATATTCTTACGCTCTTGCGAGTGTTCGAGCAACTGTCTGGCGGCGACGAGCACGAGGCCGCGAGGCGATCAGTGACCTCGGCGCGCAGAAGTCTCCGAAGAACCATCTGCCGAAAAAAGTTGGATTTACGCTGCAGCCCGAAGGGGCGTTTCCTCCTCCGTCGTGGGGCTCAGGCGCAAGTCCGCGATAACGTATGAGTTTTGGGCACGCAGAGCGTGTGCCGAAAAACGGATGAGTTTCTGCGCGTCCCGCGCACTTATCGGTGGTTTTTCGACATTCACGAAAAACGGTTGAGTTTCCGGAATGACCTCTGCGGGGCGAAACCCGGTGCCATCGAGCAATCGCCGTTCGAGACTGGCGGTCCGTCTCTCGCGGATCGGTTGTCAGCAGACGTCCGGCATCGAGGTCAGACCGAATCGTCCATAAATTTTTCCGAGCCAATAAAGTCAGAATATGCTGATTCGGCAACCGGCTCGCAAACAGTCCCGTAGATGCCTTCGAGAGATCGCTGCGCCACGCGATCCGAGCCACGACTCGGTTCGAAAACGACCCAGATCGTCGCATCCGAGCCCTCGCCAGAGTCTTGACGAATACCGGCGTCCGAGGACTTCAAAGCGTCCGGCAAGAGCCCGGGGAAATTTATGCCGGTCTTAAACTTTGACACCAATTTCTCAGCCTGTTGCCGGGGCACTCGGAAGGACGCTTTCACTTCGAACGGCAAAGCGACTTTTGTCATTACTTCGTCCTCACTGTATGTTGCCCTGATTTTGCCAAATCACAAACGGTTGCCGGCTCAGTCGATGGTTGCGGTTTCCGCCCTACGACCGTGACCGCTCGCGATAAGGCGGTTGAGACAGTCCAAGTACGACTTCATTGAGAGGTCGTCGAAGGGATGCATGCATCATCGGCACTCAAAATCGAACAACACGACGTCGGGGCGAATGCCCCTCGCTTCCGCAGAAGCTTCGGTTCCGCGGAGAGCGACAAACGCGTCGTGACCCAAAGAGTAGCCACCGCGGGTTTCACATCGGGATTGTCGCCTGCCACACCGCACGGCCTACGCGCACGGGCGTAACGCGTAATCGTTTTGTTCTCCGCAACTCTCGTCGCTGAGCGCGACCCTCACCGCGATCGGTCATGAGGTTTCGATCGAGGCCTGTGGAATCTCCCGAAATCGATGGCGATGACGAGCCGTCCCTCCTCATAGCCGAACTGAATGACGTCAAAGGCGATGAGGAACAAAAAAACGACCGCCAGGAGCACCAAAGAAGGGATCATGCAAGTTGTGCCTTTCGTCCGCGAACCGAAACGCAGTCGCCCGAAGCCCGCCAAGAGTTCCGCAGAGAAAAAAGAGACAAGAACAAACTCATAAGCCTGCAGCTACACCCCAGCTCGTGCGCCGTGCGAAATTTTCCGGCAATGGGCGTACCGGACCGGGCGGCTTCCCAGCCGACGGACAGTTTTTGAACAGCGACTGGGGTGGGGCAGCATGGTCAGACCTTTCCGCTTCCGTTTGGATCTAAGCGTAAGTGCAAGCGTCCAAACGATTCGCGCTGACGTCGCCTTTGCTGCCCTTCGCGATTGCCTTCGCCTCAGAAGCGGGCTTGTCGGGCCGAAATGCGGACCGTTTCGCACAAAGAGTCGATCGGCCGTTGACCAATGCGGTTGGAAACTTTCCTGATTTCGGCAACCTGCCCGCCTTGGTCGGGATCTCCTGCCCAACTTAAATGACGGAGTGAAGGGGGACTGGAATCATTTCAGAGCCTCACTCCCGCCATGTGGACCGGCGGAGGAAACGGGGAAGCCGGGCGAACGCTGGTCAGGTTCCGCCGCGGGGTTTCGTCAGGATAGGCTCCCAGACTATGGCGCGCCGTGCGGGATTTGCAAGAACGGAATCGGCCGATCGAAGCGCATCAACTCTTCCGGTGCGGCGGCACTTATTGATCGTTTGATGGCGCGTCCAGAACAAGGGTTGAGATTATTCAACTCCGCCTGTCGAGGCCCCTGCCCATCGGAATTTCGTGGCAAACGTTTTCATGCAGGGTTACAATCCTGCGGCCAGTGCGTACCCAGTCTAGACCAGGAGGAAAGACTCGATTTCATGAATCCGCGAACGCACCGTTCGCCGGTTCCCTTCGCCGTTGTCATTTATCTGGCGAAATCGCTTTCTTGATAGGTGGCCCCGTTTTTTGAGGATCGCGACATTTTGCGACCTCTGGTGCTGGTCCACGGCATCGCGTGTTAAGTAGTCTTCTTGGGCACATCGTTTAGGCGATCGGATTTGTCACTAATTTCGCCGTTCCCAAAGGAATCGACGACGGCGCGGCCGGCGATTTGGCCACGTCGCTTGTAGTCGATGGCGTGCTGTTGGGATTGTTGCAATTTTAGCACGCTCCGCAAATTGGCCTAGCCGGCCACTCAGGTCCTGGCCGCGCGTCTTCGCACATTTCGGAAGCTCGAGACCAGCCCGCAAACTTTGCTCCGGCCGGAAGTCTGTTGAAGACCAAATCGACGAGAGCGAGCGTACTCGATGATTTCCAATGATGCATGGCGCCGATGGTTAAAACGGACAAGAACGGCATGGCGGACCGGCATCAGGCGAAAACATCTTCGACGAGGACGCCTCGCTATTCTTCTGCCCCCGGCAGAAATTCTCGAAGGCCGGCTGATGCTATCAGCAGCGACAATGCTCGCAATCGGCGTCAACCAGCCGACAAGTGGGACGGCCGGCACCGCATTGACCCCCGCGCTCACAGTCGACATCGAGGATAGCACGGGTCACATCGTGACGACGAACAGCTCGAGTGTCACGATCAAGGTCGCAAGCGGTCCAGCAGGGTTCGCAAGCGGCAGCACGACAAAGGTGGCAGCCCTGCATGGCATCGCCACACTCTCGAATCTGGTTTTCGACAGGGCGGGCAGCTATTCGCTCGTTGCCAGCGACGGCACTCTGACCAAGGCCACTACTGGGACCATCACTGTCAGCGCCGCCACGGCCGCGAAGCTGGCATTTAAACACGTTCCAGCGACCGGGACCGCCGGCAAGGTACTGGGCTCGGTAAAGGTGGCAGTGGAAGATCGGTTCGGCAACATCGTCACGACGAACACGTCGACAGTGACCCTCACCGTGGCCAGCGGACCGGGTAGCTTCGCGCCCGGGAGCGCGACGAGCGTCGCGGCGGTCAACGGCGTGGCCACATTCGCGAACCTGGCCCTCGACTCGGCCGGGAGCTACACGCTCTCTGCCGCCGACGGTTCGTTGAGCGGAGCCACATCCGGAACGTTGGCCATTAATTCGGCCGCGGCGGCGAAGCTGGCATTTCAACAGGTCCCGGCAAGCGGGACAACCGGCCAGGCGCTGAGTCCGTCGGTTGAAGTTGCCGTCGAAGATCAGTTCGGCAATGTCGCCACTGGAAATAGTTCGACTGTCACGCTCGCCGTGGCCAGCGGCCCCGGCGGTTTCGCAAGCGGCAGCACGACCATCGCGAAGGCGGTTAGCGGCGTGGCGACCTTCTCCAACCTACTCCTGGATACGGTCGGGCCGTACACCCTCGGCGCCAGCGACGGTGGGCTTTCACCAGCCACGAGTGCGACCATAACGCTCTACACGACGATTTCGTGGATCAATCCCAGCGGTGGCAACTGGAGCAACCCGCTTAACTGGAACGGCGGACAAGTGCCCGGCCCGTACGACGATGTGCTGATCAACGTCCCCGGTAATCCAACAATCAACTACGACCAAGGCACTACGTCGATCCATAGCCTTGTTTCGGATGATCCATTGTCCATCATCGGCGGCAGCCTTTCGGTCGATACCACGGTGCAGGTCAACAGTACCTTCACCCTGGCGGGCGGCACTCTCGCGAATGCCCGGATCCTTCCGGGCACGAGCGGGCAAGGGCTGATCCTCACCTTATCCGGCGGCACATTAGACGACGTGACGGTCGACGCCAATCTGGATGCGACAGCCGCCGCTGCTTCCATCACCGATGGTTTGACTCTTAACGGGACGGCGTTTCTGGGAGATGCCGTGGGCGCGACGCGTGGCGAGCTCAATTTCACCAATACCGAAACCCTGTCCGGCACTGGCACGGTCGTTTTTGGAAAAAGCCTGGCCGTCAATGTTTTGGACGTAACAAATGCGGCCACGCTGACGATTGGACCGGGAATCACGATCCGAGGCAGTTCGGGAACGATCGAGGGGACCTCGGGGAGCACAGTCATCAACGACGCGACAATCAGCGCCGATGACAGCGGCGGACCGACCGGTTCGTTCATCTACGATACGGACTTCGCTGGCGGTTCGGCAGCATCACCCACTTCGGCAGCGATCGACACGAGCGCAGTCACTAACCCGGCGCCCCAGGTCGTGTACCAGACGGAGCGATACGGCAGCACTTTCAGCTACACGCTTCCCAACCTGACGCCGGGAGCCAGCTACACGGTCCGGTTGGACTTCGCCGAGCTGGACGCTTTCGCTACCGGCCAGAAGGTGATGAACGTGAGCATCAATGGGATACAGGTGCTCACAAACTTCGACATCTTCGCCACGGCGGGAGCAAAAGACAAAGCAGTCGTGGAGACGTTCGCGGCGACAGCCATCGGCAGTGGGCAGATTGTCATTGCCTTCAATACCGCGGCCTTTTCGACGTTTCAGGTTGCAAGCGTGAACGGCATCGAGCTGTTTTCGGGAACCACCCGCGTGCTCGCGATTAATGCCGGCCTGCTGGCCGGCGGCAGCTTTACCATCGAACCCACGAGTTTTATCAACCACGGGACCGTGCAGGCCATCAGCAATGAGACACTTTCCGTCTTCAGCCTCACCAATAGTGATGGCGCGACGATCAGCGGGAGCGGGGCACCTGTGAGCCTCGGCGGTCCTTGGACCAATGCAGCGGGCGCCTCGATTGCCGTGACTGGGGGCACGCTGGACCTCGGCGACGCATTCGTCTCGAACAATAGTACCTGGTCGAACGCCGGAACGATCTCGGCCGCTAATGCCACAGTCAACCTGGGCGGCTCGTTCACGTCTGCCGGACTGGGAGCGTTCAACCGAACAGCGGGTACCGTCAACCTGGTCGGCGCGCTGAGCAACACGGGGGCGACTCTGTCGCTGGGTTCCTGGAACCTTCTGGGTGGTACGATCACGGGTGGCACGCTGAACGAGACCGGGGGCGCGGAGCTGGTCGTCGTCCCGACGGGTCCTTCCGCCCAGATTGGGACGCTGGACGGCGTGACGATCGACGGCAACCTCGATTTGAGCCAATTCAGGGATGACTACGTCGATGTGAGGGACGGCCTGACGCTAAACGGGACCGCGTTTGTCGGAGACGCCTCGGGCGCGACGTATGGCGGCCTGTATTTCACGAATACGGAAACGCTCTCCGGTACCGGAACAGTCGTTTTCGGCAAGAGCAGCAGCAGCAACTTCCTGTCGGACGCGCGGGGGTTCGTCACGCTGACGATCGGTCCCGGAATCACGGTCCGCGGCAGCTCGGGACGAATCGAAGCGCCCTACGGCGGCGATAAGGTGATCAACCAGGGGACGATCAGCGCCGATGACAGCGGCGGAGCGGCCGGCTCGTTCATTTACGACACCGATTTCTCCGGCGGCTTGACGGGACTGACATCGGCACCCATCGACACCAGCAGCGTCACAAATCCAGCCCCGCAGACGGTCTATCAAACAGAGCGGTCCGGCAATTTCACCTACACTCTCCCCAGCCTGACGCCGGCAGGCAAGTACACGGTCCGACTCGACTTCGCGGAGTTTGATGCCAGTGCCGCGGGGCAAAAAATAATCAACGTCAGCATCAATGGGACGCAAGTTCTCACGAGCTTCGACATCTTCGCGACGGCGGGAGGCAACTACAAAGCGGAGGCCGAAACCTTCACGGCGACGGCCGACAGCAACGGCCAGATTGTCATTAGCATCAGCGCGGCGACCGGTTCGACTTACGCCGCCAGCGTTAATGGAATCGAACTCTTTTCGGGCAATACGTCCGTCCTGGCGATCGACGCAGGTCTCTTGGCCGGCGGCGGGTTCTCCGTGACCGCAACCACCAACCAGGGGACGCTCGAAGCCTCGAACCGCGAGACGCTCAGCGTCTTCGGTCTCAGCGGCAACGTGGGTGTCGCGACTTTGACCGGCCCGGGCGCGAGCCTGTCCCTTAGCGGGAGTTACACGATCGACCAGGGACTGACGGCGACGACCGGCCAAACCCTCAGTCTGCTCGGCGTCTGGACAAACTCCGTTGGCTCCACGATCAGCGCCACGGGCGCCACCCTGAACATTGGGGATCAGTTCTCGAATTCGACACATGCCTGGTCGAACGCCGGCACGATCAGCGTCGCCAACGGCACCGCCAACCTTGGCGGCGTGTTTACGCTGGCCAGCTTGGGAACCTTCAGTCCAACGGGCGCCGTGGTGAACCTGGTCGGGACGCTAACCAACACGGGCACAACTCTGGCCCTCAGCCCTACGACCGAATCGTGGAATCTGCAAGGGGGCAACATCACGGGAGGCACGGTCACCGAGAGCGGCGGCGCGGAGCTGGTAATGACCAGCTCCGGCGGGACCCTGGACGGGGTAACGGTCAACGGCAATCTGGATCTAACGGAAGCTAACAATGCCAACGCCAACGTAGTGGATGGTCTCACTCTCAACGGGACCGCGTTTTTGGGTGCCGCCTCTGGCGCGACCTACGGGCAATTACTCTTCACCGCTAGGGACTTCACCAGTACGGAAGCACTCTCCGGAACCGGGACGATTGTCTTCGGGACGTACGGCGCCAACAACGCTCTCAGCGTCGGTGGCGATTTACTCTCGCTGACAATCGGCCCGTCGATCACGATTCGCGGCAGTTCGGGGACGATTAACAGCTTGTTCAACCGCTCAGTGATCAACCAGGGAACGATCAGCGCCGACGGCAGCGGGGGAGCGGCCGGCGGCACGATCACCATCAACCCGACAACTTTCACGAATCAGGGGACCCTCCGGGCTACTAACGGCGAGGTTCTCAACCTGAGCAACCTCAGTCCTAACGCCGGTGTGATCCATATCGGGATCGGAAGTGTCATCAATGTCACCGGCAATTTTACGAACGTGTCTTCCGGCTCCGTCGTGATTGACATCGGTGGAACATCGACGTCGCAATACGGCCGACTCCAAGTCACAGGAACCGCGACTCTTGCAGGCACGCTGCAAGTCGATCTAGTCAACGGCTTCTCGCCGGCGGCGGGAAATAGTTTCCAAGTCATGACATTCAGCTCCGAGGTCGGAACATTCAGCAGCGTCCTCGGTTGGCCATATAACGTCGCCTATGATCCGTCCGACTTGACGCTGAGCCGTTGAGATTAAGAACCGTTTCTTGACGACATCAAATTGAAGCTCAGCTTCATTGGGTCGGGCGAATGAGGTAGGACTGCTCAGGAGAGGCTGTGCGGTGGCGGGTTGGCCCTACGAATTATCGAGAGGGCAAGGCTTCCCCACGGGGCCCGGGGACGAAGCTCGGCACGTTTCCACTTCGCATCGGTTGACGAACGCTGTCGAATGCCTGTACGTTCGACGCGTCACCGAACACAGGCCGGAGTGGCGGAATTGGCAGACGCGCTGGATTCAAAATCCAGTATCCTTAAACGGGTGTGTGGGTTCGAGTCCCTCCTCCGGCATTGCATGCGGCATATGGACTTGCGACAATTAAGTCGCAGGTCGCGGCGCCGCTAATTGCCCTCAATTGGTAACAGCCTGGTAACGGCGTTGCGGTGACATTGGAGCCGCAATTATGGCCGCCCTTCAAGAGCGAAACGGCAGTTACCGGATTCTCTTTCGTTACCAAGGAAAGCAGCATGCCTTCACCCTCGACGGCAATCCCACCGAGGACCTCGCCCGCGCCAAGGTCGGCGAAGTCAATCTGAAGCTGCATCAGCTCAAGCAGCGATTCATTTCCGTCCCGCCGGAAATGGACATCTGCGAATTCCTCAAGTACGAGGGGCGCGCCGCCATCGTGCCGCAGATGGCTCCAGGCAAAACGTCGCTTGGGAGCTTTCGCGATCAATACGTCGCCACGCACAAAGCCTCCCTTGAAAAGACGACCCTCGACGGGATCGAACTCCACTTCGGGTACTTCGTCGAAGAATGGGGCGAGAATTTTCCCATTAACGACCTCGGCCTGTTGACGCTGCAA
>DASZIA010000010.1:0-20271 GCA_035949535.1 Planctomycetaceae bacterium | reverse complement strand
GAACTTCGATACGATCCCTGCATTGTTCGAGCTTCCTTGCTAGCGGTTTCGACGGCAAATCAAAATCGTAGCGGAAGCTCGAACATCTCAAATATCAATCTCTTGCGCCGAAAATCGACGGCCAGTCGTGAACGGCGTAGCGTGGCACCCGGTGCTTTGCTTGATTCGGTGCGTGTCCTCCACAACAGCCCGACAGGTATGTGCCGGATGGTACAATCGCGATCGTCAGACGGGAGCGCGAGAACCGCGCGAATGAAACGGCGGGGAGATACACCAAATGGGACGAGTCCATTCTCGCTGGTCGCCGGTCTCTTGCATCCTTTTGAACGCGGCGGCGATTTTACTTTTGCTTGACGCGGCGGCCGCGGCCGGTCAGAAGCCCAAGCCTCTCTCGAAAGACTCGGTGGCGGCCGTCGATGAGGCTGTCGACGCGGAGATGCAGCGACAGCAACTGGTCGGCGTCGCCGTCGGCATCATCCGGCACGGCGAAGTCGTGCTGACCAAGGGATATGGTTTCGCCGATGCAGACAACCAGATCCCCGTCAGCAAGCAGACCGTTTTCAACTGGGCGTCGAATTGCAAGCCGCTGACGGCCGTGGCCGCCCTGCAACTCGTGCAAAAAGGAAAGCTCGACCTGGATCTCGACGTGCGCAAGTACGTTCCCGAGTTCTCCCCGAACGGGCCGGCCATCACCGTGCGGCAACTCTTGTGTCACCAAAGCGGACTACCCCATTGGAACAACGGTCGGATTGTTCCTTCCGCGAACTTCGACGCGGACGCCCAGTCGTCGATCGACCCGCTCTTGACCGTTCGCCGCTTCAGCGAAAGTCCACTGCTGTTTGAGCCGGGAGCCCGCGCGTCGTATTCCTCTTACGGTTATATTCTGCTCAGCGCGGTCATCGAGCGCGCCGGCGGCGAGTCGTTCTTCACCCAAGTCGAAAAGCGAATCGGCCGACCGCTCGGGATGGCGTCGTTGCAGCTCGATACGGAGGCCAGCCAAGAGAATTGGGCCGTCGGCTACACGCGCACGAAGGTCGGGGTCTTTGCCGGCCAGCGGGTCTCAACTCCGATCGGCCGCGCGCCGGAGTACGCCCATGCCTGGAAAGCAGGGGCCGGCGGATTTAAGTCCAACATCGAGGACTTTGCCAAGTGGGCCGCGGCGTTACTCAACGGGCGGCTCGTCTCCAAGAGCATCGAGAAAGAAATGTGGACGCCTCAGAAGACGTCGGACGGGACGCCGACCGAAATGAGCTTGGGGTTCTTCACCGGCCACTGGGGAGGAAGCCCGACAATCGCGCATACCGGGGACCAACCGGAGGTGGCGACCCACCTGATCCTGTTCCTGAAGCCCAAGAACGGCATTGTGGTCCTGTGCAACTGCGGTTACGCAAAAGCGTCGGCGATCAGCCTGGCGGTCGCGACGGCATTGGCGGAGCCGTAGGCGATCGGCCCTCGGGGCGAGCGCGGCACTTCTCGCGACCGCGCTTCACGCGGCGCACGAGGACCCCTCACCCCCGGCCCCTCTCCCGCCTTGCCGGCGTCCGCCGCTGCGGCGGAAACTGCCGGCGCGGACGCAATGCGGGGAGAGGGGAGCACGATGTTGGATCCCCGCTACCGTCCGCAGAGCCAAATTGACGGTGTCCGCACGCCGCCTAAAATGACCTCATGTCTCACAAAGAGATCGACGACTACCTGGCGAATCTCGACGAGCCCAAGCGGACCACCCTCGAGCAATTGCGGCGGACCATCGAGAGCATCATCCCGAACGCGGAGCAGGGCATCTCGTATGGCCTGCCGGCGTTTCGGCAGCACGGCAAGGTGATTGCCGGATTCGCCGCCTTCAAAAACCACCTCAGTTACCTGCCTCATAGTGGTTCCGTGCTCGGGGAGCTCGCGGATGACCTCGCCGGCTATGTGACCTCGAAAGGTGCGTTGCAGTTTTCGATCGACAAAGCGCTTCCCAAGACGCTCGTGAAAAAGCTCATCGCCGTCCGTCTCAGGGAAATCGTTAAGCGCTAGTCCGGGGCATGGAGAAGGAATCGATCTCCGCCCAATCTGTTTTGGTTCGGTGAGACCGCCAAGAATTTAAGGACATGTCCACGCCGAGCCGTGAGACCGTCCGGAAATTCGATCGCCTTCCGAGCCCTCGCTCACGCTTCGGGTTGGTAGGCTTGCATTAACCCGATGCGTAAGCGAGGGCATAAACACTCTGAATTCCCTACGGTCTCACGCCGAGCCGTGGGCTTGGCGCCCGGCGCAAGAGTAACGCTTCAAACTTCGGCCGATTCCGAGTAAACGTGGTTGGATGGCGTTCTGGAACAGAGCGGTTCTGGGATGAACACAAGACATTAGGGACAGGAAGCGTCAGCCGGCGTCGGGCGTTTTCCGCTTCGACTGCCAGACCGCCCAGGCCAGGCCCTCGAGCGACCTGAGAAGCATCCAACAAAAAGGGACGAATGATGGCTAAGAGCATGGCGAAGCCGAAAGCCAAGCGCGCGGCTCATGCAAGCAGGGCGAGCAAGCCCGCGGCCAAGTCCACGAAGACTGCGAAAGCAGGCGCGAAGGCCAAGCCAGGTGCGGCCAAGCCGGTGAGCCGTGAGCAAGCGAGCGGGCAACCCGCTTCCCGCCTCATCGACCAGCGGAGCCGCGACCTGCCGATCCGCGACATGGACGGATGGCGCGAGGAGACCCTGGCCCGCATGCGGGCGCTGATCCTGGAAGCCGACCCCGAGATGATCGAGGAGCGGAAATGGAGGAAGCCGTCGAATGCGATGGCCGGGGTACCGGTCTGGTCGCACAACGGGATCGTTTGTACCGGGGAGACGTACACGAAGGTGGTGAAGCTCACGTTCGCCCAGGGGGCCAAGCTCCCAGACCCATCGCGGCTCTTCAATTCCAGCTTGGAAGGCAACACGCGAAGGGCGATCGACATCCACGAAGGGAAGCAGGTCGACGCGGCAGCGTTCAAGGCGCTCGTGAAGGCCGCGGTGGCCCAGAATGGCCCGCCGGCGAAGAAGGCCAGGCCAGCTGCGAGTGAAGCCAAGCCGGTGAAACTTCTTTCAGGCGGCAATCCGCAAATCGCAAAGGCCCACGGCGACGCCCCGGTGCAGGCCTACGTCGCCGCGATGCCGGGCTGGAAGGGCGAGATCGGGCGCTGGCTCGACACAATCGTTGTGCGAAACGTGCCCAACGTGCGCAAGACCGTGAAGTGGAACACGCCCTTCTATGGCATCGACGGCCAGGGCTGGTTCCTCGGCTTTCATTGCCTCGCGAAGTCCGTCAAGGTGGCCTTCTTCCGCGGCACGTCGCTGCAACCGGTGCCGCCCGGTGCCAGCAAGAGCAAGGAGACGCGCTACGTCGACATCCGCGAAGGCGACCCGCTCGACGAGACGCAGATGGCGACGTGGGTGAAGCAGGCCGCCGCGTTGCCCGGCTGGGTTTCTTAGCCGGACCGACCAGAGGATCTGCCTTCGCCCAGCGCCAGGTCTTCCTCGTACCGCGACGTTCGGATTCGGCAGTCTCCCGCGAGGGGCGAGGGGGAAGAGTATGACGGGCGGCTCGGCTTAAGGAGCCGCGCAGGTCGGCGAAAATCGGAGACCGACACTTTTCGCAGGTCATTGCACGGGCATCGCTCCGGTCCGCGCGGCTCGGCGGAGAAGCAGGAACGCGAGGTAGTCGTAGACGCCGTGCGCGACCATTGGGACCACCAGGCTGGGCGGATTGGTCGCATCCAGCAGCACGCCGAAATAGATCCCCATCAGACCGGCCAGGAGGGCATAGGTCGGCGTCAAAAAGTGCAGCAATCCGAAAATCACATTGCTCGCAATTAATCCGGCGATGTGGCCCGAACCGCCGAAGTCGAGCCAGCGCTCCAAGAGCCTTTGCAGCACGCCGCGGAAAACCAGCTCCTCGCCGAAACCCGCCAGAGCGGCCACAAGGACTAACTCGTACCACCGGCAAGCAGCGAGCGACGGCCCGAGCAATTGCAGCACGATCCGCTTCATTCGTTCCAATGCAGAGAACCGGAAGCGATCGGACACCACTAACAGCGCAAAAGGCAATAGCGCCGCCGCAATTCCGACAAAGACCGACGCGCGATCGATGCGAAAGTCGGCGAAGGGGTTGATCTGGAACAGAAGACCCAGCGCCAGAGCGACGAAGACCAGCCCGCCCTCGAAGACGGCGGCCAGTCTCAAGAAATGGGACCGATCGGTGGTATCGACCATGGCCGATCCTATCGCAGTGGCGCGCAAGCTGTCCACAAAAGTGTTAAAACCGCTGCATCGCGTGAACGATTTGAAACACTCGAATTCTGGGCGCCGGCATCCGATACAAGACCTGGAAAGTGCGAAGAGCAGAGTCAAGAAATCGCCGTCATCGTTCACCCCTCGGAACGATGGCGGCGATTTCGTTTCGGTGCCGGCGCTTGGTTAATCAGTCTGCGCGATTCTGGGTCCCGACGGCGGACCCCCTCACCCCCAGCCCCTCTCCCTCAAGGGGCGAGCGGGGAAGAGTTGGATTGGCGCATCTGCACCAAGAGTCACGTGCAAGTCTTCTCCCCTCTCCCCTTGCGGGAGAGGGGTTGGGGGTGAGGGGGCGTCCGACTACTTCCCCCCGAGTCGCTGAGGTCATTGCGATCGTCGGCGAGCGCGATCTTTGGCCTGCTGAAACACGTCGATCGCCGGATTGGCCGCCTCCGCGGCGGGCTGGGGCGGCGAAGCCGACTTTGCGGCGGGTGCCGAGGTCTCGGGCAGCGGGCGCGCTTTCGAGTGCGCGCCGCGCCGTAACGCCGCGCGAGGCAGAGGCAGGTCCCACCATTGGCGTGCCGCAGGCGGGGGGGCTTTTTCCAGCGCTTCGGCCTTGGCTTCCTTCTCGGGAATCAGAGCCGAGACGCGCTGCCAGAGTGCCAATCGGCGGCCGGCGATTTCCGTCAGCAACAATCCAATTGCGCACCCGATGAGCCACGGGATTAGCGACATCGAGCTGGCGGACCGCGGCGGATCGGCCAGGACCTCCAGAACATCGGTGCGAAGTTTGCCGCCGCTGATTTCACCGATTTGCTTGAGCGTTTCAGTGCCGCTGGGCAAGCCGACGCGCGGGACGAACTCGGGCGAATAGGGGAGCGTGACGGCCGGCCCGCGGACGAATTTCCGCTCGCCCGTCTTCAAGAGCGTACGGTACGTTCCCGTGCGGTCCATGCGGAAGCGGGCTTCGAGCGTGTCGGGCCCCGTCCAGATAAAATCGGGCGTCACTGCCGCTTCCCGTTCGGCTCCGGGCGGCACGACGATCAATGTCGGGGGACCGTGTCGCGACTTGTCCGGACGATCGGGATCGAGCTCGACGGTGGCGACGGCGTCCTCGCCTGCGCGTTCGACTCGCAGAAAGACGTCATCGGGACTCACGGTGCTCAACAACCAGCGTACGTGCGTGATCAAAAAATCGTTCAGTTTGTCCCAGCGACCGAATTGACCGCTAGAGCCGCCGTCGACCTCCATGGTCAGTGCGGCGACCCGGCCCAATCCGCGGTACCAAAAGGCCGACCAGGGGGCCTGGTACTCGTCAGCCGAGATGACCGCCGGCGTCGCCTCGGGCTTGAGGTAGCAGAGGTTGTAGCCGTCGACATTGGGAAACCGACCGCTTCCCAACTCTCCCATCAATCGGGCCTCTGGCACGAGCCGTCCGGGAATGCCTTGCGGATGGTCTTCCTCTTTCTTGATGAACGTGTTGCGGGCAATGTTCATCGTGTCCTGGGTAAAGAGGCGCGGCAGCTCGAGCGGATCGTTGGAGAACATCACCTGACCGCCCCCGCGCTTGGCGATGTCCTTCAGAAGCTCAGAGTCGCTGTCGTGGTCGGTGCCCAGGCCGATCACGCTGACGGTGATGCCGCCGTCGGCGAACTTCTTGATCAGCGTGCGGTAGTCGTCGGGCTTTTCGCTGTCGTTGGCGTCGGCGAACAAGATGATGTGCCGCGTCGAATAGTCCTCGGCCTTGGTGAGCTGCTCGCCCGCGGCGACCAGCGCCTCATAGATATAGATGCCGCCCCCGGCGCTTTCGATCCGCAGCACCTTTCTGCAGATCGCCTCGGGATCTTCGACAGGACCCATCGGCTGAATGATGTGGGGCACAGTGTCGACGGCGATCACAGAGACCATGTCGCCCGACGACAAGAGGCGCACGCACTCGGCCGTTCCCAGATCGGCCAGATCCATCTTGGTTTTTCCTCCTCCGATCCCAACGGCCATGCTGCCCGAACGATCGAGGGCAATCGCGATTGCCACGCGGTTTTTGCGGTGCTCGTGCCTCAGCTCCATCGACACCGGGAGGAGCGCGTCGAGCGGACTTTTGAAATAGCCGCCGACGCCGAAGCTTCGTTCGCCACCGGTCAGCAAAAATCCTCCGCCAAGATCTTCGACGAATTGAGCCAGGTGCTCCATCCGCACGCGGCCGAGCGTCGAGGCCGGCACGTTCTCGACGACGACGGCCCGGTAGCGGTCGAGCGCGTCGGGCGAGACGAGCGACTGGCCGGCGGCCGCGACGTCGACGGGAATGTGGGCCGACTTGAGCGCGCGACCCAGCGCGCCCTCCTTGCCGTCACTGTTGAGGACCAGGACTCGCGGTCCCGCATCGACGAAGACGACGCCGGAGCCCACGTTGTTTTGGACGAGCGGATCGCCGGAAACGTCGACCTCGACACGGTACGGCTGCATTCCGCCTTGTTCCAGCAGGTCGCGAAATGTCAGCCGGTTCCGTCCGGCCACAAAATCGGTATCGCGTTTGGCGATCTGCTGAGAACCGCGGAAGACTTTCGTCTGTCCGCGCACATTGCGGTCGGCATAGATATCGACCGTGAACTGAAACGGTTCGCGCGGCGCAACCGAATCGGGAAGTTGGATCGACTCGACGGCGACGTCGCCCAGCCGCGGCCGCTCGAAGGGACGGTAGTCGATCGGCACGCCTTCTTCGCGAGCGCGCCGGGCGGCGGAAAGCGGGTCGGGCCCGTTGGCTTCCCCATCGGAGAGCACCAGGATTCTGGCGGGGCGATTCTTGTCGACCAGATTGAGCGATGTCGAAATCCCGTCGGCGAGGTCGCTGCCGTCGGGCAGAATTTCCTTGCTGTAGCCGCCGAGCGACGAATTGTCCGACAGAGGATGCTCGATCTGTGCTTTGCCGCCGAAGGTCACGACGCCGACCCGGTCGCCCGCCTTGCGATTGCGCTCGAGGTCGTGAATCAGGGCCAGCACGCCGTCCTGGGCCGCGGGTGGCATCGAGCGGGAGCGATCGGCCACGACGATCACGTCGATGCCTTTGCCCCCCAGGTCGAGCCGCGGACCGGCGAGCGCTGCGACCAGCGCCGCCAGGAGCGCGATTCGCAGCCACGCGGTGACTCCCGTCGCCCGGCTGAGGCGCGAGTAGGCAATCCCCACGGGAATCGCCAACAACAGCACCTCGGGATATTGAAACCAGATCATTGCGGAACTCGACGAGCGCGGGCCATTCGGTCGAGAACGAACCAGTCGGCCAGGACCGCCGCGAGAATGATGGCGATTCCAGCCGCGATCAGCCAAGAAAACGGATCGTCGAGGCGGTAGGCGAGCGCCGGCGGTTCACTCACTGCGTCGCGGAGGCCCGGACCGAGAGTGCTCAAATTCGATTCGACCGGATCATGAAAATTGACGGCGAACCGGCCGATCGATCGATCGCCGTCCCGCACTTCGTAAATGCCCGTCTGTTGCAGAGGAGGAATTTCGACGACCGGGCCGCGCGCGAGCGGTTGCGTTTTTCCGCCGAAAGCCAGCGTCAGCCGATCGGCCCCGCCACCGCGATCAGCTGAGTCGGGGCGGAACGTGATCTCTTCGTTGAGGCGATAATTCCAGCGCTTGAGGCCGGGGAGTCCGTCCCGGCACATCTCCACAAGATTCTTGATCAGGATCGGCCAGTCGGGGCTCTCGGCCAGGTTCGAGCGAGCAAAGTCGAGATTCAAAAGATAGGCCGCCGTCTGCGTACCGGTAACCCTGCACAACAAAAGTTGTTTGCCCGCGCTAATAAGAGGAGTCGCTTCGAGCGTCACCGGCTGCACTCCGCCGAAGACCACGCCCCCCAGAACGACGCCGTCCAAGACCGGATGCCGTTTCTCGAGGAGGTAGGGGCCGATGATGTCCTTGGCCTGTTTGCGAGCCGCGTCTGACGGATCGATCGGCCCAATCCCCAGCCAGGTGAGGCCGGGCCGCGAAGGAGGGGGCGCGTTTGCCGGACCGATTAGGAGTTGCGCGTCGGCCGGCGAACCGACCTGCGTCTCGGTGATACCGGCCAAGGCCCGCCGCACGGGTCGAAGCGCCGCATGGTCCGCAGGCAACGCGAGAGCGATCGTCACGGTGCGGACCTTGGGTTCGATCAGGGTCACATGGTTGTCGATGTCCAGTCCGTCGGCGGGCGAGCTGGTTTCGACCGCGAGATCCCCGAGGCCGCCGCGCACGTCGGTCTCGAGTGCCGTGTCGGCGCCCGCATTGAGAGAAACCGTTTTTGCAAAGAGTTGCTGGTCGCCGTGCCGTCCGCGGACCTGCACCTCAGCCGGCTTTTTGCCGAAATTCGCGATCCGCAAGAAGACGCGACCTTGTTTGGTCTTGGGATCGAAAATCCAGCGGGCCGCGGTGATCGCCGTATTCTCCAGCGGCTGCCCGAGCGAGACGATCTCCATCGCCTTGGGGGTCGGCGATTGTTTGGGCGGCAGATGATTCGTGACGAAGAGGATCCGCCCGCTGCCCTCCGCCAACTGCGAAGCCAGATCCCAGGCGGGCTCGAAATCGTGAGCGACCGCGCCTGGATTCCAACCTTCGAGCGCGGTTCGCGCCTTGGCGAAAGACGTAGCCGGGCCGGCCAACAACTCCGGCCTGCGGCCGGTCACAATCAGCGTGGCGACGCTTCCCGTCGGAAGCTTTTGGAAGCGGTTGGCGACCTCGTCGATGGCCGCATCGCGGAACGATTTTTTTCCCGGCGGCCGAGCCTGCATCGAGGCCGAGTTATCGAGCACGACGATCAGGTGCTCGACCTGTCGCGATTCGGCCAGGCGCGGCTGGGCGAGCACCAGCGACAGCACGGCCGCAGCCAAAAGCTCCAATATCAGCGAGGCTGTAATCGGCAATCGTTCCCGGCGACGTCCCGCCTGCCGGACTTGAGCCTGCACACCCCAGAGGTGCAACCCGCCGACCAGGAGCGGCGGAAATCGTCGATAGTACAAGTGGAGAATGACAATCGCCGGCAGAGCCAGCAGACCGAGCAATCCCCAAGGGTTGGCAAACGTCATCAATCGATCCTGGCCCTCTCACGCAGCCGGAACAAGCAAACCGGCCGCGCACAGATCGGTGCGACACAGCGACGGCAATCCGCGGTCAGCGATCAGCGTGACGAAACGGCCGTGAGCGCAGCGGCAACTGCGGCCGAGGCCTTCCTGAAGACGCGCGAGACGTTCCCGATAACCCGCAACCGTTTTGCGATCGAGCAGCAGATCGACGGCGCCTTGCGTCTCGACGTCGATCAATCGGCGGCCTTCGCTCGGTGACGGATCGGCCTCCCATTCGTTTAACAGTTGAATCAGCCAGAGCGCGCCCGATTCGCGCGACAGACGGCGCACGAGCATATCGGGATCGTGCGGAAATAGGAAATCGGAAACGACGATCCGCACCGCCTGGCGTTTGAGCGGCACCACGTTCTCGGCCACAAGCTCGTTGAGCGTCGCCGTTCCGGAAAAAGGAAGGGCAGAGAGGTTCTCGAGGGCATCGAGGGCCAGCGTTCGCGAGGGTCGCGCGTCGTCGAGCAGGACCACCGTCGGGCGACCGCCGACTCGAGCGCTCAAGAGCGCAAAAACCGCCGCCAGCTGACGGGCCACTTGGGGTTTCGCTTCGCCGCCGGTCGTCATCGAGCGGCTGGCATCGAGCAGAATCTCGGTGCGCGGGCTGATCTCGTCGCGGTAGAGCCGAACCATCAGGGCGTCGCTGCGCGCATAGGCCGACCAATCGACGTGGCGGATATCGTCGCCGGGCAAGTACTCGCGATACTCCTGAAATTCGAGCGAGCTTCCCGTCCCGCGGCCGAGCAATTCCCCCGAAGAGCCGGCGACCGGCAATCGGGGCGAAGCCAGGCGAAAGGCGGCGAGCGCCTGCTGAACTTCGGGATCGTGCCGCACGGATTTCATGATCGCGCCTGCTTCACGAAGCCGCGGCTTCGGCTTCGGCTTCGAGCGCTTCCCGATCCAGCGGGACAAGGTGTCCCTGTTCGCGACGGGCAGCCTCGAGCTCGATCTGGGCACGGACGGGGTTGTGCAAGACGTCACGCGTGGCCCGCACCATCGCCCGCAGATTGAGCGCCAGCGCAAGGACGGCCAAGATTGCAGCCAGCACGCCCGCAATGTCCGACCCGGATTTATGCCCAACGATGGCATCATAGGTCAGAAACGGATTCACGATGTCGATCGGTTGAAAGCCTTCGCCCTGAAATCGCGAAATGAAATGCCACAGGAACTCGAGCACGATCAGGAGCAGATTGATCAGCACCAGCGCCGCTAAGAGGTGCCCCGGCGAAAAGTTCGACATCACCCGGCGAAACGTTCGAGTCAAAAACGCGCCGGCGCCCAGGTAAATCACGCCGTAGGCGACCATCGTGCCGGCGGCGTGCATGTCGTCGAACTTCGAGTGCCCGTATGTCTTCTCCACTCCGAGTGCGACGGCAGTCGCAGCCAGCGCCGACATGAGTGCCAGGGAAGAAAGCCCGAAGATCAGCCCCCGTGTTCCGCCCGGCAGAAATGGCACCCACAGCGCGCGCAGAAAGCGCGATCGCGGAAAGCCCCGACTGACACGGCGCGAAAGTCCCTCCCCTTCGGCGGTCACGAACAATCCGGCGAGCGTGATGTAAATCGCGGAGAGGACCACCAGCGCGAGCAGAGAAATATCGCCGTGAGTGGGGAACAGCGTCGTCCCCAACACCGCCAGCCAGCTCACGAACCACTGCACGGTCACCGTCAGCCGAATTCCCGAGCTGCGGTTGTCCGACTCGAACGTCAGTTGCGCAATGCCGATTTGCTGGCAAAGGTACGAAGTCGACAGCGCCAGAAAAACAGCAAAGCCGATCAGCCACCAGGTCTCGGCATCATCAAGCGTCATGACGATGCCCAAGGCAAAGGAGAGCTGCACAAAGGTGATTGTGCCGATGATCGCCAGCACGATCACGCCCAACGATCCGAACGATTGCGAAATCTTGTTCTTGGTTTGCGCTCCGATCGCCAGCGCGACCGACGAAAAGGCGAACGACGCAATCAAAAGCGCCCCCAGGTCAAAGGCCGTGTGCACAACGTCGAAACCGGGAAGCAGTGAGGTAAACGCAATGAACGGCGTAATTGCCGAGAAGTAGACCAGCACCTGCACCAGCGCGCTGAGCGATTTGCCCCAAATGATCTGCCGCGGCGAAAGCGCCGTGATCTGCACGAGCTCCAGCGTGTTTTCGGCCCGCTCCTCAACGATGCTGCGAAATGCCGCGAAAGGCACGATGATCAGCGACGCCACGCACAGGATCAGAAAAAAGAGGATGAAGAACCCTTGGGCCGACGAGCCATACTCGATCGAATCGCCCGACATCGAAACGCCGAAGATCGACCCGCCCCAGGCCACCATCAGCAACAGCACGAACGTGCCAACGAACTGGCGGCTCTTGAGGGCTTGCCGCACCTCTTTGACGACGATCGCGTTGCAATGGTCCCCGACGGCTTCCAGCCGTCCGATCGCACTATTGAGGGCGCTCATTGGGTGATTCCCTTGGTGATCGCCAGGAAGGCGTCCTCGAGGGTCTCGCTCCGGCCGCGGAATTCAATGACGTCGAGTTCTTCGCGAACCAAGTGCCTCAACAGACTGCACAAGGCGGCATCGTCGCCGGCGAACTCGAACGCGGCGGTCTGAGCGACGACGGTCACGCCGGTGACCTGGGGCTGTTCCAAGAGTAGCCGCTCGAGGCGATCGACGTCGCGGATCACTCGCACCGAGACGGCCGTTCCCGTCGCGCGTCCCTGCGTGGCGCGCTGCGCCTGCTGGATCTCGTCGATCGTTCCGCTCGCGAGGATCCGGCCGGCCTCGATGATGGCCGCCGAATCGCAGATCTCTCCCAGCTCCGTCAGGATGTGGGAACTGATGAGCACGGTCTTCTTCAGCTCGCGGGCCAGGAGCCGCACCAGTTCGCGAAGTTCGATTCGCGCGCGGGGATCGAGTCCGGCGGCCGGCTCGTCGAGAATCAGGACGGCCGGATCGTTGATCAGCGTGCGCGCGAGGCCCAGTCGCTGCGACATGCCCTTCGACAAGGCGGTGATCGGCTTCTCGACGAGCTTTTTGAGCTCGGTGAAGACGAGCACGCGTTCGACCGCGTCGCGGCGCGCTCGAGGCGCCAAGTTGTACGCCCGCGCGAAGTAGTCGATGTACTCGAGCACGTTCATGTTGGCGTACTTGCCAAAACTGTCCGGCATGAACCCGACGATTTTACGGACCTTGTCCGGATCGTCGATCACCGAGTAGCCGTTGATGAACGCGTCGCCCGACGTCGGCACATCGAGCGTGGCCAGGATTCGCATGCTGGTCGTTTTGCCCGCGCCGTTGGGCCCGATGAACCCAATCACCTGCCCGCGATACGCGCGAAAGGAAACGTCGTTGACCGCCTTCAGGCGGCCGAAATAGCGGTGCAGATGGCGAAACTCGATCGCCGGCGTCCCATTCCCGTCACAGGCGGGGACAGCGGGGAGCGTGCTCACTTGGGATTGACCGTTGCTCATTGGGCCGGCAACCAGGGATTAAAAATATCCGTTCAAGAGATGCAGACTCAGTTGATCCGTCGTCGAGGAAACGCCCGTCTCCACTCCCGGATTTTCCCGCACGACGGCCACGTACGAGCGCGGCGCGAGCCCCCGCTTTTGAGGAAGGTCTATGGACCATCGGGCGATCCGGCGTTCCATCAGATTCGAGGCAAACTCGGTCGCCATTGAACCGCGCATGGCATAGGTCATATAGGCGCGGGGACCGCCAAAGGCGCTGGGCGTCGGCTCGACGAAACCGGCCGGCACAGCGGGTGCGTTGCGTCTGAGGAGCTCGACAAATCCTTTCAAGTCATCGGCCGAGGGCTCCGAGAGCCCAATCGTCGCCCCGGCGGCGACCGATCTCGCGAGATACAGACGTCCGGCGTCGTCGGTAACCACGAGCATCTCCAATTCCCAGGGAAGGCCGTTCCAGAACTCGACGGATTTATCCGCCGCCGACTTGAGCTCGACGCGGGACCTTTGCTCGGCATTGCGAACTGTGAAGAACTGCGTGCGCGTGCGCGCCGGCAGCCAGCCGGAAGCGAGATTTTGCGTTTGGGTCCAATCGACGTATCCGCCGGTCGGCTCGTTGGTCGTGGGGATGACGGGGAAGACGGCCGTTTCCGGAGAGAACCGCATCCCGCCCGAGGGCGCAACCCCCGCGAAGAGCGCGAGCCGCGCCATCGTCACGGCGGTCTGATTGCGCTGATCAAGGACCGTGAGGCTGCGGATGCGCGATTTGATCGAAAAACCATGCGCGGCCACCGAATACCCGAGCAACAGCAGGCTGGTGGTGACGGCCATCACCGGTACGGTAAACAACAGGAGCCAAAGCATCCTCTTGCGGGACAGGTAAACGTAGTTGACCGGCCCGATCAGGATGCTGAAAAGAGTGATCAGGACCAGAAAGGCAATCGTTGGAACGCCATGGATTCCCGCGTTCATGAACTTGTAGAAATCCTTGGTCCCCATGTGGGGCGATGTCCCGTGCCGTGTTGTCCAAGACCACCGCTCCTCTCCACCCGATTTGCACAGCCAGAGCCAATCGTTGATCGTGCCGGGAAAAGGGTTCTCGCGAAAGGCGTAGACTGTTCCCAGCATCAACTCGCGGTGACGAAACGCATCCTTGCCCCCCTTCCAGGGTGACTCGGCAGGCTTGGCTGTTTTGTCGACAGGCTTTGACGGCTTCGGCCGACTCATTCGCGCCGGGGTGCCCGGAAATGAGAATGGTGTCTCCTCGGGCGCTTCGTCTTTGATCTCGCCGCTGGGCCGTTCAGACGGCACGGCACTTTGCCATGTGGCCGCACCGGCCGGCTGTTGGGGCGCCTCGATCAGGCGGTCGAGGCGCGTCATAGCCTGGGCGTCAGGGCCCACCTCGTAAACGAGAAGATTGCCGCCAGATTGAACCCATTTGATGATTGCCGTTCGCACAGGATGTTCGAGCCGTTCGAGCTCTTCTCGCGAGATGGCTAAAAAGTCGAGCCCGGAGTAATCGATCCACGATTCGGGTAAGAGCGTGGACTGCACGACCTCAGCCAAGAGCGACGAGTCGACCGTCCCAATCCGACCAAAGCGGCCGGCCGGCGTGCTTGCGACGAGGTGATTCGACGCGTCGACGAACCGACCACACTCGACCGCGGCCGGCGAGATGACGAGAATCGCCGGCGGCGAGGGGCTCATCGCCATCCCCGAGGGGACCGAGATCGGCCGACTGTGCGCTTTCAGCTCCCGCGCGCCTTCATACACGTGCAACGTTCCGTCGCGGGAAGCAACGAGCGGTATCGGCAGCGTGAAGTGGACCGTGGCGTTCTGTTCGACGCCAATCACACGCCGCGCCCGGACTGCCTTGCTGGCATCAGCAGAGGGCTCGAATTCGAAGGACAGGTCGCGCGGCGCTCCAAGGTTACTCACACGCACCCGGATGGGTAAGTACCCCCCTTCAACTCCGCCGGCCCAGCGGGTATCGGTGCGAATGGTCAAATCGTCGCCATTCGACGTCCGCTCGTTGCCGGACCCAAATGCGGTCGGTACCGAGAAGACTGCGAGAATCGCGAGGATTGCGGCTGCCCGCGTTCGGCCCACACACCGGGCAACGCTCCGCGTGCCAAGCAGCCAGATTCTCGGTCGGATTCGATAACGCTTCACGCTCTTAGGTCTCCGGGAAGCGAACGGTCGACCTGAGGCACCGACTCCAGGAGTCGCTCGATGAGCCGCACGGTGGTCCACCCCTCGAGACGCGCCCCGTAATCGAGCAACAGCCGATGCTGTAACACGCTGGGCGTCACCCGGCGCACGTCGTCAAAGCTGACATTCGGACGGCCGGCCAACAGGGCCGAGCCGCGGGCTGTCTCCGCGAGCGCAATGGCGGCCCGCGGGGAAGCGCCAAACCGCACGAATCGACGAACTTCGTCGGGCGCAGTGTCCGACTTTGGATGACTGGAACTCACCAGGCGGGCGATGTAATTGGCGACGGCCGACGGCAAATGAATCATGTCGGTCAATTCGAACAGCCGGTTGAGTTCCGCGGCCGAAACGGCAACCGACAGCTTTGGGGCGCGCCCGTGCTTGCGCGTCGAAATAATTTCCTCGAGCGTCGAAGAGGAGACCGCTTCGACGTTGACCTTGAACGTAAACCGATCGAGCTGCGCTTCGGGCAGAGGGTACGTCCCTTCCAGCTCGATCGGGTTTTGAGTCGCCAGCACAAAGAAGGGTTTGGGCAGCGCGTGCGATTCTCCCATGACCGTCACGCGATGTTCCTGCATCGCCTCCAACAGGGCGGACTGCGTCTTCGGCGTGGCGCGATTAATCTCGTCGGCCAATACCAGGTTGGCAAACACGGGGCCGCGGTGGAACACGAGCTTTCGGGCCCCTCCCTGTTCCTCCAAAATCGGCGAGCCGATGATGTCTCCCGGCAACAAGTCCGGCGTGAACTGCACGCGGCGAAATTCGAGCCCCAAGAGTGACGCCAGCGATTTGACCAGCTCGGTTTTCCCTAATCCGGGCAAGCCCTCGAGCAGAACGTGCCCGCGGGCCAGCAGGCAAATCACGACCAGTTCCAGCAGTTCTCGCTGCCCGAGGATGGAAGTCCCCAGACCGTCGAGCAGCCGCTGCGCTTGGGCGTGCGCTTCCTGCACTTCGGCGGGGCTTAGTAAGCGCACGGGAGAAGGCGCAGTCGGGCGAGGCTCGTCGAGGAGTTGACTCAAATTCGTCACCGAGTTCCTTGTTCCGCAGATTGATTCCGGTTTGAGCGCGCTGACCAGGTCGTTCGACTCGCCAACACCCGGATTCAGCCTGAATTGGCGGGACTGTCGGTCCTTCCGTCGAGGGGCCCTCGGGCGAGCGGAGGCGAATCAAGCCCTGGCATGCAAATCCTCAGCGGTCTGTGCGGCCTGCCGAACGCGAATCGAAGTAGCTGCGCACGGCGGCCCGATGACGCGGCGCCAGCGTGCGGTTCCAGGTTTGGCGACCGGTCTCAGCGCCGGACGCCTGGCCAGCCGTTCGAGGTGCGTTGGCTGCCGGCTCGACCTGCGGGGCTGACGCGCTTTGTGAGAGAATTTCTTTGTCGGGCTGGTCGGGGGTTCCCGGCGGCAAAATGACTTCTTTGAACTTTGCGCCGTTTGCCTCGGCCTCGTCTCCCCAGGTGAGCTTCGTCGCGTCGCCGCCGCGCGTGCCGCCGCGGTCGCGGTCGTCGGAATCCTCGTTCTCAGAATCGCGGTCAGCTTCCTTGCCGCGGCACTTCGACAGTTTTTCCGATTCGTCTTTGAGGAATTTTTTCAGATCGCTCAGCATCTTTTCGCGCTCTTTGGCGTCCTTCGGCAGGCTCATGTGCTTGTCTTTCATGAGCTGCTGCAACTTTTTCTGAAGCTCGGGCGAGGCCTTGCTGAAGCGGCCGTCTTTCGACAACTTACGCAGCGATTCGATCGCTTCCTGTTCGAGCTGATCGCGGCGCTCGGCCGACAGGGACGACTGGCTCTTGTCGGCGTCGGCGGACAGGCGTTCCAGCGCGTCTTGGGCTTTCGACGCGGCCATCATCGATTCCTCAGCCCGCACGCGCATCGTTTCCCGCAACGAATCGACGACTTCCCACGACTCGTGCGTGAGGGGCGTGGTCTTCGTCTCTTCTCTCAGCTTGTCGATCGCCTGTTGGAGGTCCTGCGACTCCTTTTGTTCGAGCACTTCACTCTCGCGCAGGACCTGCAGCGAGTCGGCCAGGGACTCGGCGGCCTGCGTCCCCACAAAGTTGGTGCGCAGACTTTCCGTGCGAGCTTCACGCAGAGGAACGCAACAGCAGCCCACAACAAACAGGGCCGGCAGCCACAGCCGCCGGGCGGCGCGGACGGGCCAGAGCCGCGGCAGACCGCTGCGCCAATTCGGATTCCACGCAGCCAATCGCTCGGCCCAACCGCTCTCCGCCGTGTCGGAATCGGCCGTCTCACACAAGCTCATCAGCAGTCCATTCGCACCGGTTCGCGAGTCGAGCAGGGCGACCGCCTGTCGCCGTGAAAAATTTCTACGCCAACTGTACCAACAAGCCCCCAAAGTGAGCGGAACGGCTAGGGCGGCCAGCCACAGGACGGCCGGCCACATCCCGGGACGCGCGAGCTTGACCAGCAGGACGGAGCTGCCGAACACCAAGAGAAACACCGCCATCGCGTCCGCGAATGCCGTCAGAAACACGCCGAGCGACAAGCGTCGCCGTTGCCGGGCAATCCAGGCTTCAAACTGATTCATGGGCGGCTCCGGCTTTGGCGGCAACGCTCATCGCGGCAGAGAGTTGGCGGCAGACCCGACTGGTCTCGCCGCGGGCGTTCTTGCTCTCCCGAGGAGTGAGGCGCAGGTTTTTCGAGAATATCACACTCAACGCCGCTTGGCGCTATCCGGATCAAGGAATCCGCGGCCAAGATCTTGACGGTGTGTGGGCCTGGGAAATTCCCCAGCGGCCGGCCTGGGCAACCAGAACGGCCCCCGAACCGGCCCTGTGATGGGGTCTCATACTAGGATGCGGATCCCGCCGCAATTCGTTTAGCGGAGCGCGTAAGCACGGCTTGCAATTCAGGAAAAGGCCTCGGATACTTACGCGCCGGCCAGCCGTAGGGCCGGACCCAAGATTTTGGCGGAGTAGCTCAGTTGGTTAGAGCAGCGGATCCATAATCCGCGTGTCGGGGGTTCAAGTCCCTCCTCCGCTACTTGCCAAGACCCACCGTAGTGGTTTGTCCACACCAATTTAGTGGGTGGCACTGGCGGCTTGTCCGCCAGTGTCTTGATCGCGCGTTCTAAACGAGCCCACTGGCGGACAAGCCGCCAGTGCCACCCTGAATCCACCTTTTTGTCGTAGACGGACCAGTAGACTCAGTTTGCGGTGGGAATTCTTTTGCGCTCGAAGCGGCGAGAGCGGCAGAGTTACCAGAAATTGCGAGAACCTCAATGCTTTCGATTCCACTGATGGTTTCCGAGGCGTTCTCGATGTTGGCGATTGCGGCCCAGATCGCCGCCGCCTTGGATCCGTTGATGGTTACCTGTGCTTCAACGATCAGGGTGTGCCTCGTGGGGTTCGAGTGATGGTCTATAGCCCATGGGCCACACGGGACGTCGATATCGGCGGTGACGCGCGTCTGTCGGTCTAACGGACTGCTAACCCCCTCCCAATACGGGAGCGGGAACCAGGCTGCGAGCGCGCAACGACGGGAATGCGACTCCTTTTCTCCCTACTTGTCTTTCTTCTCCCTCTTCCCGCTGATATCAAAATCCTGCTTCTGGCCCCCGAATTCCGCCGCGCCTTTCCCTTTGAGCTTGTCCCCGTCAATCGTCAGCGTGTACTCGACGGTGATCTCGTTGTCCTGGAGCTTCCGCACGGCGGTGAACGTGAGAGTGCCGTCCTTCAGCTTCAAGTCTTTGAGCTTCGTCTCCTTCTGGTTGGGCCAGCTCATCGTCCCGGCGAGTTTGTCCCCGTCCTTCTTGATCATCAAAGTGGACGTCCGCTTCTGATCGCCGATCTCATATTCGCACTTCCACTTCCCGACCGGTTCTACCTTGTCGGCCGCGCGTGCGAGGCCGCAGACTCCGAGTACCAACGCCCCTCCGAATACCGCCACTGAAAGGATCGCCTTCATGATTGCCTCCGAGAAATGGCGGAAGGGAGCGGTCTAAC
This sequence comes from Planctomycetaceae bacterium, assembly GCA_035949535.1. Taxonomy (GTDB): domain Bacteria; phylum Planctomycetota; class Planctomycetia; order Planctomycetales; family Planctomycetaceae; genus DASPSM01. The sequence continues at coordinate 1,300 of DASZIA010000010.1, read as the reverse complement.
GCAGACCGCCACCAGCCGCTGACAGAGCTTCGATGGATGCCGACACCATTCGTTCAGATCACTGTTCAGACCACTGTGATCTCGACTCGCTCTGACATCAAGGAACCGCCGTGGATGAACGACGCGGTCAGTCGCTCTTGCTCGGCTCCGCGGCATCGGCAAGCGTTCCTGGATCCACGCTTCCCACAGCGGCGTCTCGTGGGCGACGGTTCCGGTCGCCTGATCGCGGCAGAGGTAGACGCTGAGCGTCACCATTTGGCGGCGCGAATCAAGGAACTGACCCTGAGCCAGTTTTTTTGAGAAATTTCGTTCCGGGTGTCGATTTCGTCCCGGCCCGTTCGACCATAAAGTGAGCGCTCGGCAAATCTGTTTACCGAGAACCAAAGAAGAGCCATCGTGCGCACAAGTGAAAGGACAGAACATGAGAGTCATGGTGCTCGTCAAGGCCTGCAAGGAATCCGAGTCTGGCGTGATGCCGATCCGCCAAAAGATGGAAGAGATGGGGAAATTCAACGATGAACTGGTCGAGGCAGGCATCATGCTCGTCGGCGAAGGCTTGAAGCCAAGTTCAACAGGCGTTCGCGTTCACTTCTCCGGAAAGGACCGCACCGTCACGGACGGCCCCTTTGCCGAAACCAAAGAGTTGGTCGCCGGCTATTGGATTTGGGAGGTGAAATCGATGGAAGAAGCCGTGACCTGGCTCAAGCGTTGCCCGAACCCGATGCCCGTGGATTCGGATGTCGAGATTCGACCGATCTTCTCACCTGAGGATGTCGAAGAGGCCCTGACTGTCGAGTCAGGGCGACTTGTGGATCTTGGGCGAGCTCGAGACCGAAGCTGAATTCCGGGCATCCTGAGCTACCCTGCGGGAAACCGATGCGGAGGTGTGAGGGAATGGGAAAGCTCGTATTCGGAATGATGCAATCGCTCGACGGCTACGTCGCTGGCGTCGCGGGCGGGCCTGGATCGGACGGCTACGTCGCGGGCCTCGCGGGCGGGCTGGAATTGCCGCCGCCCGATGTTGCGCTCAGTCGTCATTTCAACGATCACGTCCGCGGCCTGGCCGGCAATTTGCTCGGTCGTCGTATGTACGAAGTGATGCGTTACTGGGACGAGGATCAGCCGGACTGGGATGTGGGCGACCACGACTTCGCGGCGGTGTGGCGGGCGCAGCCGAAATGGGTCGTGTCACGCTCGCTCAAGTCGGTTGGCGCGAACGCTACGCTCGTGGCTGGCGACGTCGAAGCGTTCGTGCGCCGGCTGAAGGCGGAAGTCGAGGGCGAAATCGACGTCGCCGGGC
>DASZIA010000009.1:0-16413 GCA_035949535.1 Planctomycetaceae bacterium | reverse complement strand
GCTTTTGGAGCTGCCGACCGGACCGTGCAACAGCAAAACACGACGTTCGCTGCCGTATTTGAGCGCGGCACTGCGAAAGACGTTGACGATCTCCATCAGCGGCCGGATGAGGCCGAAGATGGCGTCGGCCCCGCCGTTATCAGGGTCGTCGAAGAAGCGATAACGGATCCAGCCGTCCTTGCTCCCCTCGACCGGCGTGGTGCCATAGGAGAGGATCATGTCGTACAGCCGCTGATAGGCCGTGCGCGTGACCCTGGGGTTCTTGCGAACGATGTCGAGATATTCGTCGAACGAGCCATGCCAGTGTTCCTGGCGATAGCCGTCGAAGTTCTGAGACTTCGAGATACGTTCGAGGACGGCGCGAGCGTCTCCCACGGAACCACTCCTTGTGCTGCCCAAATCTTATGCTCGGTCCCCGTTTCCGGCTGTCGGGACCGCGCATTTCAAGGCGCCTCGTCCGACTGGAATGGATTCGCAGTCCGCGAGGTGCGGGGGGTGCGACCATCCCTGGTCCGGTAATCAACTTGTGAGGAAATGGGAACTGGGCGTTAGACGGCTTGAGTCAGCGCGACCCCAAGCCAAAGGGCCACTTCCACGCGGATGCCACATTTTCGGTGAGCACCCAGAATTATCGCAATTCCCTTACCCCTGGCAATATCAATGTCAGTGCATGGAATTGGCGCTCTCTCGATTCTACGCCGGGAATTTAGGGGCTGTTGGGCGCCCGTGCCCCCGGGGCACCGGTTTCCGCGCAGTCGATTCACGATTGGCGCCGTTATTCGTGACCCGCGCCCGCCACTCAATTAGAATCGACCTCAAATCGAGACGATTCGATTCACGTGGATTTCGACAAGTGCCGCCGTCTGCGACTGTTTGCCCCGCCGAGAATTAGCCGGTATGACCTCCGCTGACGTCACCAACCCAAGCTCCTTAACGGTTCCGGTCTCGCTTGGGTCGCGTAGCTACGAAATTGTGATCGTCACAGGACAGCTGGCCACGTGGGCCGAGCGCCTCAATAAGTGGACTTGCAAACATCCGCGGTTTCCCGCCGATTCCTCATCCGGCGGTAAGGCTTTGATTGTCACCGATGGCCACATTAGCTCAACGCACGCCAGGAGTGCGGAGGAGAGCCTCAAGCAGGCCGGATGGACGACCATCCGCGTCGAGCTGCAGCCAGGGGAACAGTCGAAAACCCTGGAATCGGCAGCCAGGATTTACGACGCGCTGGCAGAAATGAAGGCCGATCGAGGCACGATCGTCGTCGCCGTCGGAGGCGGAGTCGTGGGAGACACGGCGGGTTTCGCGGCCGCCACTTACGCACGCGGACTTGCGTTCGTGCAAGTTCCCACCACGCTCTTGGCGCAGGTCGACAGCTCAGTGGGGGGGAAGGTCGGCGTCAATCACCCGCGCGGAAAGAATCTGATCGGTTCTTTTCACCAGCCGATCGGAGTGTTTATCGACACAGCCACTCTGGCGACGCTGGCCGAACGCGACTATCGCAGCGGCCTGGCTGAGGTCATCAAATATGGCGCCAGTCTCGATCTCGATTTCTTCATGTATTTGGAGGCGCATGTCGACGATCTCAACGCGCGCGAGCCCGACGTTCTGCGTCACGTAATCTCGCGGAGCTGCCAGCTCAAGGCCGGCATCGTCGAACAAGACGAGCAGGAGCTTACCGGACTGAGGGCACTCCTCAATTACGGTCACACGTTTGCCCATGCCTACGAGGCGCTCCTGGGGTATGGAACCCTGCTGCACGGCGAAGCGGTCGCGATCGGCATGGTGCATGCCAGCGGACTTGCCGAACGGTTGGGCCGCGTCGACTCGTCGGTCACACAAAGGCTCATTCGGTTGCTCGAAGCGGTTCGGCTTCCGACCGCCCTTCCTCCCAATTCGCTCGACGTCGAGGTTGCGCTTGATCGCATGCGGCTGGACAAGAAATCAATCGCGGGAAGACTGCGGTTTGTCTTGCCGGCCTCGATGGGGCAAGTCGAATTGGTCGACCCCGTTCCCGAAGCGGTCGTGCGGTCTGTGCTCTCCGACATCTTGAAGCCGGAATAGCCCGAGGACCCGTCATGTCGGCTCCACCGTCGGCCGGACTTCCTTTCCAGAGGAACGAGCCCGACGATTCCGACCTGATCGACGCTCTGCGGCTCAATCTTGTTCCGGGCATCGGCCCGCGCCTGCAGCAAACGCTCGAGGCCGCCTTTGGTACTCCGTCCGCGATCTTGCAGGCGAGCCTCGCCGAGCTGCAACAAGTCGACGGAATCGGACCCAAGCTGGCGGCAGCGATCGTCGAGCATCGAAACGCCGACGCCGCGATCCGCGAGATTGAGCGCTGCCGCCAGGCCAACATTCAGTTGCTGCGAAAAGCGGCGCCCGCGTATCCCCGCATGCTCGCGCAGATCTGCGATCCGCCGAGCGTGCTCTATTGCCGCGGCTGTCTGGAACCGCGGGACGAGGTGGCCGTCGCCATCGTCGGCTCGCGTCGCTGCTCGGTCTATGGCAGGCAGCAGGCCGAGCGGTTTGCCAGCGCGCTCGCACGGGCTGGGGCGACCGTGATCAGCGGGTTGGCTCGCGGCATCGACGCAGCCGCTCATCGCGGAGCGTTGGAGGTCGGCGGACGCACGATCGCCGTTGCCGCGACGGGCTTAGCCAAAGTCTATCCACCAGAGCACAAAGAGCTGGCGGCTCAGATCGCGGAGCAGGGGGGAGTTGTCTCCGAGTCCTGCCTGGACCAAGAACCGATTGCCGGACTGTTCCCGCAACGAAACCGGATCATCAGCGGGATGTCGCTGGGCGTGATCATCATCGAGGCCACGCGCACCAGTGGGGCCTTGCACACGGCGCGGCACGCGCTGGAACAGGGACGCGAAGTTTTTGCCTTGCCGGGGCGGATTGACAGCCTGACCAGCGAAGGCTGCCACGACCTGATTCGCGACGGCGTGCCGCTTGTTCGAGGCGTCGACGATGTGCTCCAAGCGCTCGGGCCGCTCCTCTCGCCGGTCAAACGCTCAGAGACCGAAAGCGTTCATTCACCGCGGGAGCTGAGTCTCAGTGAGCAGGAGCGGACAATCCTCAATCTCGTCACTGTCGATCCGCGATTGATCGATGAAATCGTCCGCGATTCGGCCCTCGAATCGTCCCGGGTTCTGGCGACCCTGACTGTGCTCGAGATGAAGCGAATGCTCCGCCGGCTCCCGGGGGGCTACGTGATTCGTACCGGGTACTGAATCGCGTCCCCCTCGAGGCCAGATTGGAGTTCTTTTTGCGTCAGCGTCGAGCCTGCGAGTCGGTTTGCCGGACGGCAAACGCGTAGAACTCGCACGATGTGCGGGGCTTGAAGTCGTTGTCGACGCAGACCCAGAGCAGCTTGCGCCCGTCGGGCAGCGACGGCCCCCAGGCGAGGCCTTCCTGCTTTTGTGCGAGGTGCGGGCCGGCAAGGCCGTAACGCGAGTCGAGCAAATCGATGAACACCGACTTGCGGACGGGTTTAACGCCTTGGGGCAGCTGCTTGGGGGCTAACGACTCAATCGAGCTGACGTCGCTGGCGTCCGCGAGGTCGATCTTCATGATCTTCTTGAAGGCCGCGCTCTGCCCCTCCTGTCCATCGCGCTCAATCACCAGGAAGCGGTGATCATCGACAGCCAGCATTTCACACGTTTTGTTTCCATCGCCTTCCAGTTGGTACAAAAACTCGCGGGTCGCGCCATCAGCCAGGTTGATTTCCAACAATCGGCAGTTGAGGCCTTTGATCTTGCCCTTCTTCGATCGTTTCCCGTCCTGCAGAAGCGGTAGTTGAATCAGTGCGTAGACCCGCTTGCCGTCACGGCTGATGGCCAGGCTCTCGAAGCCGGCGTTCGGCACTCGACCCGATTTATTGGCACTAAGCTCTTCTTCCTTGCTTGCCGCGGGGTGGGCGATGGAATACCGGGCCGGCACGTTGAGAGCGCGAATCTGGTGCCCGGTCGAATCGAATTCGAAGACGTACGGGCCGTACTCATCGGAGATGTACACCGAGCCTGAAGGACCGAGTCGGATGCCTTCCGGGTCGAACCGATGATTGCCATCGGGTCGTTTCGGATCGAACGCGGTCGAGACGCCAAGCAGCGGCTTGCCATCCGACGCGGTGAGCAGCGTCGTCCCGACTACGCGGGCCGAACCCTTCGAGTGCGGGGCGGCAGGAGGCTTGAGTTCGATCATCTGCCAGCGGCAACGGTAGCGCGCGCTGCCGTCCCCCGGTCCCCGGTCGGGCAGGACATAGTAGACGTCGTCGCGCCCGGAATACTCCAGCGCCGAGAGACCCCCGAGCTGATTGTGAGGCACGTTGCCCTGCAGCACGTCGGTCAATCCCGACTTATCCATGGTCCCCGCCGGTAATTCCACTTTCCCGAGAAATTGGATTTGCTCATCCGCGCGTGCGGGGCTTGCGAGGCCGACCAGGCAGCCCACCAAAAATCCGGCGGCCAGCAGCCGGGGGGCGGTTGAGGCAGAAAGCCAAGTTTTGTTCATAGCGATACCTTCAAAAAAAGGGCGCGCCGGTCGCAGCGACGACCGGCGCGCCGAGTAGAAGCGCGTCTTAGATGATCAGAAAGGATTGCGGCCGACGCGAAGCCGCGGGGGCTTCACTGTTCGACGTGGCGTCGTCGACCAGGCGGGAAAGACCCGCCTGGGCGACTCAGCCGAAATCGCACTATTCGCCGCCGCCATCACCGAAGATGGTCGAGTTCCCGTCACGCGCTGTGATCAGGTCGGCGAGGATCCTGTTATCCATGTTCTCGCTCACAAACCGGACCGAGCCATCGCACATGGCGAACGGGCAGCTCCCGGGATGGAAGCAGAAGATCTCGTTCTTGTTGTTGCAGTTAATTGCGCACTGTCCGCTCTCATTGATCAGAGCGGGATAAGCGTACCCGTCGACCTTCCAGCAGGGCGTTTCGGGCGCCGTCCAAGCAACGGCATCCATGTGCATCGAATAACCGCCCGGACCGGGAATGAACGACGAAGTGACGTTGTCGGTCTTTTCGATCGAGTACAGAATCTTGCCACCCTTGCTCCAGTGCCAGGGTTTTCCCGCGCATTCCGTGTACATGACCGTGTTGCTCAGGCCGTCGGTGATATTTTTGAGCCGGATGACGCCGCCGTTGATCGCCGAATCGCCAACTTGATCGTATCCGGTCGCGAGGGCCGCGCCCGTGTCGCCGGGCCGGGTCAGGCCATTGACCTGGTAGAAGAGGTCATCAACCGCGGAGCAGGGAGTGGCGTAATCGATCGCGGGGATACCTGCCTGCAGCGTGTTCATTGGAACCGCTGGCTCGGGGCTGATGCACCACCAGACGTCGAAGCGCGTGCCGCTATCCGGCGCCGAAGGGCATATGAGCAGCGGGATCGGATTGTTGATTGCGTAGGTTACATTCGTCGGGTGGCACCACGGCAGGTTCGAGTGGTAGCCCTTGCTGTAGTTGCCTTGCTCGATGTAAGGAAGCGTGCTGACGAAGCAGTTCGACCAGCCGTCCGAACACTTGTCGGCGGGTGCTCCAAATCCTGCCGGCGGTTCCTGGCCCCAGGTCAGTCCGTTGGCGTTTCCGTCGACCTTCCCTTTCGTGCCTTTGCAGCCTGGGCCGCCCCAAGCGCCGTTCGCGAGCATCTTTCCGGGGGCGAACCCATGGTTCACGTCGGCGTAGTTGTGCTGGGCCAACGTCCACTGTTTGAGGGTATTGCGGCACTGTGAGCGTCGCGCCGCTTCGCGCGCGGCTTGAACGGCGGGCAACAGCAGGGCGATCAGGGTGGCGATAATGGCAATCACCACCAGCAGTTCAATGAGCGTGAAACCACGTCTGACCCGTAACGACATCGACTTCCCCCTTAAAGAATTTGTTGAACTTCTACGTACACTAAAGCCACCCGCGAGCGGGCGGTCGCGGCAGTCAAGAACGAATGTCAGAACTACTCCGACTCCGACGTAGCTTCATTCAGTGCCTGTTGCTGCTCCGGCGTCAGCTTGATTTCCAACGCGGGAAGATCATTGTCCCCCTCCTGGACTTCGGCTTTCAGCATGCTGGCCCGAGGATTCCGGTAAGCGGGCGGCATCAAGTCCGGTTCTTCGTTCGTTCGTTGGTTTTGATGGATGCCTCGATAGGAGACGGTCACCCGATATTTTCCCGCGGGCGCGCCATCGTTGTCGGAGTAAGTGGTGAGCGCGAAGGCACCCTCTTCGTTCGTGCGCCCACGCGGCAGCATCTGCGACGCGTCCTTGGGCAGCGGCGTCGTCGGGTGGAAAACAAGATTGGCATTGGGAAGCGGCTTGCCATCCAAGAGCAACTTCCCCCTAACCGGGAAAACAGGGAGCTTGCCCTGAATCTCGGGAATCTTCGACCTGCCACACGATGAGGCGAAGACGACACACGACAAGCCCATCGCAATGACGGCCCGGCGCGGCCCTCGAAACATCTGCCCGCTCACTTCTTGATTCTCCCTTCGAAGGCTGGCCCAATTCGGCCCGACTTGTCGACCGAGTCTGCAAGAGCCGACTGTGGCCGGAAGTTTCGAGTCTGCTAAGCCCCGCTTGCGATTCGAGTGAACCTGGCCGAACTCTCTCGAGCCCGACAAGCCAGGGAGACACTCAGAGCCAGCTCTACGTGACGCTCAACATTGGGGGGGCTGCGCCTAAGCACGGGGGCACAGTCCGCGCGGCATGATCGCTACGGGAAGGTCCAAACTGAATTGAGAGACCCTACAAGCCGAACGTGTGGTTTGTGTGATATGAAAATGTAGAATTGGTTAATACTGCGGACCTCGGCGACCGCTCCGCGCGGTTGCGGGGTTCGGCGAAAGAACGGAGCCTCGCACGCTGGCTTCCAGGCCGGAACGCAAGTCACTTGGAATAAATGACTTACATCTTTGGCCGCTCAACCCGGAGCGGCAACCTGGCAGTGATGTGGCGTCGACTCACTGCGGCGCTATGCCGAAAATCGCAGTCCACGTAGCTCGTCGAGGACCGATCGCAGGGCTTCCGGCGAAACACGGGCATGGGCATCTTCGGCCACGAGGAGCGATAACTCGCTCAAACGCCGCAGCTCGGCCGGGATGCCGCCGGCGGCCGCCACCAGAGTCTCGGCAACCGTGTCGAACGCGTCGCGCGGGCGCTGGAAGACGTCCAGCAGCGATTGCAAAAACGCATAGCTCTCCTGTTGGCTCATTGCCCCCAGCTCGATCCTCAGATCGTTTTGCTCGCGCCACTCGCGGGGAACCATCGGGAACAACCGGCCGGAAAAGCCCAGAACCCATGTCTCGGCCAGATTTCGGCCGCCTCGCGACGAGAGCCTGCGCACGAAATGCTGACAGTCGGGCATCGCGCGGTCGAGATGATCGACAATCAGCACACATGGTCGACCGGCAAGCGCGCGACCGCCGAGAGCGTCGGTGACTTCGCTCCACAAAGCAATCGCTCGACCCCGAGCTCGTGATGTGACCTCCAGGCGCTGCGCGAGACGCTCCAAGAACTGGATTTCGTCAATGCCGGTGACGTCGATCGAAACCGTCTCGCAACCAGCGGCTCGGCAGTTCTGGGCGAAGACTCCGAGGACGGTCGACTTGCCGGTTCCGCGAGGTCCCACAATGATTCCGCAGCGAAGGCCGCTCTCGACAAGGTGCTCAAGTCGCGCTAAGGCTTCCGCATGGATTGCGCTCGCAAGGAAGTGCGAGCTGTTGCCGCCCAACGGGCGGGGCGAGTTGTCCAATCCTTCGCGCGCAATCGACACGGGCGGCCTCTTCGCTGATTCGGGAGTCGTCTGTTATCAGGTAAGATCGGCAGGTGGGTCGCGCGGAGATAAGGCGGCCGGCAATCGTAGCGACATTCACGGCGAGCGGGCTCTCTCGCGGTGGTGGTGAATCTTCTCTTAAGATCGCAATTGGGATGACATCCCCCCAAGGTCTCGTGTTCGCGCTCGCGGCCACTGGGTTTCTCAAGAACTGAACGTCGTCGATCCATGCAGCGTCGCCGCGCCGGAACAGTATCGTCTTCGCCAGCGCCGTCTTTGCCGGCGCCGCTTCCGCCAGCGCCGCCCTCGCGGGAGCGGAGTGCGCGACTGTTTTCATGCGTACTTTTGGTTGCCGCGACCCTGGTGGTCTATTCGCTGGCTTGGAGTTTCTCTTTCATCAATGTCGATGATTCTGTGTACGGCTCCCAAAACCCGGACATCGAGGCGGGGCTCTCGCTCGAGCGGTTGCGATGGAGTTTGGGGATTCATGATTGCAACTGGATCCCGCTGACCTGGCTCTCGCTGATGCTCGACAGCAACATATCGGGCACCAGCCCGGCCGGCTATCACGTCACTAACGTCATCCTGCACGCAGCCAACGCGGTGTTCTTGTTCATGGCCCTGGCATGCGCCACGGGATCTACCGCGCGGAGCGCCTTTGTGGCCGCGCTGTTTGCGCTTCATCCGCTGCATGTCGAATCCGTGGCGTGGGTCGCCGAGCGCAAGGACGTGCTGAGCATCTTCTTTGGTCTGGCGTCGCTTTGGGCGTACGTGCGCTACGCGCAGCTCGGCAAAACGTGGCGATATGTTGGATCGTTGCTGTTGTTCGTCTGCAGCCTCCTCTCGAAACCGACGCTGGTTACCCTGCCGTTTGTTTTCTTGCTGCTCGACTATTGGCCGCTGGGTCGCTTGAAACCCGTCGCAGGGCGATCTGCTGCTTCGACGGCGCGGGGCCCAGATAACAGACGCGGCTCCCGGAGCAGCGCGGAAACGGCGACCGCAGGGTTCAACCGCAGGGCGTTTCTCGACCCACTCATCGAAAAGTCCCCCTTTTTGGCGGCGACTGCTGCGTTTTCAGCGATTGCGTTATTTGCTCAGTCGCGCGGCGGCGCAATGACTGCCCCGTTTCCTTTCTCGGTGCGCTGGCAGAACGCAATCTGCGCTTATTTGACGTACCTGGAGAAGGCGGCGTATCCGGTCGACCTGGCGGTCTATTACCCGTACCGCGGTTACGACATCCGCTGGACGAGCCTGGCGCTCGCGGCGTTGGTCCTGCTTGGCATCACGGCTGCGACCGTGGTTTTGATCCGGCGATATCCATTCTTGTTCGTCGGGTGGTTTTGGTATTTGGGCACACTCGTGCCGATGATCGGATTCGTGCAGATCGGCACGCAGCAAATGGCGGATCGCTACACCTATTTTCCATTGATCGGCGTGTTTCTGGGGATCGTCTGGCTCGCGACGGAGCTTGCGCCAGCCGGCTTCCTTCGCTGGCGCGTGCTACCGCTGGCGGGCCTGGCGTGGCTTGGCTTGCTGGCGTCGATCGCATTCAGTCAGGCGAGCTATTGGCACGATAGTGTGACGCTGTTGCGTCACGCACAGTCGTGCACGCCCGATAACTCCGTGGTCCATGAATTCCTCGCGTCGGCACTCTTGGGCGAACACTCCGTCGATGAAGCCGTGACCGAGTACCAGGCGGCGATCCGTCTTGCCGGAACCTACGCGCCGCTGCACAGCGACCTGGCGGCTGCCTATGAACTCTTGTCACGCACTGACGATGCGCTGGCAGAATACCGCACGGCTCTTTCTCTCGATCCGCAATCGGTCGAAGCGCTCAACGGAATCGCCCGGATTCTGATCGACCGTGGACAATTCGGCGAAGCCCGGCATCAATTGGACCGCGCACTCGCGATCGACGCAGACAATCCATTGACCTACGCGTTCCTGGCTTCGCTGTCCGTAAAGATGGGCGACTTCGCGAAGGGGCTAGCAGACGCCGAGCATGGCTTAGCGCTGAATCCGCACTTGCATGCGTGTGATCTGGCCGCGGCACAAGCGCTCCGCGGTCTAGGCCGATTCGACGACGCGATCCGTCGGCTCGAATACTTAGAGAAGATCGCTCCTGACGACGCCTTGGTCCGACAAGAACTGATGCTGACTTTGGCACAGAAGCGCGCGGCTTCGGGCAAGTAGGTCGATTCGACACTTCGAAAAGTTGGCCGACCCGTTGCGTTATAATCTCCGAAAAAGGGGGGCGCAGCGCGGTCAATTGCCCATGCTGTTCAACGGTCCCAAAACTGAAGGCGGTCCGATTACGAACGCGAGCGATTCCGCTGGTACAGTCGACGCGGGCCAAACGCATCCGAGCCGCGCGCGGCTGGTGGGCGGATTTTTCGCGGCCATTGGGGCAAGCGTTTGCATTCTGGCGGGTGCTTGGCTAACCGCGTCACTCCGATCGCCCGCAAAGAGAATTGCAACTGCGGGCGACGCCTCGATTCCAGCGACGCTCTCGCGCCCCGAACCGATTCCTACGCCCATTCCGGACACGGAACGGCGCATCAACGAAGTTTTGGCGAAGCCGTTTTCGGCGGCATCGCGCCCCGAAAAAATGACATTCCGCGAGGCAATCGATCGGATCGGAAAACTCTTGCCCGTGCCTGTGGACTTGGATTCGAAGGCTCTGGCAGACGCCAACATTGACACGTCGGTCGAAGTCGAGTTCCCCACCGGCCAGCGCACGGTGGGCGAGGTACTGGACTACCTGCTGTCTTCACTGGCTGCATCCCTTGATTGGACCGTGCTGCATGGATCGCTGACGATTACCACGGTCGATATGGGGTTTGAGCGCACGGACATGCGCGTGTACGACGTGACCGACCTCGTGGAGCCGGCGGTCACGCCGAACGGGGTGGAAACGTGGGACACCGAGCAGCTCATGGAGGCGATACGCATGTCCTCGCCGCTTTTGGCGAACGGTGAAGACAATTTGTCCCCGTTGAGCGCGAACGGTCGCACCCTTCTGGTGGCGAGAGTGCACCGCAGGGCCCACCAGGATCTGGCGAGCGCCTTGGCCAAAATGCGGGCCCTCGCTTTCGCAGGTCCCCAATCAATTTCGCCACGACCCCGGCGTCGGGTCGTACAGTCTGCCAAGCCAAAGGCGAGTCCGCCCCGGATCGCGTCCGAAGCCGATGTCGCCGCCCTGCAGTCACTCATGATGCCGGCTACTGATTCCGCAGTGCTGGCCGCCGATGCGAGTTGCAATGCCTTTGCGTTTGAGTTCTACCGGCGGCTGCACACGGCCCCCGGCAATCGCGCGGTTTGCCCGTATGGAATTTACGTCGCCCTGGCCCTCCTCAAGGAAGGAGCCGCGGGCGAGGTCGAGCAGCAAATCGCCCATGTCCTACACGCAACTCGGTCGCCTGACGAGACGCGCGCCTTGCTGACGGGACTCTCGAATCGTCTGGAAGCAATTAATCTCGTGCCGGAGTATGAATTGTCGATCCAAAGTCGCGTCTGGTACGACCACGGCGTGCCGGTGCCCCCGGAGTTAGCCGCCGCTCTGCGAGATCACTACCACGTCGAGATGGACGGTGTGCCGTTTTTGACACAGCCGAGCGACGCGGAAGCCTCGATCAACAACTGGGTGAAGAATGCCACAGGCGGGCGAATCGGCACGATCATCACCGTGCCGGAGATCGTCAGCAGCGGAATCGATTTCGCGGTCACCAACGCGGTGCTATTTCGTGGGCTGTGGGCCAAGCCCTTCGACCGCAAGAAGTCGGTCCAGGCTCCGTTTCACGCCGGCGGAAAGGCATTCGACGTGGTCATGATGCGCGGCGAGAAAGAAGAAGCTCCGCTCGGCGAATCAGCAGGCTCACAAATCCTGGAGCGCCCGTATCGCGGCGGCCTGCTCTCGGCACTCATCTTGCTCCCGCCTGATGCGCCGGGCGCTCTCGAGCGGCTGGAGGCCTCGCTTTCGGTCGAGAAACTGAAAGAGTGGAGGAGCGCGCTACGCAGCTGTCAGGTCAAAGTCGAGCTGCCGCGGTTCGAGATTGAATCCGATTTTCACCTGGAGGAGCCGCTCAAAACGTTGGGTATGCCGCGGGCTTTCGTGCCGACTGCCGATTTCTCAAAATTGGGTCGCTCCGAATGGCGGCTGACCTACCTGCGTCAAAAAGCGCTGCTCAAAGTGAATGAAGAAGGAACGGAAGCGACGGCAGCATCGATGATGGCCGGCGGCTTCGGGGCACCGAAAGAACACCTCTTTCGCGCCGATCGGCCATTTCTGTTTCTGATTCAGGAAAAGTCGACCGGCCTGATCTTGTTCGTGGCCCGGGTGACCGATCCCAACCGTGGGGTCTAACGGCAAATGGTCTCAGCCGACACAGTCACGCGAATGACTTCAGTGGACCAATGACGGCTCGCTACTACGCTCCCCATCTTTCCAACGCCGACGTGTGCGTGCTCGAAGGGAGCGAGCTTCATCATCTGACACGCGTGATGCGGGCCGCGGTCGGCGACGAGGTCACTCTCTTTGACGGACTCGGGAACGGAGCGGAAGCTCAGATCACCGAACTGTTAAAATCGCGGGCCACGCTCCGGGTCCTCAGTCGCAGCCAAGAGCCCGAAGGCAGTCCGATCGTGGTGCTGGCGACGGCAGTCCCCAAAGCCGATCGCTTCCGCTGGCTCGTCGAGAAAGCGACCGAGTTGGGGGTCAGCCGACTGATTCCTCTCCAAACGGCTCGGAGCGTCACCGAACCGCGATCGACGAAGCTGGACAAGATGCGAACGACGGTCATCGAAGCGTGCAAGCAGTCGGGCCGCAATCGGCTCATGGCGATCGACCCCCTTACGGATTGGCAATCGTTTCTCTCAGATTTTGCGGCAACCGGTCGTCTGCTTGTGGCCGACCCAGGCGGCGCGGTTCAGGCCAGTCTGTGCGAATCGCGACCCAGTGAACGGCCCGTGATTCTGGTCGTTGGACCTGAGGGCGGACTTACGGACGTCGAGGTGATTCAGGCCGTCGACTCCGGGGGGCGGTGCATTTCGCTGGGCCCTCGCGTTCTCCGCACCGAAACGGCTGCGATCGCGCTAGCGGCGCTTTGTCTCCTGCCCGACCGAGCGTTGCATCGCGCCCCAGTCGACCGCGAGAAATAGCTCATGCCTGCGACTGTTTCACTCGCCAAACTCGTCAGTGCCCTGCAATTCGTCTATCCGGGAGCGGCCCTGTGGATCGACATCGAGACGGGAGACGTTGTCGAGCAAGCCGAGGCGCTGGGCGGAAAGGCCGGTTCAGCGGACCCGACTCGCTATCGCACGGTCGGTGTCGAAGTCGACGAGTTCGAAGTTGCAAAGCGCTTTTGCGAAACAGTCGCGGAACCGAGCAATCGCCGGCGGCTGGAGACGGCCTTATCGAGCGCCCAGCCATTGGAGAGCTTTGAAAATGCCCTCTTTCGCCTGGGCATCGCGCACAAGTGGTTTCCCTTTCGCGAAATCCAGCTCGGCAACCTCGCCAAGGCCTGGCTCGCAGCACAGGGAATTCCCTTTCTCGACGATCTGAGCTGAAATCTTCAGTGAGATCGTGGCGAGACTGTGACGTGGCTGGGCGGATGGCCGTTGTGCCCAAGCGCTTCGTCCGCGTGCGCGCTCGGCGAACCGTTCTGCAGCGTGACGATCGTGCCGTCCTCGTTCAAACGTTCCGCGAGCACCTTGGGCATGCGACACACCAACTTCACGCGCGAATCGAAATATTCGCGACTCTTGATTTCCGCACGTTCCGCCAGATAGGCGAACAACCGGCCGTTGCCGGCACCGGTCTCAATTTCGACGTCTGAGTACCCGTTGGCCAGCCGCGCCGCGACTGCCTCGGCCAGGCGATCGAGACCTTGACCCGTGGCCGCGCTGATTGACACGGAGTCGTCGAACCGGCGGCGTAAGACGTCGACGATGCTCCGGTCTTCCACGCGATCCATTTTGTTCAGCACGATTAGTGAATTGGCCGAGTTGACGCCAATTTCTCCGAGCACGCGGTTGACCGTGTCAATCTGGGCTTCCGCCTCGGGGTCGGCCGCGTCGACGACATGGATCAACAGGTCCGCGTGGCGGGCCTCTTCCAGCGTCGAGCGAAACGAGGCGACCAGGTGGTGCGGCAGGTTGCGCACGAAACCGACCGTGTCGCTCAAGAGCACTTCGCCCCAGTGCGGGATGTGCCAGCGGCGGGTCCGCGTATCGAGCGTGGCGAAGAGCTTGTCGGCCACGTAGACCTCGGCGCCCGTCAGGGCGTTCATCAACGTGCTCTTGCCCGCGTTCGTGTAGCCGACGATCGAGACCGTCAACTGTTCCCGCCGGGCTGAGACCGTCCGCTCGCGCCGCTTCTCAACTTCGGCGAGCCGTTTCTTGAGTTCGGCAATCCGCTTGTCGATCAGCCGGCGGTCGGTCTCGATCTGCTTTTCGCCAGGACCACGTCCGGCGCCGACGCCCCCCTCGATACGTTCGAGGTGGCTCCATCGCTTGCGCAGCCGATTGCGGAAGTATTGCAGTTGGGCCAGCTCGACCTGCAGCCGCGACTCATAGGTGCGCGCTCGGCTCGCGAAGATGTCGAGGATCACTTCGCTACGGTCAACAATGACGCGGCCGGTCTCTTTTTCGAGGTTTCGCTCTTGGGCGGGGGTCAGGTCGTTGTCGAAAACGACCAGGTCGGCCCCGCAGACGTCGATCATCTGCTTCAGCTCGTCGAGCTTGCCCTTGCCCAGGCAGGTCGCGGGAATCATCTTCCCACGGTTCTGGGTCAGGCGGCCCACGATTTTGACGCCGGCCGTCTTCACCAACCCAGCCAGCTCGTCGAGAGCGTGCTCCCGATCAAGCTTTTTCGCAGCGTCCAGGACGCCGACCAGGACCGCCTTGCTTTGCTGGACACGCAGATCTTCGCGTTTTGGATCAGTCAATTGAGCGAAACATCCTCCGCTAGGACCGGGAATGGCCGGCGGCGAGCACAGCCATTGTGCCCGCCCAGCCTCCCTTTTCAGTCTACGGCCAGAATTCGGTGCCGGCAATAAGCGTTCCGACAGCTAGACGCTACGACACACAGGATTGCGGCTTGGTTCGCGGGCGGGGATTTCGGCGGCGGGCAACGCTCCCGGTGAAAAATTGCGCGGCGCGATCAATCGGAAACCTGACAACAACTGACACCGGCGACGCGGAAGAGTTCCCGGACTTGCGCTACGACCCGCGCTGTCGCGGCCTCGGCCCGTGGGGTCTGAAGACCCCCAGACGGCAGTCACCGCTCATATTGCCGCAGGAACTCCGCCTTCTTTTGCCAGCTGGCGCGGGAACTGCCTTGCGCCTGAAAGAGGGCCTCGTCGGCGGCCGTCCGCCCCCCCTCGTTGCGAATCCTTGGGTCGGCCCCCTTTTTTAGGAGTAGCTCCATGATGTCGAATCGCTTTGGGTCCGCGGACATCAGAGCCGTCCAACCCAGCTTGTTTTGAAGATTCATGTTACCCCCGGCGTCGATGAGTGCCTGCAAGAGATCGATGTATCCCCGATTTGCCGCGAACATGCCCGGCGTCATCCCATCTTCGTCGCGAGTGTCGACGTCGGCCCCGGCGTCGATCAGTCGGCGCAGCACAAGCAAGTCGCCCTGCATTGCAGCCCAGATAATGGCACTCTCCACCTCCGGCTCGCTGCGTGGGCCCCAACGGGCTTGCAGCTTCACGTCGGCGCCCTGTTCGATGAGGAAGAGGGCCGCCTCCGTCTGCCGGCGACGGATCGCATAGATCAAAGGCGTCCAGTTGTATTTGTTTCTGCTATTGATGTCCTCGCCCTTTGCAAGCAGCTTCTTGATCTTGTCGATATCGCCCGACTCGACTGCCTTAAACAGCGGTGACGTGCGCTTTGGCGGCGGCGTCTTGACGCCGTCGTCAATCTGCTCGATCGTGACCGTGCCCTTATCGCGGCCAATCGGGTAAGGATCGACTGAGATCCCGGTCTGCTCCGCGTAGTCGAGGAATCCCCCTTCGCCGATTCCGTCGCTCCACTGCCCCTGCGTATCGTCCGCAAGCGCCTTGAGCTCATTCTTTTTTAGCTTGCGGGGACTATGGTACTCGGTCACAACCCGCAGCCGATTCGCCGCGGCGTCGTAAGCGATCTTCACAGCCCCGCCCGTCAGGCCGATCTCATCTAAGTCGCCATCGAGATAGTCGGAACAAACGGCTCCGTCGCCGGCGACGAGCCCGTCGAGCTTCTTCAGTTGGGTCGCGTCGGTGATCGGGTTATCGTCGGAATCGAAGGCGCTGGCGGGGCCAGAAACGATGATCTTCATAGTCGACCTCTTTCAGGCGATCGCGGAACCAGAAAGGGCGTCGTTCCGCAATCAGCATATCAACTCGGATGCCAGCCGACGCCGCCGTCATCAGCACGCCATTATGAGGGTCCTGCAAATGGTCCAATTCGAAAGGAAAGAGGCCGAGGCAAGCGGGGCCTGCCTCGGCCTTTGATTGGTGTGTCGGCAAGGGGTGCCGAAAGCGGTGGGATGTAGCCCGTCTCCACGGGCCGGTGGGAAAAGTCTCTCTCACTCCTCGTTTGCATTTCCGCCGGGCTCTCACCTCCGGCGGCCGTGCAGTGCGACTTCTGGGTCTCACTCACGCTTTGGACTAAA
>DASZIA010000008.1:0-1790 GCA_035949535.1 Planctomycetaceae bacterium | reverse complement strand
CGCATACGGGCACCAACGTTCATGCGCACGCCCTGGCTCGCCGCCCGCGCCGGCGCGCCAACCGCAACAGGTGGCCAACTTATCCTTTCGAACAGGCCGAGCAGACCCTCGGGAATGAAGCGGGTTCGCGAGGCATAAACGTGCCGGTCGCCTTGGGCGCTCTGGCCGTAGGTGAAGAACCGCTGCGGCACAATCAGGTGTAGATCATCTTTGGCGCGTGTCATGGCGACGTAAAGCAATCGCCGCTCCTCTTCGATCTCGGCGAACGTCCCGGTGCCGAGGTCTGAGGGCAGGCAGCCGTCGACCACGTTGAGCACGAAAACCGATTTCCATTCTTGGCCTTTGGCAGAATGAATCGTCGAAAGGATTAGATAGTCTTCGTCGAGCAGCGGTACCCCAGCCTGATCGCTGGTGGCATCCGGTGGATCAAGCGTCAGCTCGGTAA
This sequence comes from Planctomycetaceae bacterium, assembly GCA_035949535.1. Lineage (GTDB taxonomy): Bacteria > Planctomycetota > Planctomycetia > Planctomycetales > Planctomycetaceae > DASPSM01. Next base: position 1,345 of record DASZIA010000008.1, on the reverse strand, counting down.
GGAACCGTTCGCGGGAGGGATAGCCGGAAGCGATCTGTTCGAGTTGGATCAAATCCGCACGCCGGACGACGGCATCTTCATGAATGCGGTCGAGGTGTGGTTCGTACCAGAGACGAGCGCGCTCCAATTCCACGGGCCAACCGGTACGACCGGTGTGCAAATCCCCAATGGTCGCGACAAAGGCCCTCCAGTCTTCGCTACTAACCCGAGGCGGCACAGGCGCATTCGCAACTTCGCTGAGGGGGTCGGCGGCCTCCGCCGTGAAGTCGAGCACGCGCTGCGCCGAGGTCGGTCCGACGCCAGGAAGAAGCTGCATTAGCCGGAAGCCGGCAACTCGGTCCCGTGGATTTTCGACAAAGCGCAAAAGCGCCAGCATGTCCTTGATATGTGCGGCGTCGAGAAACTTCAGCCCGCCAAACTTGACGAAGGGAATGTTCCGGCGGGTTAGCTCAATCTCAAGCGGGCCGCTGTGGCTAGATGTCCGAAACAAAACAGACTGCTGCTTCAGCAGCGTGCCGGCCTCGCGGTTCTCAAGCGCGCGCTCGACGATGAACCGTGCTTGATCGGCGTCGTCGCGCACGCTGACGACCTGGGGCGGGATGCCGGAAGTGCGATCTGTCCAGAGGATCTTGGTGAAACGCTCCGCTGCCAGACCAATCACACCGTTGGCGGCGCCCAGGATGGTCTGCGTTGAGCGGTAGTTGCGATCGAGCGTGATGATATTGGCCGGCGGGCTGAACTGATCGGGAAAGTCGAGAATGTTGCGTACCGTCGCGGCGCGGAAGGAATAGATCGACTGCGCATCGTCGCCGACCACGGTGAGGCCCCGGCCGGTCGGCTTGAGACCCAATAGGATCGACGATTGCAGCCGGTTCGTATCCTGGTATTCATCGACCAGGACGTGGTCGAAGCGGCCACCGACATCATCGGCAAGAGCCGGATCGCTCATCATCTGCGTCCAGTAGAGCAGCAGGTCGTCGTAATCGAGAACGTTCTGGTCCTGCTTCGCCTCAACATAAGCGGCAAATAGCTGCTTGAGTTCGGTGGCCCAACTCGAACACCACGGGAAAGACGTGCCTAACACCTGCTCGATCGCGACCTCGGCGTTGACGCAACGGGAGTAGATGGAAAGGCACGTTCCCTTGGTGGGAAATCGGCTCACCGTCTTGGAAAATCCAAGGTCATGCCGAACAAGGTTCATAAGGTCTGCGGAATCTTCGCGATCGTGGATGGTGAAGGCCGGGTCCAGCCCGATTTGGTCGGAATATTCGCGCAACAGGCGCGCCCCAACGCCGTGGAACGTACCAGCCCAGGTCAAGGCATCGGTCATCACGCCGGCGTTGTC
>DASZIA010000007.1:0-12091 GCA_035949535.1 Planctomycetaceae bacterium | reverse complement strand
CAGATCGACGAGGAGAAGACCCGGGCGATCAAGGAGTATGTGAGTTGGGTCGACTCACACCGGCCGGCGGAGGCGATCCTGTTCCGCGACGAGTTCAAAAATCCGGGCCGGCTGCACGATGCCTGGTGGAGCCCCGCTTCGGAGGCGGGCCGTCCAGATGCGATCGGCTCGGTGGCCTTGGATTCCACGCGAGCGCCGGCGGGCCGAATTAAAAACGCTACACTGAAGATCCACGAATCCAATAGCGGCGATCGGTGGCTCGTCACGCGCAAGATTTTCAACTGGCGGCCGCCTCGCGAAGGCGACTGGATTCAAGCGTCGTTCAACCTGGTCGCCGATCGAATCGACAACTCAGCGCCGGCAGAACGGATCGCCTTCTTCATCGCCGCGCAGACCGGCGACCTCAAGGGCCCCAAAGGCACGGGCAACTTGCTTTTGGACGGCAACCCCGCGGGCAAAGCGGCCGCGCACCTCGCCTATCCCGGGCCCGATTCCAGAGGCCTCGGCGAGATTGGCGAATCGGGTTACCGACCGGGCCATCGTTATGGCGTCCGCGTGACGAACGTCGGCAATCGAAAATTGCGGCTCGAGCAGATCGTCGATCTGCTTCCCGAGAAGAACGCGATCACCCTCGACGCGGCCGACCTGCCCGACGGCGCGTTCGGCTTCGAATTCTGCTGCGGCCGCAGCTTTGTCGTGAGCGACCTGATCGTCGAAACTTGGGCATCAACGGAGAGCTCGGCCTCGCCGCGTCTGGCCACCTATAGCACCGACGTCGCAAAGCACGCGCAACAACTTCACAAAACGCTGAAAGAGTTGGATTCGCAACGACTCGCCAAGCCGGGAGAGCTGGCGTGCGTCACCGACGTCGTGCAACGCCCCGCGCTGTTGCACGTCTTGAAGCGCGGCAGCTACACAGACTTGGGCGAGACGGTCGTCCCGGCGGCTCTGCGAATCTTGTGTGACGGTCGCTCCGAGTTGCGGGTAAACGTTCCGTATCCCGGTTCCGCGTCTTCCGGACGGCGGCTCGCCTTTGCCCACTGGCTGACGACGCCCGGCTCCCGAGCCGGCGGACTGCTGGCGCGCGTGATGGTCAATCGTATCTGGCAGAGACACTTCGGCACGGGGATCGTCGCCACGCCGGATAATTTTGGACTGTCGGGAACCCGCCCGGCCCATCCGCAGCTGCTCGAATATCTCGCCGACGAGTTCGTCGCCCACGGCTGGAGCGTCAAGCACCTTCAACGGCTGATCCTCAATTCCGCTGCCTACCGTCAATCGAGTGTTGCACAAGGCCGGGCTGCGGCGGCCGACCCTGACAATCGCTTGCTGTCGAGATTTCCACTGACACGCCTCGACGCCGAAGCGGTCCGCGATTCGATGCTCTCGGTCTCGGGCGAAATCAGCGAAAAAATGTACGGCCCCTACGTGCCGTCCGGCACCGACGAGGAGGGAGCAGTCGTCGTCCGCGAGAATCAGGAAGGAGCCCATCGCCGCAGCATTTACCTGCAGCAGCGTCGAACGCAGGTCGATTCGCTGCTCGATCTCTTTGATGCGCCGACCATCGTCAGTAATTGCCCGATCCGCGGAACTTCGACCGTTCCGCTGCAGTCACTGGCACTTTTGAACTCGAATTTCGTTCGCACGCGGGCCGCAGCCTTTGCCGCGGCATCGCGTCGCTCACGCAAGCCCCTGACGGATTTGAGCGAGCAGGAGCGGATCCGTCGAACGATCAAGCGGGCCTTCGGCCGTGAGCCGACCATTTCCGAGCGGACGGCTTCGTCACAGTTCCTTACGAAGCAGTCGGCCACCTACGGTGCGAAGGGTGACCCGGCATGGCGAGATTTCTGTCAGATGCTGTTGGCGAGCAACGCATTCATGTACGTGGAGTGAGTGGGCCGCCGGGAGCGACCGGGTGAATCGAATTTTCAATCCTTTTGCCATCAACCGTCGAGCCTTCTTAGGCGACTACTGCGGGGGAATTGGCGCGCTGGCATTGGCGCACTTGCTGCAGAACGAGGCAGCCGCCTCGAGCGGTCAACGAAAGGATGCCCTCGCGTCGATCGCGCCGCACCGGACGGGCCGGGCGAAATCGGTGATTTGTTTGTTTCAGCACGGCGGGCCGAGCCAGATGGATCTGTTCGACCCCAAGCCGCAGCTCACCCGTCATAACGGCGAAGCGTACCCCGGTAAGGTTGAGGTGCACTTTGCCCACGCATCCACCAACCTCCTGGCCTCTCCATTCAAGTTTCGCAAGCACGGCCAATGCGGGATGGATCTGTCGGAACTGCTGCCGCACACCGCAGCGGTTGCGGATGATCTGACACTCGTGCGGTCGATGACGACCACGTCGGTCGATCATGAATCGGCGTTGCGGCTAATTCATTCGGGTAGCTTCCTCGCCGGCAAGCCCAGCCTGGGGTCGTGGGTGGTCTACGGGCTGGGATCGATGCGCGAGGAATTGCCGGCGTACGTCGTGCTGGGCGATCCGGGCGGACTGCCCGTTGACGGAACGAAGAACTGGAGCGCGGGCTATCTTCCAGCGGTCTACCAAGGAACCCCGTTTCGACCGTCGGGTTCGCCCGTGCTGCACCTGCAGACGCCGCCGGAGATCGTTCCCGAGGCGCGGCAGCGACAGCTCGAATTCCTGCGGGCACTCAATGCCGAGCATCTCCGTCGTAATCCGGCCAATTCGGAACTCGAGGCGCGGATCACGAATTACGAGCTGGCCGCGAGAATGCAGTCGGCCGTCCCCGAGGCGCTTGACGTTTCGCAGGAATCAAAAGAGACGCAGTCGCTCTACGGTCTCGACCAGCCGGCGACGGAGGACTACGGCCGTCGCTGCCTGGTCGCGCGGCGCCTCGTTGAACGCGGCGTGCGGTTCGTGAACGTGTTTCTCAGTGGCCAGCCCTGGGACACGCACTCGAATAATGCGAAGACGCTCAGTGGTCTGTGCGCGAAAACCGATCAGCCGAGTGCCGCGCTCGTTCGTGACCTCAAGCGACGGGGCCTGCTGGACTCGACGATCGTCTTGTGGACAGGCGAGTTCGGGCGTCAGCCGGTCTCTCAGGGGACCGACGGCCGCGATCACAACCGTCGGGCCTTTTCGCTCTGGTTGGCCGGCGGAGGTTTCAAGCAGGGCTACGTTCACGGAGCGACCGACGACTTTGGCTACGAATCGGTGCGGGATATTATCCGGGTCCACGACCTGCATGCCACGTTGCTTCACTCCTTGGGGCTCGACCATGAGCGCCTGACCTATCCACACGACGGCCGCGACGACTCGCTGACCGATTCGGCGGTCACAAATGCGGAAGTAGTGGACGCGCTGTTGGCCTGACGCCTGTCTTGACTCAGGCGAGCGGCCGGTTCGTTTTCGGGCGAAATTGCCTAACGAGCTTCGAAGCACCCGCCAGCTGACGCTGGCGGCTCGCCAAATTCAGCGAGGTCGGACGGGCTGATTGTGCCGTCGTGCAGCGCCGAGGCGATCAACACACCGTCGATTCCGGCGCGATCGAGCGTGAGCAAGTCTTCGACCCCGCGGACGCCGCCGCCGGTGAGAATCGTCACGGTCGTGAAGGCACGACGGATTTGTTCACACAGGGCCAAAGTCGGAACGCCGCTGGCGGTTCCGACGCGGGCAATATCGAGGACGATCAATTCTGTGCAGCCGGCGTCGATCGCAGATTGTGCGACCTCGAAGGGCTCGCTCGGCCAGCCGGATGCGTTCGAGAGAATTTTGCCGTCGCGAAGATCCAGGCTAAAGACGATTCGACCGTGACCGTATCGCCGGACTAGCTCCGCCAATTCTCTCGGACCTTCTAACGTCTCGAGTCCCGCGACGACCCGCGCGACGCCAGTGTCGAAGATCTGGACCGCGTCCTGACTGCGTCGGATTCCTGCGTCGACCACCAGGGAGAATCGATCAGCGCACAGCGCTCGCAAGATCGACCTATTCGGCTCGCCGTTCAAAATTGCGTCTAAGTCCGCCACGTAGAACTGCGAATAACCAAAGGTGCTGCGGATCGCGGTCGCGACCGAGACCGGGTCACTGCCTTCGACGAGCCGAGTTTGCAGGGGCCGGTATTGATCGCGTCGGCCGGCCACGCCGCGCACCACCTGGGACCCCAGCAGATCGAGCACAGGAACGATTCGCATGAAGTTGTGTCTGAATCGCCGCGATAAACGTAACTTGTAGGATGAAGTAGAATAACTTCGAGGGCTGAAATGGTCACTTCGCAGCCAATCGCCCCAGCCGACGGTGCGGCAGCGCCGCGGTCAATCTGGCGGCGAGTGTCGTACGTGGGGCTGCGACTGCTCGTTCCGATTCCGCAGGGAAAAGGCTTCCGGTCCAAAGTCTGGTGGATCGGGCGACGGATCGTTTACTGGTACCTTATCATTCTGGTCATGCTCGCCTTCTTTCAACGCTATCTCATCTACCAACCGACTCGCGACGACGTGATCGACCCGGAACTGACCGGACTCGAGCCCGGCCGGATCGAAACGGTCAGCGTCCCAACCGCGGACGGACTGCAACTCAACGGCTGGCTGATCCGCGCGCTTCCGACTTCGCGCGACGCGAATCACAACGGCTCGACGTCGCATCCGGTCGTACTCTACTTCCCGGGCAATGCGGGACACCGCGGCTATCGGGCCATGGAACTCGATCAGCTCTCGCGGCTCGGCGCGGACGCCTATCTGGTCGATTACCGCGGCTACGGCGACAATCCGGGTAAGCCGACGGAAGAAAAACTCGCCGCCGACGCCCAAGACGTTTGGAAATTCGTCACGACGTCCCGCCAGGTCAAACCATCGCAAGTCGTTCTGCTCGGCGAATCGCTGGGCGGAGGCGTGGCGACCCGGCTGGCCGCGGAGCTTTCGGCGGCCGGAACGCCGCCGGGTGGGCTCATTTTGCGTTCGACCTTTGGCGGCCTGGCCGAAGTCGCGTCCTATCATTATCCCTGGTTGCCGGTGCGAATGTTCCTGCTCGATCGCTTTCCCTCCGCGGAGCGAATCGCGAAAGTCACGTGTCCGGTCCTCGTCCTGCACGGCAATGTGGACACGATCGTCCCGTTCGAATCTGGGAAGCGACTCTTCGAAGCGGCTCCCGCCGTTTCAGCCGGCTCGGTTGCCAAGCAATTTGTCGTGCTCCCGGGCGCCGGACATAACGACATTCAGTACGCGGCTCGTGAGCCGTATCGGGCCGCCGTGAAGCAATTTCTTGATCGGATGCAGCCGTCGCAACGGCCGGTCGAATCTGCGGCCGGGCATTAGTCCCGGCAAGTACCCGAAGCCTTCTGCGTTGGCTCATTTCCGCATGGACCACTTGCGGTACTCATCCCGGCAGTCCTCATCGCTCACAAACTTCTTCCAGATCAGCCGGCCCCGAAATCCATACGCGCGGCCAGCGGCGACCTTATGAATCACATACTGGAAGTCCCATGCAGGCCGGGGACGCCGCGGCAGCTTGAATTTGAACAGACTGAAGCGAATCTCGTCTTCGGGCGAATACGCTCGATCGAACATCAGGATCAGCGTCATGCCGTGGTCCGCGCGGCCGAAGTAAAACGGTTCCGTGTATCGGGGCCAGTCGTAGCTCCAGGAATTCAGCCGAAAGTCGGAATTGGCGTCGTACTCCACGGGCGACGCGTCCAGGTGGCGATACGTTCCTCCGCCGTTCCAATCGCGATGTCCGGGGGCCGCGTCAGCCGCGATCCACTCTTCATTGCCGCCTTTCTTGGCGACTCCGCGAAAGTGCAGCGCCACGTCCGACACGTCGTGCATGTAGTCGGCGAAAAAGAAGATTGCCGAACCGCGAAGGCCGAAGAGCTCTGCCTTCTCTGGCGTGCACCGAAACTCGAAGTCGATCGCATGCGGCTCGACGACGCGGTATTCGAGCGTGCTCGCGACACGCCACGGATCGTCTGCTGCACGCCGCACAAGCCGGGCGCCGGCCCCCTTCGGAAGAGCCTCGAGCGTGTAGCGGCCGCTGCGAGGCGTGAATTTGTTGTTCGGATTGCGGTGGCTGGAAATGATGTGTTCGAAGTTGAGTCCGGCCGACGCGCCGCGCCCCTCGGGATCGAAGGCGTCGAAACCCGGCGCGTCGCGGACATTGAAGAGCGAGGCGACGCCGGACAGATCGCGAGGCGAGTTCGAGTTGTCTCGAAACTGGACCTGAAGGTCGCCGCGGCGAATCTCAAGGGTCGCGCGAGTCGAATCGGGCGTGCCGTCGTTCGCGGGCGACCTCGTTACTGCCATCAAGAGAAGCAGTGCAGCGATCTGTCCGCGTTGCGGTGTGAGGAGAGACCGACCTGTTGCAGGTGCAGGCGTCATTCGCCGACCTGAACCGGCTCGCTCTTCAGGCAGCGTTGGATCTGGCGGACGGCCTGCCTGAGTCGCTGGCTGTTCTCGACGATTGCCAGCCGCAGATAGCCTTCGCCCTCGTCGCCGAAACCGCGTCCGGGACTGACGGCGACGCCCCCTTTGTCCAAGAGCATCAGCGAGAAATCGATCGAGCCCATGCGGGCCCATGGTTCGGGGATTTTGGCCCAGACGAACATACCCGCCTTCGGCACCTCGAGTTCCCAACCGCCGCGCTGCAACCCCTCGCAGAGCACATCCCGCCGCTGCTGATACTCGGCTGCAACGCTTTCGACGGCCGCGTCGCAATGGCGCATGGCGACAATGGCGGCGATCTGGATCGGCTGGAAGATGCCGTAGTCGTAGTAACCTTTGATAGTCGCGAGTGCCCGGACCATTTCTGCGTTTCCGCTGCAGAAACCGATCCGCCACCCCGCCATGCTGTAGCCTTTGCTCATCGTCGTAAACTCGACGCCGACGTCGATCGCCCCGGGAGTCGCCAGAAAGCTGGGAGCCTGATACCCCTCGAAGCAGATGTCGGCGTACGCGAAATCGCTGATGACGAGGAAGCCGTACTTCTTCGCAAGCGCGACCAGGTCGACGTAAAAGTCCGGCTCGACGACAGTCGTGCTCGGATTGTGCGGAAAGTTGACGATCACAACCTTGGGTTTGGGATAGAGGTGCTCGCACGTGTAGGCGACGTTGTGCAGAAATCGCTGGGGATTGCAAACATCGAGCGCGATCACGTTGCCCGAGGCGAGCATCACCGCGTAAACGTGAATTGGGAACGAGGGGGCCGGCACGATGGCCGTGTCGCCCGGCCCGAGCAGGGCCAGGCACATGTGGCTGAAACCCTCCTTCGAGCCAATACAGGCGATGACCTCGCTGTCCGGAGCGAGCCGCACGCCGTATTTCTTCCAATAACGGGCCGAGACCTCCTTGCGAAGATTCTCGATTCCGTTGGAGACGGAGTAGCGGTGATTCCGCGAATCGGCGAGCGCTTCGGAGAGTTTTTCGACAATCAGCGGATCGGGCGCGTCGGTCGGGTTGCCCATCCCCAGGTCGATCACGTCGACCCCCGCGACGCGTTTTTGATACTTCAGCTTATTGATCTTGCCGAACAGATAAGGCGGCAACCGGTTGACCCGGTCGGCTACCTTGATTCGGAACGGCTTGTCCTCGAAAGGAACTTCGTTTTCGCTGCGCATGCGGTAGTTCGGATCGAAGTTAGGGTTCGCGGCGTGACACGGACGGCTGGGGAGGGAACGAGGGCCTTTCGCTCGGGACACCGCCGATTCTAGCAGAGTTCACCGGTTCGATAAAAAATCAGGGTCACCAAAAGCGGGCGGCGTGCCATCCTTACGGAGAGCACGCCGCCTTGAATACACTCACAAGTCTCGACTGATCGAGACCGACGGTCGTCAACGTTATTGGCCGTCGGTCTGTTCGGCGGTGCGATTGACCGTGCCGACCCGGCTACGATATCCAGCCGCCGGCATGCGCTCGCGACCTTCGGAGGTAGCGCTCGTCTGCTGGACTCCCCGCGTGGAGGTGTTGGCCAGGAAGTTGTCGACCTGGGCCTCCTTCTTGAGCTTCTCGAAGACCTTCGCGACGGCGACCTGGGTCTTCTCCTCTGTGAGCTGCTTGAGCACTTCCTCGCGGATGCCGGGGTCGGTGATGCTCTTGACGATCGGCACCGTGTGCCCTTCGCACAGCAGGATGGCATAGCGCGGCGCTTCGGGCGTGCTCACGTCGATGATTCCGGAAATCTCGCCGTCTTTGAGTTTGAACGCTTCGCGCTCAAAATTCTCGTTTCCGCCGGCATACCGGCGAATCGGTTGAATCTGCCCATCGAGCGACTTGCTGGTCGGGTCGATCGACTTTTCGCGGGCGATCTTGCCGAAGTTCTGCGGATCGTTTTTCACGAGGTTCCAGCAGTCCTGAGCCCGATGCAGTTTGTCGCACAGAATCATTCGCGCCTTGACGCGCTCGCCGTAGTCGCGAACGAAGATCTGCTGCATTTCTTCTTCGGTCACTTGGACGTCCTGGCCGGCGAGCCGCTTGAGGGCGAGCATGGGCCAGATGACGTCCTGGTAATACTGCGCCGGTTTGAGATGCCGTTCGGTCTCGATGACGCGGAGCCAATTCTGCGGATCGATGTCGAATTTCTTGGCGATTTTTACGACTTCCGCCCGGACCTCGTCCTCGCGAATTTCGATTCCCTGCTTCACGCAGGCCTGGTGGATGATCGTGCGATTGATGAAGCTTTCGAGGACCTCGCCGCCGTAGCGCTGCATGCATTCGGCAGCGATCACGTCGTAGGAGAGAAGCTCGCCGTTGACGCGCGCCAGGGGTTGCCGGTTCGCGCTTGCACTCATCGTGGCGCGGCCGGCCTGGTCAGGCAGGTTTTCTCCTGCGGCGCCTTCGCGCGGTCGCAGGAATTGGAAGGCCACCGCGCTTGCGATCACGACGATTGCCGTACCCGCCGCGATCCAGGCCGCTTTCGCGCGGTTCGGGCGCGAATTGTTAGACACATTGGGGAGGGTCGAATCGCTCATCGCACCTGTACTCCGGAATGCAGGGTATTGTCCGCAGCCTCTATGCCGCCGACGATTGAGCGGTCGGTTGCGAGGGGGCGGGACTATAAGACAGGTGCGAAAACCGGTCAAGTTGTTTTGGACGGGCCGGCCTGGCGGCCACGGCGGGAGCGCGCCGCAGCGAATCAGGTGGCCTGCGGGAGCTGAGCTGCGGGAACCGGCGCCTGGTGCATGGCGCGCTCAAGCTCGGGCCCGAGTCGTCCTGCGATCGCCAGTCCGAACATCTTGTAGTCGGAAATCAGCGACCAAAGCGGATAGCCGAAGGTGGCTGGTTTGTTCTTTTCAATGACAAAGTGCCCGATCCAGGCAGGGCCGTAACCGACAACCAACACCGCGAGCAGCCACCAGGGCGACACGAACACGGCGGCTGCGAGAGCCCCCATCGCACAGGTCGTTCCCAAGTAGTGCATCGCGCGACACGCGGGCCGGCTGTGCTCGCGCAGGTAGTAGAGCCAAAACTCGTCAAAAGTCTGAATGCGCTGGGTCATGACTTCACCTCCGGCGCCAAGCAGCGGCCCGGTGAGGGCACTCGAAAGAACGGCAAAGTCGAGGCTACACCAGCAAGCCCCCAAAACCAAGCGAAATTCCCCACCTGCTTAAGAGCCTCGCGCGTGACCAACCAGCAAACGGCGGCTCACCAAGGCGCTTCCATCAGGTCGACGATCTCGCGAGCCATCTTGTTGGTCGCCTCCTGGGTGGCGGTTGCCAGCGACTGTCCCACTTCCGGCGACATCGTGCCGGTCGCGAACAAGTGCGAGATTTCCGGCTCTAAAGCCACGTCACGCTGCGCCAGGATTCGCCCGGTGCGCAGGTCTTCCCAGATCACGTCGACCGCGAACTGTACCTGCAGGGAGCGAGGGTCGTTATTGGCCGTTGTCCCAAGCACGGTTTTGCGAATGCTCTTGATCTTCATCGTCAGCTTGGTGTCGGCTGCGTCGTTCTTGGCGATGCGAAACGGGGTCCGAGTTTTGATCTGGTTGAGCACCGCTTCCGTCAACTGAAACTCGTACCCGCGGCGGAAGTCGTCGGAATTTGCGATCGGAACGTACACCGAGCGGACGCTGCCTTGAAACGCATTGCCGACGGTGTAGCCACAGCCGCTGGCGCAAAACAGGGCGACGCAGACAACGCTAAAAAGTGCAAGCTTCCGCGAGCAGGTTGCCCTGCGATTCGCGAATCGGACGTTCGGCGTTCGAAGCCTCATGCGGGTTTACTGCGCTTTACTGCGGGGTTTGGCCAAAATCATGAGTCACGGGCGGCGCCTTTTTGGGCGGTGCGGCCGGCTCCTCGAACACGCCCGGTGCGTCGCCGACCGCCGCTTTGCCGGACTTAGGCGTCTCCTCGTACTTGCCGGGCGTCGGCAGGTCCATCTTATCTTCCGGCTTGATCTTCGCGAGTTCTTCGCGAGCCTTAACGGCGAACTCAGTGTTGGGATACTTCTTGATGACCTCTTTGCACCAAACCGCCACACCCTTGGGCTGGCCTTTGGCCTTCCGATATTTGACCTCGGCCCACAATTGGGCGGCTTCCGCCAGCTCGATCTTCTTGAGTTCCTCGAGCATCCGTTCGTGATCGGGCCGGTTGGGATAGAGGCGGAGCGTGGTCTCCTTAAGCTTCTTGGCCTCCCGCAACGGCGTCGGGTCGTATTCCGGACCTTGGTACTCCATCAACTTCACGTACGCGCCCAGCACGTAGGCGTTTTCCAAGTGCGAGCTCTTGTTGAACTCTTTGCGAATCAGCTCATACAAGTGGTCGGCTTCCGTGTAGTCCCCTTTGCGCAGGTAGTAGCTGGCCGAGAGCATGATGGAGTCGTCGGCCAACGGACCCGTTGGATCATTGAGCCAGATCGATTTGAGAGCTTCTAAAGCCCGACCTTCGGTGTCGAACATGGGCCGCGTGTTATCGGTCAAATTGGGCAGAATTGGAATCCGATACGTCCAGTCGTTGGGCGCTCGCCACTCGGTCTGCGGCGGCGGATTCCTTCCTGGATCATCGAAATTCACGGGCTTCACGTCGGAGGCCGTGATGTTATCGGGGTATTTCAACCAGATGCGGGCGATCTCAAATTTGCGGCGGCTGATCTCGTCGAGGTGCCGTGTTGCCGAAAATTCCTTGACGCACAGGTCGTATTTGTCCTGGGATTTGGCGTAGTTCTTCTGGAAAAAGAGACATTCGCCGGTCATGAAGAGAGCGTCTTCGCGAACCGGGTAAAGGGCGAATTTTTCGGCCACCTCCTTCCAAAAGACCTGTTCTGCCTCGACGAATCGCTTCTGTTTGAAGAGAGCTTCGCCCCTCTTATACGCAGCCATGGCGTCGGGCGGATTGATGAGCTGACGCTTCTTGTTCTTTTCACCGTCTTTGAAGCCGGCGGCGATGGCAAACCGCTCGAGCGGTCCGTGAATATCGTCGGTGCTCGTCATCTGCTGGAGCTGCTCTTCGTCCCTCTTCGTAAGGGCCGAGGCGTCGATCCCGGGAATCTGACAGCCCGCCAGAACCGCGCAGACGCCGATCGCGCCCAGCGCGCGGCTACGCGTCGCGGCCCAGCATCCGTGCGGCCGGCGAACAAGTGTGCAAATCGTCATCCGTGACTGCTTTTTGAGGAAAGGAAGCGATGAACTCGGGGAAGGGAGATGAGATTCCGCGTTCGCTTTCTTCAATTTGAATTCAAGCAGATTGCTATCAGTCGATATCAAGGGGCTCAAACAGAAATGTAGCGGAGCATTTTGGGGGGATGTCCCAGCGCGTGAGAGACGGCGGCCGTCACCACTTCCCGTGCTTCCTGGAACTGTCGGGGCGAAAGGGCCAGGCGGTCGGCGACCGCCTCCGATTCTTCGGCCAGCCGGCGCAACACGGCCGCCGTTCCCGCCGAAATGCGAATTCGAGCCGTGGACTCCTTTCCACAATTTGGACACACCAGACCACCCTGCGCAACCGAAAAGAGCCACGTCCCTCCGCTGTCTGCCGCCTTCCCGCATCCGACGCAGACGTCGAACGCGGGAAGCTGGCCGATTTCGCGCAGAGTCGCCAGCTCGAAACGCAGGATTGTGATTTTCGGATCCGCCTCCTGAAGTCGGGCGAGGGTTTCGATCGATTCGCGAAACAGTCGCGGGTGCGGGTCGATTTCGGCCGTCAGT
>DASZIA010000006.1:0-1713 GCA_035949535.1 Planctomycetaceae bacterium | reverse complement strand
TTGGCCGTCGCAGAACGGTTTGTTCTGCGATTGGCCGCAGCGGCACAAGGCGACCGTTTCCTTGCCGGCGATGTCAAATTGGTTCCCGTCCGCGTCGACGAGGGTGATGGGACCGGTGACGAGCAGGGGACCATTTTCGCGGGTGCGAATCGAAACGTCGGCCATATCGAGAATTCCTGCAGGCATATGAAACGAAGGCAACGAGACCGCCGGGATGCACGGCTCGAACATAGCGGTGCCATTTTGCAAACGCAATCGATCTCCATTAAGCTTCCGTTCGCGCCCATCGCCAAATAATGGGAGCGGGGCGCCCATCGCATGAGTCTCGATTCTTCGAGCCGCGACCGTGAGGGAGCGGGTTATCGACCGCTGGCGTCATAATCCGCTTGCTGACGCGCGCGGTTCCGAAGAGATCGACAGGATTTCTCGAAGGACCAACAGTGACGGCCCGCGACGACCTCCTCACCGAGCTCCGCTGGAAAAAATTGCCCGTCCTTGATGATGGCTTTGTCTGCCTCGTCGACGTGATGGGTGACGACGGATCGGTCGTGCAGGCGGCCCGAGTCAGCTACGGCGAGGGCACCAAGCGCGTTTCGGACGACCGCACGCTAATCCGCTATCTGATGCGCCACCGGCACACCACTCCCTTCGAGATGGCTGAGATCAAGCTTCTGGTGCGAGTGCCCATGGATTGCTGGCGGCAATGGATCCGCCACCGCACGGCATCGGTCAACGAGTACAGCACGCGGTATTCGATCGCCGTCGACTCGGCCCAGGTCACCCCCCCCGATCAATGGCGCAGCCAAGCGCAGAATAACCGGCAAGGAAGCGGCGACTCGCTGCCCGCCGAACTCGGCCAGCAACTGAGCGATGAAGAACGGCGCCTGCAGGATGAGTGTCGCCGCGTGTACCAAGAGCGCCTCGATCGCGGCGTCGCCCGGGAGCAGGCCCGCAAGGATCTCCCGCTGGCGACCTACACGGAAGCGTATTGGAAGGTCGACTTGCACAACTTGCTCAACTTTTTGGTCCTGCGAATGGACGCTCACGCGCAGCAGGAAATCCGCGACTATGCGACGGCCATCGGCGAGCGAATTGTCGCCCCGCTCTTTCCGCTCGTCTGGGAAGCGTTTGTCGACTACCGCCGACAGTCTTTGGAGCTGACGCGGCTTGATATCGGCGTGATCGAACGGCTGCTGGCAGTCGCGCAAACCGAGCGAACGCCGCCCCCGTTTGACCATGCCGCGTTTCTGACCGCGCAGGACGACTCGTGGAAGTCGATCACGCGCAGCCGGGAGCGCGACGAGTGCGAAACCAAGCTCCGCCGCTTGGGGCTGTTGACGGGCGAGTAAACCTTAAAGGCGGCGGCAGCCCAGTTTGCATCGTTGTCGGGAACTTGGTATTCTGCGGGACCAATTGGGGTGGTCTGCGCTGTGTCTGTGCGCCGACAGCCGTCCGGTCCACACCCGGACTTCCGTTCGATTGGCCCTGCTGTCGCCAATCGACGTGGCTGCGGCCCAGAGTGACCCAACGGTCTCCTGCGCGGGAGGCCAGTTGTGGGTGACTCACCTGCAGGGTGATTCAAGTGCAGCGCCACCGTTACCGACATTCTGAGTCACGAGGAGGGATTTGTGGTCAAGCTGCGTCTGCGCGAGCATGAATCGATTTCTGACGCCGTCAAGCGCTTCCGAAAGCTGGTCGAACACGCGGGCATCA
>DASZIA010000005.1:0-3008 GCA_035949535.1 Planctomycetaceae bacterium | reverse complement strand
TGAGCGGCGAATGCCAGCACACGGCCACGTTTCGGTTTCTGGCCTCGGGCGTCCAGAACCTGCGCCTCGCGCTCCCGGACGGAGCCAACCTGTGGTCGACGCTGATCGACGGGCAGCCGGTCGAGGTGCGCCGCGGACAGTCGGGCTACGAGTTGCCACTCAAGCCGGGTCCCAGTCCCGACGCCGAACGCCTCCTGGCCGTGTATTATGCGACGCCGGCACCGACGGGACCCAGAGCGTCCGCGGACGAGGCCGGCACGAGTGAATCGCCCGAGTTGCTGGCCGCGCGGCTCAGCGGCGAGTCGGGCGCGGGGGTCGCTCCTCGCTTCCAACAAGCGCCGCCCGAGGTTTCGGTCGTTGGCAGTGCGGGCACGCCTGAGCGGATGGAAGTCTTGCGTCGCGCCTGGACGCTCCATTACCCGAGCGACCTGGTCGTCGGCGACAGCGCCGGCGCTTTCCGCCCCGAGTCGATGTGGGGCGGCTACGGCCTCCTCACGCAATTCATCCGCGACTTGGGCACCGTGACGGCGACAGAGGTCGGGTGGAAGCTGCTCGAGTTCTTCGCAGTCGTGGTCGTCATCTGGCTGTGCGCGCGGGGCTACTCACGGTGGGGGGCTAGGGGGATTGTCAGCGCGTGTGTCGTGGTGGGTGTCATCGCGGTGATCTGGTCGGGTTTGATCCTTGTGTCTCAGCGCGAGCCGCCACAGCTCCACAAGTCCGTGGCTCCGGCGTTACCGCTCGCGGCCTCGGCCCCGAAGTCGGACGTCAACGGAGAAACGGAGGATTTCAACGTGGCGTTCCAGAACTCTCCGAGTGCGGTGAAATCAAAACCAAACAGGGGCGGACTCGGCGGTCGCGCGAGGGGCAGTCGTGGCAATTTCGGCCCTGACTTCTTTGTGAACGGCAACGCAGCTTCCAAGGACGAGAAGAAGAGTGACGTCGGTGTTGCGCCGGCCGAGGCGCAGCCACCCGTGCCAGGTCGTCAGTCGCACACTCTGCGCAACAAGGGCGATCAAGAGGGTGGCGCGCGGCTCTCGGTAGCGATTGGTTTTGAACCGCAGCAGGATTCCAATAGCCGCACCTTTGAATACATCGGACGCGAATCGGCCGAGGCGGAGCGGCCGCTAATTGACGTGCGGTTTGAAAGTCTCGCCGCCCGTCGCGTCTTATGTGGAGCGATCGCGGCGATTGTCACCTTCGTTTTTTGGATCTTGCGGCGGCGGCGGTGGCAGACCAAAGGCGCGCTGGGAGCGCTCGGTCTCTTCCTGCCGATCGCGCTGGCCGGCGTGACCCCCGTCCATCTGGAAGTTTGGCTGGACGGAGTCTTTTTGGGCACGTTGTGCGGGGTTGCCGCCTGGTTGATCTACGAATTTCCCAGCACGCTCGACGCGCTGAACCGCCGCATATCGCCGGCCAAGCCGGGGTCTGCGTCTCGGCGACCGCTTGACGCGGCGGGAACGGCCGTTTTGCTCGTCGCCCTGCTCGTGGCACAGTCGTCATCGCGAGCGGAGGGTGAGATCGCTCCGTCGAAGGTATCTCGCACTGTCGTCGTTCCTCGCCCGCAGCAAAGCGGCGACGCCGTGATTCCGTACGATCCCGACAAGGATCCCGCCACCGCCGATCGCGTGTTGCTCGAGCAGCGGACATTTTTGGAGCTGTGGAACCGGGCCCATCCCGAGCGGCCGCTGGGGACGCAACCGCTGCCGGAGGCGTTCGTCACCGAGGCCAGTTACAAGGCGTCGGTGGTCTCAGAAGCCGATTCGGGCAAAACCACAGCGGCCACGACGAGTGATCGCGGCCAGGTCTCGATTACGGGACACCTCGCCCTTTATTCCCGTGTCGATCATCCGGTCAGCGTGGCTTTGCCGTTTCAGGAAGCCGCGCTCAAGAGTGCGAAACTCGATGGAAAAGCGGCGCTATTGATCCCGCATCCCAACGAACGATCCGAGAAACGCCAACCCCATCGATACGACGTCGTCCTCAATTCGTCTGGCGCTCACGTGCTGGATGTCGAGCTGGAAGTGCCGGCGCGCGTGGCGGGCCCCAGCGGCGAGTTCACGCTGAGCTTACTGCCGGTGGCGAGCGGCCGACTCTCGTTCGATCTGCCCTCTGGTGCGACGACGGTGCGGATCAACGGAGCTGACTCTGGCCTTCGCCGCCGGCCCGATGGAGGCAAAGAATGGATCGACGTGCCGATCGCCTCGGCCGGCAATTTCACAATCGCCTGGCAGCCCGCGCAGGAAGCCGGCTCCGTCGCGCGGTCGATTGAATCGACGGGCAAGACGCTGCTTGTGCTCGATGACGCGGGCCTGCGGACGGTCAGCCAGTTCTCGCTGCAAATTCGCCAGGGGGGCGTGTCGGATTTGTCGTTTGGGCTGCCTGCCAATTCCAAATTGAAAGATATTCGAGGCAGCGATGTGGCAGGCTGGAAGCTCGAGGGGAATGATCCCGCACGAAAGCTGATCGTCTCGCTTCGCCGCAGCGTCACGGGGACGACGGACGTCGAGTTGGATCTCTTCCAGCCGTTGGCGGTCGCAGAATCGTCCGTATCCGTCACGGCCGCGCTGCCGACACCCCTGGGCGTCGTGCGTGAAACGGGGACAGTCGCGTTGACGGCCGGGCCGCAGTTCGAGGTTCGCGGCCCCAATCTTCCCGGTGCCACGCGAATCGATGCGCGCGAATTCGATTTACCGAACTTTTCCCAGCGTCCCGAGATGCAAGCTTTCTGCGCCGGCACAATCGAAGCTGCCTTCCGCTACGCGACCCACCCGGCCCGCTTCGAGTCGACTGCCGCGCGGCGAAGTTCGCAAACCGACGTTGCCGCTCTTTACGCCGTACTGGTCGGCCGCCGCAAACTCACACTCTCGAGCCAGTTCCACGTGCAACCAGCGGGCAGCGCGTTGACGCGGGCTCAATTTCGGTTACCCGCCGGCTTTCTGGTCTTAGCCGTCGAAGGAGCGCCGCTTGCGGACTGGTACGTCAGCGGTGTCGCGGGCGCAAAGAATCTG
>DASZIA010000004.1:0-2415 GCA_035949535.1 Planctomycetaceae bacterium | reverse complement strand
GTATCGAGGCCGTGCGCCGCAAGCTCCTGCCGGCACCAGGTGCGCGCGAAGAAACCGCGTTCGTCTTCTCTCGGCTCTATGTCGATCAGCCATGCGTCCCTCAGTCGGGTCACCCCAAAGATCATTCCAAGGGCCCCTTTCCTGCTCTCGATTCGAGCGGACGCCAGTAGAAATCAGCATCGATTTGTTGCGTGGCGATCAGGTGTTTTAACTGCTCCAGCCGAGTGAACGCTCGGGAAAAAAACATTTCCTCACTCAATCCCACCCGTTCGAAGATCGCGCGCAGTTGACGCGCGCCCAGCTCGGCTGGCCAGCGACAGCGAAACGCGGGGAGGTGACGGCGGATCTTATCGAAGGAAGTTCGATAGCTGCGATTGTCGCCGCTCGGCCGACCGAAGGTGACGGTGCAGCCGTCAAAGACCTGTCCGACGATGCCAGCGATTTCGCGAATGCGGTAATTCTGCTCATTGTCCCCGACGTTTAAGATCTCGTTGTGCACAGCCTCGCGCGGCGCATGCAGAGCGAGGATGACCGCCTGGCAGATGTCTTCGACATGGACGAGCGGCCGCCACGGCGTGCCGTCGCTGGTCATCCTGATCTCTTTGGTGGTCCACGCGAACCCGGCCAGGTTGTTAAGAACGATGTCGAAGCGCATACGCGGGCTAGCGCCGAATGCCGTGGCGTTGCGCAGGAACACAGGCGAGAAATATGCGTCGGCGAGCGCGCCGACATCCCGTTCGACCAGCACCTTACATTTGGCATAAGCGGTTTGCGGATTGGGCGCCGACTGCTCGTTACGATCGCCGCCGTCCTCGGCCGCACCATAGACGCTGCACGATGAGGTATACACAAAGCGCGGGACGCCGGCCTCCTTGCAAGCCCGCGCCAAGGTTACCGAGCCGAGGTGATTAATGGCGTAAGTCGTGCGCTCGTTCAGCTCGCCGAGAGGGTCGTTCGACAGCTCGGCCAGATGCACGACCGCGTCGAACCCTTCGACGTCCTTTGGCGTTATCCGGCGCACGTCCTTGGTAAAGGTGAGCGGCCGCGGGGCGATATCGTTGTAAAGCCAGCCATCCCGGTAAAGGCCGCAATCAATCCCGACGACGTCGAGCCCCCGCTCCAACAGCTTCGGCCCGAGAACGGCGCCGATATACCCGTCGACACCGGTAACGAATACCCGCATTCTCGCCATCTCCACCCAGAAAGAATCAATTCCAGAAGTCGGTCAAAAATTGCCCCCGACACTGCAATATAACAGATACGTGCTGCAGCTCACCGATAACCGGCCCCTTGGATTCGACGAACATCGTCGCCCATGGCGTCACCTCCAGTGCGCGATCGAATATAGAGCACCGCGTCGTCGCCGAAGGGTGCGGAAAACGATTGGCGCGAGCCTCCCATGACAGTCCCGGCACTCGTGACAACACCGGTCTTGGGATCCAACCACTCGACGGACATTTCTGTTGGCACCCCGCCCAAGTCTACCGTGGTAGTTCCGCCATGGGGCAGGTAAATCAAGAACGTCCCCCTTGATCCCTCAAAGCCGGCTAGGCAGAAACCGGGTGAAGCGAGGTCCCCTCGCGGCGTCATTACGGAGAGATCCATCCGGTTCGCGTAGGTCAAGACATAGCCCATGTTACGGCGGAGGCTTTCCCATCTTGGCTCTTCGGAGGGAGGCCGAGGCGGAAACGTCCAGCTGTTGTCATAAGGATCCATGAAGACCGGATTTAGCCCCCTCAGAAAGCTTTTCCATACCCATTTCCGATCGCCGCCGGTACCAAAGATGTGATCAGTATCCGCGACTATCACCTTGGTGCCATCGGCGGGCGGGGGGTTATTGTCGTATCCGCCTTCCTGATTGATCGAGACCCAATCCGCGGGGCTCGCAAAGACCACGTCATTCACTCCGCCCGGATAGGTGACCGTCATGCCGACCGGATGCTGCTTTGGCTTTGTGGCCTCATACGCCTTTATGAAGTTGATCATATGGTACTGCCACTCCGTCGAATTTTTGTTGCATTCGTTGCAGATCTCGAACAGGACATTATCGAGATCGTTGACGGTATCGACGACCTTCCGGACGTAATCTTCCTCGTAGCCAACAATGGTCGGGTCCGCTAAGGTGTGAAAACTCGTCCCTCCTCCACGGGCCCCCTGGCCTGCGTTAACACCATTAATATTGTTGCTGCTGTTATATGGATGTCCCCGCCAAGGGTCTTCCCAATCATTGGGGCTCTTGCGCTCGACGCTAAAACCATTGAACAGCATCACCGGGACGTAGATACCTTGCTTGTCCGCCTCGATGATGCGGCTGCGAAGGCGATCGAAATAAGTCTGATCGTATTTGGTCAAATCAAATTTCAGCTTGCCGTCGAGAGCGCCACCCGGCCCCGGCCGCGAATAGGGTGACGGGAC
>DASZIA010000003.1:0-15363 GCA_035949535.1 Planctomycetaceae bacterium | reverse complement strand
GCGTGGTTCGCACTGAGCGTGTTGTTCCTGATCAACATGCTCAATTTTTACGATCGGCAGATTCCCGCGGCGGTCACCCCTTCGATCATCAGCGAGTGGAATCTGAGCTACACCAGGGTGGGGCTGTTGGGAACGGCATTTGTGCTGATCTATGCAGCCGTCGGCGTCCCCCTTGGACGCCTCTCGGATCGATATTCTCGGACCCGGATTCTGGGCGCCGGAGTGACGGTCTGGAGCTTGCTGACAGCTGCTTCGGGGATGACCTGGAGTTACGCCTCGATGTTCGTGACGCGCCTTGGCGTCGGAGTGGGCGAAGCAAGCTGCGCCCCTGCCGCCAATTCGCTGGTGGGCGACCTGTTCCCGCCGCGACAGAGAGCGCGGGCGCTCGCAATTTTCATGCTGGGACTCCCGATCGGGATCTTCTTGAGCACGACTCTCAGCGGTTGGCTGGCGCAACATGCCAGCTGGCGAACTGCGTTTTACATCGCGTGTATCCCCGGGCTCGTTTGCGGAGCGGCGACGCTCTTCATGCTGGAACCGAAACGCGGTGGTTCGGAGCGCGAGCATTCGGCTCCACCCGCCAGTTTGCCCGCGCCGCGCCCGCAGCGTCCCGGCTCTCCTTATCTCATCGTGCTGCGAACGCCGACGATTGTGTGGATCATCGTTTCGGGCGCGCTGCACAACTTCAATATGTATGCGATCAACTCGTTCTTGCCCGCGATGATCGAGCTGCGGCACCATTTGGACCACAGCAAAGCCGGCTTGATCGCCGGGATCGTGCTTGGAGCCGTGGGCGTCGTTGGCATGCTGGGAGGCGGCTGGCTGGCCGACCTTGCGCAGCACTCGCGGCCGAACGGGCGACTGCTCGTCGCCACGGCGGCGATGTTTCTCTCGGCCCCGCTCATCTACTTGGGATTGAACCAGCCCCCCGGTGCGATCGCCAGCTTCATGATCTTCACCGGCGCCGGCGTGATGTTCGTGTACGTGTATTACGCTAGCGTGTACGCCGCCATCCAAGACGTAATCGAGCCCGGATTGCGCGGAACCGCGATGGCCCTCTACTTTTTCGCCATGTACCTGGTCGGCGGAGCGTTTGGTCCGTCGGTGATGGGGAAACTGAGTGATGTGCTTTCAACTCGCGCGATGGAGGCGGCGGGGGTCAGTCCGGTCGGGGGTATCATTCCTGCCGAGTTTCGAGAAATCGGACTGCATCAAGGGCTCTACGTGCTCCCCGCGATCTGTCTGGGGCTGGGAATCGTGCTCTTTGCGGCATCGCGGACTGTCGCCCGCGACATGCGTAAGCTCGAAGAGTGGTACGAACAGGCCGAGCAGGCGCCCGTGATGGAGCCCGCGATTCTGGCGGCCGGCGAAGCCGTTGCCGGACGCTGACGTCTGCGCCGCTCACGGTTCCGAACTTGCGAAAATCTCTGCGGGGGAAACGGCTCGCCGCTCGCGGACTGACCTGTAACACGCGTCGACGAGGGCCATGGTGTGCAGGTTATCTTCGCCGCTGAGCTCGGGCGGGCGGGATTCCTCAAGGGCACATAAGAGATCGGCCATCGGACCGGCAAAGGCGTCGGGGAACCAGGCCTCGGACCAGGTCGGTCGGACCCAATGCCCCGATTGACGGACGTTTGTCCATTCGAGTGTGCTCGGCGTGCGCTTCGGATAATCGCGCCAGCCAATTGTGCCCCTGGCCATCCCCTCAGATCCCTCGACACGCCAGCGGATGCCGACGTCGCTGCCTGCCCCTTCCAACGAGGGGCCGGCCCAGACGTCATCCCAGGCGGCGGCACGCAGACCGTTGTCGTATTCGAGGACATAGAGACAAATTCCATCTTCGTGCGGGAATTTTCGTGCCGTGCGCGGATCGGTCGCACGCTGGCAAACGCGCGGTCTGGGTTCCCGAAGAGAAAGCGGAATGTGTCGCTCAGTTGAGTCCTATTGTTTGTGGACAGGCGTTCACTTTCAAGCCCGCCTCGCATAAAATCGCCGCGTTGACGGGTGAGCCGTCCGACGGGTAAAGCCGTTACTTTGGATGAGAATGCGTTCGACGTGCTGACTGGCTTCGACGAGGACACAGACATGAGCGGAGGTCGGATGGTTCGGGATGCCTCGCCGTGATATTCCTCGGTGTCATCGTCTTTGTTTTGATGAACCAATTCGGGTTTGGTCTATTCGACGCGATTGCGAGCGTGTTTCTGTTCGGCTGGTTCAGTTTCCTTTTCTTTGTTTTTGCGGCGTCGTCGTCGTGCTGATAATGAAGATGTTCACGAAGCCCTGACGGAGACGCGATGGGAACGTTAGTTTTCTGGATCGTCGTCGTGGCGATTGGTTATGCCGTGTGGTACGCCATCCGGCGAAACAAGATGTCGCTGACGTGCCGACACTGTTCGAGGAACGGGAAGAGAGTTTTGGCAAAGCCGATTGGCGGCACAAAGAATCGTTACCGATGCCCGACGTGTGGCAATCAATTCGCGAGTGCCCGGCACAATTTGTAATTGTGCGGCTTCGGACGCACCCCGCATTTTCGCGGGGTTGGTGTGTTGAGATTAGAGACCCTGCGGCGATTGCTTCGCGCTGGCCCGATCGACAAGCCAGCTGATGCTCGCTGTTTTGGAGCGACTTCAACGCAAAAAGGAGCCCGTAGAAAATGCTTGACGCAGTAGACCTTCAAAACATCAAGGATTACTTGGCTGCCGACGAGCAGAACATTCCCGCTATTCAAGCCCGCGTCGTCGCGAAGACCCCAGGTGACCTTCAGCATATTGAAGATCATCTAAGGACACGATTTGCGCTCGTTAGCAAGGACTTTGCGTCGGTCGTCAAATGGATTGGTCCAACCGTCGGGCTTGCCCTGATTGCCGCGATCTGGGGTGCCGTCGTCTTCGGCATGAAAACCGAGGCTGTGGCAGTCGCGGAGAAGCAGGCAAAAGAATTCCGCGACAACACAGAAAAACTGTACCACGAGGCAAATGACACGCTCGTTGCCATCCGCAAGTCGAAGGCAGACGCGGAACAGGCTGTCGCAGCCTCCAAGGACAACTACGTTGGAATTAAGAAAGGGACAATACTTCCGTATTGCGGCAAAGAACTGCCAGATGACCGCTTTTGGTGGGCTGACGGCGACCCGAAGCATCTGTGGCCAAAGGAAGAGTGGGTGCCCAGGGAGTTACAGGGCAAGCGGATCCCGAACCTTAACGGGCGAGTTCTACGGGGAGTTGGTGAAGAAAACCTGCTATGTCAGGCGGGCGGCAGCGACCGCGTCCAGAGCCATTTCACCGACGAGGATGGAACCCACTCCCATGCGGTTAAGGACCACATGCACAATCTCGGCGGCTACACGGGAGGAATCGGAGGCCAAGGGGCAACATTGGACGAACTGACGGAACAAGAATATTGGTTGTACCGCAACAACGGTTCGCTGAATGGTAACGAAGTCAGGAAAGGAGTACGGTCCGTGGTCTATTTTACCAATGACCACAGCCTCGCGACCGTTGACAATGACGGAACGAAAAAGCCAGGTGGCAATCACCGTCACAATATGCCTGCAACGACCGGAGGCTCGTCTTCTGCCGTGACAACTGAAGCCGATGGGCAACATAAGCACAAAATTAGCGAGGTTGAGTATATCCCGGCCCACGTCGCGGTTCGTTACATCATTCGTTGGAAATAGAGTGGGCTGAACCCGTCTCGGAAACCGCCCCGTGGTCTCCATCTCGGAAATCACGGGGTTTTTTGTGCCCCGACATTATTTTGCGAGTTTTGTCCACAACGCGTCGAACCAGTAGATCTCGGTAGCCGCGAATCGAGGCGGCGAAGTCGCCGACCCCAGCCACCCTGACATTTGGCGATAGACGGACCGCTGTCCTGGCCGCGTTTCAGCGCTCCGAACTTGCGAAAATCTCCGCGGGGGAAACGGCTCTCCGCTCGCGGACCGACCTGTAACACGCGTCGACGAGGGCCATCGTGTGCAGGTTATCTTCGCCGCTGAGCTCGGGGGGGCGGCATTCCTCAAGCGCGCACAAGAGCTCGGCCATCGGACCGGCAAATGCATCGGGGAACCAAGCCTCGGTCCAGGTGGGTCGCAACCAGCAGCCGGCCTGGCGGATGCTGGTCCATTCGATCGTGCTCGGTGTGTGCTTCGGATAGTCGGGCCAGCCGATCGTGCCGCGGGCCAGTCCTTCGGTTCCTTCAACCCGCCAGCGGATGCCGATGTCGCTCGCCGCCCCTTCAAGCGACGGCCCGGCCCAGACGTCGTCCCAAGCTGCGGCACGCAAACCCGAGTCGTATTCGAGAATATAGAGACAAATGCCGTCCTCATGAGGGAATTCCTGCGCCGTGCGGGGATCGGGCCGTACGCTGGCAAACACGCGGTCCGGGTCTCCGAAGAGAAAGCGGAATGCGTCGAGGTGGTGAATACTCATGATTCGCAGGGTGACCCATCCCTGCCGTTCTTGCCAGGGCATCCAATGCGGGATCGCCCGCATTTCGATGGTGGCCAAAACGGGCGTGCCCAGCTCGCCTCCAAGTAAAAGATCCCGGCAGGCGCGAATCGAATGGTCGTAGCGCATGTTTTGGTTGACGGCCAGCGTGATGCCGGCGCTCTTGCAGAGTGCGACAATTTCTCGAGCCTCGCCGAAGCTCACCCCGAGCGGCTTTTGCGCGAGAATGCCCCGCAGGTGGTCGGCGTGCCGAACCGCCTCGCGAACGACTTCCAGCTGGACGTCCGGCGGAACCGCGATGTCGACCACCTCGATCCGCGGGTCGGCCAAAAGTGCGCGGTAGTCCTCATAAACAGTTGGAATCCCGTGGCGGCTGGCGACCTCCGCGGCGCGCTGACGGGTTCGAGAGGCGATGGCAATCGGTTGCAAACCCGCATCTCGATAGGCGACGAGATGGCACTCATCCATGATGAAGCCGGCCCCGATACAGCCGATGGGAACCGCCTTGTTCCGGGGCAGGCGCGGCAAGTAATTGAGGGCTTCCGGCGGTCCGCTCACGATTCCCTCTTGATACGATTAGGGGTTGAGAGCGATCGCGGCGATGAGCCGTCGCTTGGGAATTCTCACGAGGTCCCAATCCGCATCTCATGTCATCGTAAAGTCGGGCTCGACACCTAGGGAAGGATCCGCGATCGAGTAGCAGGCCTTTAGCACCCCTTTGTTTCAGACTCGTGTTCGCTTCCCATTCCCCCTTATTTGCCCCATCGCTCTTGATATTGACCCTCCCACGACGGCGCACATACGATCCGCCGATTTTTCGGTCGTCCTGGAAACGGCCATGTGCCTGAATGCGCCCCGAAGACCACTGCTGTGGATCCTGCTGGGGGCTCTTGCGCTAAGAATCGGGGCGGCGGTCCTCTTGCAGCATGATCTGGACGTCAACAAAAAACGTCCGTTCCTGATCACGGGGGACGCCGAGGGGTATTGGGAACTGGGGCGGGAAATCGCCCGGGGGGAGCCGTACCAGTTGTACGATCCGCCGCGACGCGTCGAGCGAATGCCCGGATATCCCGCCTTTGTCGCGGGAGCGATTCGGCTCTCACAGGCTCTCGGGCTTGCGGAAGGAAGGCAGTACTTTGTGGCGCGCCTGCTGATGGCCTTGGTCGGAACCGCGAATTGCGCCTTGGTCGCTCTGCTGGGACGCGAATTGTTCGACTCTCGCACGGGGAACCTGGCGGCCGCAACCGTCGCAGTGGCACCACCGTTGATCGGATTTAGCGCGATCTTGCTGACCGAGACTCTCTTTGCGGCCGGACTGTTGGTGAGCCTCTGGTGCATGGCACGTCTCGCGCGTAGTGCCGACGCAGAGAGCGGACTCAGTCGCTTGCTGGCCTGGGCCGCCTTTACGGGGCTCTCGATTGCAATCGCCGTTTATGTGCGACCCAGTTGGCTGCTGGCCGCACCGATCTTCGCGGCGAGTTTTGCGATGTGGCAAGCAAGAAGGCGATCCCTCGTGAAGGGAATGCTCCCAGCCGCAGTTGTCGTTTTGGTGGCTTATGGTGCCCTGTTTCCCTGGGCGTACCGCAACCATCGAGTCACGGGGCATTGGATCTCTACGACGCTTTGGGTTGGTGCGAGCCTGTATGACGGGTTCAATCCGGGCGCGACGGGCGATAGCAATCTCAAATTCGTGGACGAGGACCGGCTCTTTGACCGCATGTCCGAATACGAGGTCGATCAGCACTACCGAGCGAAGGCTTGGGAATACATCCAAGCGCATCCCGACCGCGCCGCATGGCTGACTCTCGAGAAGCTCAAGCGGTACTGGATGCCCTGGCCCAATGCACAGCAGGTTGGCGGATTGCTGCCGAAAATCGCTGTCGCCGCCTACTTCATTCCGGTTTTGCTCGCTGCCGTCTTCGGGTGGCTGACCGGCCCGCGAAACTTCTGGGCGTGGATGCTTACGCTAGGACCGATTTTGTATTTCTGCGCTCTGCACGCGATTTTTTTGGGGTCGCTCCGCTATCGGTTGCCGGCCGAGTATCCGCTGTGTATCGCGTCGGCCGTCGGCTTGCAGCAGGTTTGGAAACTCCTGCGTGGCAGGCTCAAGGAGCCGGGCCCATCCCCCGCGTCGCCGACCGCCGCATGAAACTATCGAGCTGCTCGAGACTGTGAAGCGATGGTAGTCCGCAAGACGTTGCAATGGATTGCGACGCTTCTGCTCCTGGCCGGAGCGGGAGGGGGCGGCTACTCGTATTGGTTCTTCACGCATAGCGACGAACAGCTGCGCGCCAAAATCTACGAATTCGTCGAAAAAAAACTGCCGAACGCCCGGCTCGAAATCGGCCGCGCTTGGTTTTGGGGCCACAAGGTCCATCTGCAGAACGTGCTTCTGTCCGCCAAAGGGCTCGATCAACCTCTGGCGCGGTGCGCCGAGATCGTCATCACGCTTGACGGCGAAGAACTCTCCGACGAATTGCGGATCGACATCCGGGCGGTGCACGTCGTTCGCCCAGACGTGCGCGTTGTGCGGGACTCCGAAGGGCATTGGAATTGGGAAAAGATCCTGCCCCTTCCCGAACCCGACGAGATGTGCCCCGACGTCGCGTTCGACGACCTGCAAGTCGGATTGCAACTGGCTCATAACAGAGCCGACACCGCCACGTTTCACGTTCAACAGGGGGGCGTGCGACTGGTCCCGTCTGCCCGCAAAGTCTTTCAAGTGGAAGCGGATTTTCGGCTCCCCAGCCTGGGCGACATCCATCTCGACGGAGGTTTCGATCTGGAGAAACGGTCCTGGCAATTGGGCGGGGGCACGGCGGCCGGGGCGAACGTCGGCGACCTTGTCGATTCCGTCTTCCGTGCCTTCCCCGAGTCGGGCGAAAGGCTTGCCGCGTTTGAAAAAACGTTGCGGTCGTCGGTACGCACGGTATCGCGCGATGCCGACTCGACGACGCAACCCGAGCCGACGCCTCTCCCAGGACGGTCAGTTGCACCACACGTCTCGGGACGCGCGAAAATCCACTTTGAGCTGCGGCGCGATTCGGGCCGTGCCCCGCTGGTCTATAAGGTCCTCGCCGAACTGGCGCAAGGAGAAATTGACCATCCCCTGCTCCCCTTCGGGCTGCAAGCCGTGGCGGGCAAGATCTATGCCGATAACAGCCGTCTGATCGTGAGAGATGTCGAGGGGCAGAACGGGACAATGTCCGTGAACCTCGACGGGCAGCTCGACCTTCCCGATCCGGCCGCAGGCAATCGCATCGAAGTCAAAATCGTCGACTTGCCGTTCGACAATCGGCTCCGGTCGCGACTCAGCCCCGCGCTGCAGCGGCTCTATCGAATTATCCGACCCGAGGGGCAGATCGACGCAGCCGGCTCGATCGTCCGCGGCGCAAACGGTGGCTGGAATCCAGTCGGCTGGAAACTCACGGCAAAGCACTGTGCTCTCACTCACGAAAAATTCCCCTACCCGATCACCGACGTCGTGGGAACCGTAACCCAGCGCGCAAACAATTCTCTCGACATCGATTTTCGGGGAAGGGCCGGCAGCCGACCGGTTCGACTGACGGGGCTCGTGTCTCATCCTGCACCCGATGCCGAGTCAGACTTCGACTTCAATGTGCAACGGTTGCCGGTTGACGATGTGCTGCTTTCCGCAGCCACCGCTCAGCCCCCGCTGCACCGCACGCTGAGTGCGCTCAACATTCGGGGCTTGTTGGACGTCCACAGCCACTTCCATCGTCCCTCCGGACCCGTCGAGAAAATGGATTGGCGGATGGAAGCGCGGATCGCCGACGGTTCGCTGGAGTACGACCTTTTCCCTTACCGCTTGACTGATTTTTCCGGTCGTTTCGGCTTCGATTCGATCAAGGGCACCTGGAGCTTTGATGAGCTGCGCGCACGCCACGGGCCGGCTCAACTCTGGGGTGCCGGCAGTTTTGCCAAAAGGGACCCCACAGACCGAGGCACGCTCAAGCTCGAAATCCGCGCGGACAATGTGGCGATCGAACGGGATTTCCAGCAGGCTTTTCCCGCGTACGCACAGAAGCTGTGGGATCTGGTCTATCCGTCGGGCAAACTGAAGACCCATATTCTGCTGACCTGGAATCCCGGCTCGAAGCCGCTGATCGAAGTCCCCCTGGCATTCGTCACGGACGGCACACTCGAAATTCACTCGTTTCCGTATCCGCTCGATCACGTGACGGCCCAGTTCACTTACGGCCGCGATCCGAGTTCCGATCGAGATCGGATCCAGATTGTCGCGTTTCAGGGCCAGCACGACGAAACGAGGATCTCCATCGATAACCGAAGAAACGTGCAGGTTCAGTCGCACATTCTATGTCCGCCCGCGGACGACCCAATCGGAGAATGGTTGATTCACTTGCAGCCGCTGCGGGTCGAAGATTTAAACCCCGATCAAACGCTGCGACGGGCCCTGCCGGTGGTCGTGCGAAGCACCATGAACACGCTGAATCCCCGGGGCAAGGTCTCGTTGGAGCGCGGTATGCTCGAGTTGCGAGGGACCCGGCGACCGACCGATCCGGTCACAGCGGCCTGGGATTTTGTGACGATTGTCTCCGGGGCGACCATCACAACGGGCGTCGAGCTCACGAATGTCTATGGAGAGGCCAAATCCCGAGGAACCTGGGACGGACGCAATGTGCGGCTCGAGGGTTCCGTTGATCTCAAATCGACGTACCTTTTCACTCATCAGTTCACTTCCGTTAAAGGCCCCTTCGTTCTGACTAACCAGGATCTGGTCGTGGGCTCGGCAAAAGCGTTTGTTCCCGCCGCGGCCGGCGCGCCGGCCGAGCCGATTCCCGAATCGCAACGGATGACCGCGAGGTTTGTCGGCGGCACCATCCAGCTCGATGCCCAAGCGCACCTGGACGCTGATAAGACGCGCTATCGCGTCAAGGCGGCGCTGCATAACGCCAGCCTCGGATTGTACTCGCAGGTTTACATTCCCAATCAGGGCTCACTGCGCGGAGTGATGAACGGTTGGATCGATCTCTCGGCAAACAGCCCTGACCCCAAAGACGTCGCGGGACGCGGGCAATTGTTGATTCATCCCGCCGCGCTCTACGAATTGCCGGTCTTCGTGCAGATCTTCAAAGCGTTCAGCTTCGCGCCACAGAACAGTACGGCCTTCAACTACGCGTTGGCCAATTTCAGCATCGGCAAACGTCAGTTCAACTTCCACGAGATCGACTTGATTGGCGATGCGATCAGCCTGCGGGGACAAGGCACTGCTCACTTCAACGGCGCGTTGCATCTCAATTTCTATTCGAGACCGGCCGGCGCCTGGCAACGGTCGATCTTTCGTGACTTTGCCAACCAGTTCGGACAGGGGTGGATCGGTGTGAAGGTGACCGGCACCGTGCAGCAGCCGATCGCGCGCACGACGGGTCTGCCGCAAATGAACGACGCCTTTCGCAAATTCTTAGACGCGTTCAACCAGCCGCCGAGCGGAGTGCCGTTGGTCAACCCGCCCTGGATGAACGGATTTCCCATGATGCCGATGGGAAATAATCCCCAGCCCGACAACGCCAAGCACTGACCGGCGGACACCCCTACGAGAGCAGCCGCTCGAGGTCCTCGACCGTGAGGTCCTTGAGCAGGTTGGCGTCGGCCTGCAAAATCGCGTCGGCGAGCGAGCGCTTCTGATCCTGCAGTTCGGCGATCTTTTCCTCGACTGTGCCGCGGCAGATCAACCGGTAAGCGAAGACCTTCCGCGTCTGCCCCACGCGATGGGCGCGGTCGATCGCCTGCGCTTCGACGGCCGGGTTCCACCACGGGTCGAGCAGAAAGACGTAGTCGGCCGCCGTCAGGTTGAGCCCCAATCCGCCGGCCTTGAGGCTGATCAAAAAGACGCAGCAAGCTGGATCGGTTTGGAAGCGATTCACACGTTCGCGCCGGTCGCGAGTCTGACCGTCGAGATATTCGTAGACAACGCCGCGCCGGTCGAGGTGCTTGCGGACGATGGCCAGCATGCTCGTGAACTGCGAAAAGACCAGAGCTTTATGTCCCTCGGCGATCAGCTCCTCCAGATCGGGCAACAGCACGTCGAGCTTGGCGGAGGACTCTTCGTCGCTCGACTGGTTGACCAGATGCGGGTGGCAGGCCGCCTGCCGCAATCGCAGCAGGGCTTCGAGCACGTGCATCTTGGTCTTGCCGAGCCCCTGTCGATCGATTTCACCCAACAAGGCGGCGCGGTACGAGTCGCGCAGCTCTTGATAGATGCGGCGCTGCTCTTTTCGCATGTCGCAATGGATCGTCTGCTCGAGCTTTTCGGGAAGCTCCGACGCGACCTCTTTCTTGGTGCGGCGCAGGATGAAGGGCCGCAACCCCTGCGACAACAGCTCGTGCGACTGCTCGTCCTGCGTCCCTGCCGCGAATTGCTTGAAGAGTGAACTGCGGCCGAGCATGCCCGGGTTGAGGAACTCGAAGATCGACCACAAGTCGCCGAGATTGTTCTCGATCGGCGTGCCGCTCAGCGCCAGGCGATGGCGGGCCGACAAGAGACGGCTGGCCTTCGCAATCTGCGAGCCCGCGTTCTTGATGGTCTGGGCCTCGTCCAGCACGACATATTCGAAGGGAATGTCCTTGAGGATGCCGATGTCCCGACGCAGCGTTCCATACGTCGTGAGGACGATGTCGTGCTTGGCGAGGTCGGCACGTTGAGCGGCCCGACCGATTCCGCTGTATTCGATGGCCTTCAGGGTCGGCGCAAAGCGGGTGCACTCGCTGTGCCAGTTGAAAAGCAGCGACTTCGGCACCACCACAAGCGACGGGACGACGGCTTTGTTGCGAGCCTTGCGCTCGACCATCACGGCCAGGAATTGAATCGTCTTTCCCAGCCCCATGTCGTCGGCCAGGCAGCCGCCGAACCGAAGCTCTTGCAGAAATTTCAGCCAGCCGAGTCCCTCCTTTTGATATCCGCGCAGCTCGCCGTGGAAGTCGCGCGGTTCGTCGACCGCCTGAATCCGCAACGGCGATCCCAATCGAGAGCGCAGCTCGAGAAACTGCGAGTCGTAGTCGGTCTCTGGCATTGATGCGAGCAAGGCGTCGAGCATCGTGACGGTGTTCATCGCATAGCGGACGTGATCTTCCTCCGCCGTTCCCAGAGTCGCCAAGAGCGAGAAGCGTTCGATCCACTCTTCGGGCAGGATGCCGAGCGATCCGTCGTCCAGCCGCACTGTCGTGTCGCCGCGGGCCACCGCCGATAAGAGATCGGGCAGACGGATCGTGTGCCCCTCAAAATCGACTTGCGCGTGCAGCTCGAACCAGTCGACGTTCGATCGCACTCGGAACCGCAGGTCGGTTGGCTGTCGGACCCGCTTGCCGTCGGCGTGCACTTGCCAGCCTTCGCCGGCGATCGAACGGACCGCGGGCCCGAGTGAGCGGGCCGAAATTTCGACGTCCCGACCCGTACGTCGCGGATCGAGCAGTCGACGAAAGCCCTGCTCCACGAGCTGCAGCCAGCGCTGTTCCTCGCGCTGCTTGTTCCGCACGATGCAGCGGCCGAGCGCCCGCTGGACAATGGCCCATTGTGAACTCGAGGCCCGCACCAGGGTTCCGCAGTAGTCGAAGGAAACATCTCCCTGCAGCCGGTCCCCGTGCAACAGGGCTCCGCGCGGGGCCCGAAGCGTCAAATGAGGCAGGGGATCGCAGGTCACTTCCTCGAGCCGCAGCTCCTCGGGCAGATCCAACCGGGGCAGCGCGGGCATGTCGAGCAATTGATCGATGAAGTCGTGCTCTTCGCCGGTAGGCACGCGAAGCCGTTCCCCGCGCTCGAGCAGCTTCACCCAGGCGAACGCGCCGAAATCACGCAGTCGGGCGATCCGCTTCGCGGTCAGGACCAGACCGCCCGGAACCAGCAGCACCGTCCGACCCAAAGGCAGGATTTCGTTTTCGCGGCACAGCTGCCCTTCGACTCGCCAAGATCCCTTGTCGGCGCCCGCCGGCGTTTCTTGGGGATCGGAGCCAGAATCGACCGAATCAATCTGGGTAGCCGGCGAGTCAGCCTCAGAATCAGGCTCTGCAATCAGCTCGTCGGACTCACCTTCAGAAGCAAAGGACAGCGGCGTCGGTTTCCCGGATGATGCCACCTCATCGGGCTCCGTATCGTCGGGAACCAGGCGCAGCGACAGTTCCCAGGGGGGTCCGTCGTCCCAAGCGAGCGGCGTATTCGATCGCTCGTCGCTGTTGAGGTAGCGGACGCGTCCCGTCGCGCACATCAGCGGCATGATCAGCTCGCACAACTCGTGCGGAATCCGGAAACGGTGGACGGCACTCTGAATTTCCGCCTGCTGAGCGTGCCAGTTGCCGCGTTCGGGAGTTCCGCCAGAAAGATAGGCCAGAATCCGTGCGTCATCGGCATCGATGGCTTCATCGATGCGATTTGGGCGTAGCCGGAGCGGCTTGAGCTTGCCCCACTGTCCGTTTCCACGCCTTTGGCGATGGGACGTTTGAATGACGATCTGGCCGATCGAGCGGCTTTGATCGACGTCGATCTCATAGAAGACTTCTTGCTCGCGGGGAGCGGAAGGTTGTCCCACCGGTTCCTGGGCGAGCGTTTGCCGTACCTGCAGCAGCCGCGCTTGCCAGCCAGTCACCGCGATCGAAGGGGCGCCCAGAGATCGCGCGCCGCTGCTGCTGCCGGGTTCGAAGAAATCGCCGGGGAGGTCGTCCCCGTCGTCTTCCAGGTCGTCGTCCAGAACCAACGGAGTCCGTGGTTCGGTGAAGAAGGGCGGAACGTGGCCGGCCTTGATCTCGCCGCTGAGGTAATTTCCCTCGTCGACGGCGAGGACAGTTCCCCAAAGGTGCTTGCACGACGGTTCGGTTTGGGCCGACGAGACGCAGTTACAGAACATTTTGAGTCGGCCGTCCTGCCGACTGAGCTGCGTCTGATACTCGACGCCATCGCGGACGACCGCAAACAGTTCGTCGGACGTCACTCGCGCGATCGCGACGCGTTCGGCCTTGAGGTAGGCGGCCCCACGGAAACGCACGTCGGCCCGAAACCGGCCCTCCAGCAGTTCCGCAAGCGTCATGCCAACCCCCTACCACCGGTTCGAAAAGCGGAGCGCATCCGGTGAGGTTAACGAATCCGGGGACTTTCTGGCCAGCCTGAACGTTCGGAAAATTGCGCGACGACTGTGTCGTGCGAAGACTTTGGCGAGAGCACTATAGATTGGCATTTACATTGCCTTAATGCTATACGAGCGCCATGCGTCTGGATCCGGCACTTTTGAGCGACGCGGAGGTGCGGGAGTGGTTTTCGCGCCAGATTCCGCTTGCCGATTTCCGCGGAAAACGGGTCCTGGTGCTGGTTCCCGATGCGACGCGGACCGCTCCCCTGCCGCTCCTGTTCGACGCGCTCTGTTCGAGGCTGATCGGGGCTGCCGCTCGTCTCCAAGTGTTGATCGCGCTCGGAACTCATCCGCCGATGGATGAGGCGCAAATCGTGCAGCTCTTGGGTTTAGACGAAAATTCACGGCGTCGCTACGGCGAGCTCGAAGTCTTTAACCACGCTTGGAATAGCGACGAGACTTTATGCACGCTCGGTCGCTTGTCGCCCGCTGAAACCCGCGAGATTTCTCAAGGTCGATTGTCGCTGGATGTGCCGGTACGGATTAATTCCCGCGTCCGCGACAACGACCTGGTGCTCATTCTGGGGCCGGTCTTTCCGCATGAAGTGGCCGGCTTTTCGGGAGGCAACAAGTACTTCTTCCCGGGAATCTCGGGTCCTGAGCTCTTGAACTTCTTCCATTGGCTGGGCGCGCTGATTACCAACGTCAAAATCATCGGTGTGGCCGATACGCCCGTGAGACGAGTGATCGACCGTGCGGCGGCAATGATTCCCGTCGAGCGGCGTTGTGTCGCTTTTGTCGTTTCCCCAGAAGCGGGCATCCACGGCCTGTTCTATGGGACGCCGGAATCGGCCTGGCGCGACGCAGTTGACCTCTCGTCGCGTGTTCACGTGCGGCGCGTCGAGCGGCCGTTCCGGCAAGTGCTTTCTTGTGCACCGCCGATGTATGACGAACTCTGGGTCGCGGGCAAATGCATGTACAAATTGGAGCCGGTCGTCGCCGACGGTGGCGAGCTGATCATTTTCGCGCCGCACTTGAAGCAAATCTCGCAGACCCACGGCAAACTCATTGAACGCATCGGCTATCATGTCCGAGACTACTTCACGGCCCAGTGGGACCGGTTCAAGGACGTCCCTTGGGGCGTCTTGGCCCATTCGACGCACGTCCGCGGGGCCGGGACCCACGAAGGCGGAGTCGAGCGCCCAAGAGTGAAGGTGACCTTGGCGACCGGACTGCCTCGCGAATTATGCGAACGCATCGGCCTTGGCTACCGTGATCCGGCATCGATCGACGTCGAGGCTTTCGCGGGTCGCGAGGACGAAGGCGTGCTCCTCGTTCGGAAAGCAGGGGAGCAACTCTATCGCCTGCAGGACGACCCCGGTTCGCGATCGTCCGACGCGGTGCAGGATCCAGCACTCGAACCCCCCACTTTTGACACGCGATCCACTGCCAGCAGCAAAGGGAGCCTGTGACGGTCGATCTCAAGCCGCGGATGGAGTTCGCGCTCGACGTCGCCAAAAAGGCGGGCGAGCTGATCCTGGGCTATTACCAGTCAGAATCGCTGCAGGTCGAGAGCAAACGCGATACTTCGCCGGTGACCGCCGCCGACCGCGAGGCTGAAGCCTTGATCCGCACCAGTATCGTCCGGGAATTTCCCGGCGATGGAGTGATGGGAGAGGAACTCGGTACCTTTCCAAGCGCCAATGGCTTCAATTGGATTCTCGATCCGGTCGATGGAACAAAATCCTTCATCCACGGCGTGCCGCTCTTCGGCACGCTGATCGGACTGGAGGTCGAGAATCGCCTGGTGCTGGGAGTTTGCC
>DASZIA010000002.1:0-26646 GCA_035949535.1 Planctomycetaceae bacterium | reverse complement strand
GCAGTTGGGCAGAAATCGCTGCAGCTGGTTGGCTCCATCCTCGAGGACGCTCGTCCCGCGCAGATCAAGCCGCTTGAGCCGGTAAAGACCCCGCAAGTACAACAGCCCCGAGTTCGAAACGCCGCGGCACAAGGTGAGACTGAGATGCTCGAGCGACGTGAGCTTTCCCAGGTGTTCCAACCCAGTGTTGGTAATCTTGGGACCGCTGAGGAACAGGTTCTTCAAGCTCGGCAGATCGGTCAGGCGTCTCAGTCCGCTATCGGTGATCTTGGTGCCTCGCACGTCGAGCCAGCTCAATTTGGGAAGTTCGGGCATCGCCTCCCGCCAGGCGTCGCTGATTTTCGTGTTGCACAAGTCGAGGACCTCGAGCTTCGTGAGGCCGGCCAGGTGCAAGAGACCTTCGTCGGAAACGTTGGCTCCATTGAGGCTCAGCTGCCTCAGATCGATCATCCACTTGAGATGAGCCAGCTCTTTGTCGGTAAAGAGCGTTCCCTTGTTGAGACTGACGGCCAGCGCGTCCCCTTTCTCATCAAGTCGGATCCGCGCGCCGATGCGCTCGAGCTCGGCCCGGGCCTTCAGCTCCGAGTCGACTACGTCGGCGGTTCCCGCGTCGGTCTTGATGACGCACCGCGGGATGGCTCGCTTCAGCTTGCTCAGCCCCCCTTCCGTAATCTTCGTTCCCACGACCGATAGAGCACGCAGCCGCGATAACCCAATCAGTTGGCCCAGGCCCGCGTTCGTGATGGGAGTGCTGGCGACAGAGAGACTTTCGAGCCGCGAGAGCTTTGCCAGGTGGTCGCATCCCGCATCGGTGATTCGCGTGAACGCCAGCCCCAGGCTTCTGAGGTTTGCCAAGCCGCTCAGGTGGGCCAGGCCCTCGTCCCCCACGTTCGTTCCGCTGAGGTAGAGCACTTGCAGGTTCTTGAGCCTGGCCAGTGAGACCAGGCCGGCATCGGAGACGCGCGTGCTCTCGAGCGACAGCCGCTTCAAACGCTTGAGCGGTTTTAAATGCACAAGGCCTGAATCACCCACCGCCGTAAACGCCAGGCCTAGGTTGTCGAGCCGGGTGAGCCCCGATAAATACTGCATCCCTGCGCTGCCAAGCCGCGTGCCGCTCAAAAACAAGACTTGCAGGTTTGTCAACGCGGCCAGGGGCGCCAAGCCCTCGTCGGTGATCTTCACGCTCACGAGGGTCAGTTTTTCCATTGCGGTCAGCTTGCCGATCGATTCCATCGCCTCGTCGGTGATGGCCGTGTTCGCTAAACCCAGCTGCCGGAGGTTGACCAGCGTTTCGAGCGTTGCGAGGCCGGCGTCGCTGATACCAGTTTTCGCGAGCGAGAGATTCGTTAGCCGCGTTAACCGGGCGACAAGCTCCATCCCCTGATCGGTGACCTTCGTGCGGGCGAGAAACAACTCCGAGAGGTTCGAGAGCCCGGTGAGGTGATTCAACCCGACGTCGGTGGTGCGCGTATTGCGCAGATCGAGCATCTGCAGGTTCTTAAGTTCCTTGAGGTGCACGAGACCCGCATCGGTCACGCGAGTTCCGGCCAGGCCGATCGAAGCAAGGCCGCGCAGCCCGCGGACATGTGCCAACCCACCGTTGTCGACCCGCGTCTCGCCGACCAGCAGTGACTTGAGGTTGACGAGTTTTTGGAAGCGGGCCATGCCGGCGCCGGTGATCCGCGTTCCTGAGAGCCAGATTTGCTCGAGGTCGGTCATCTCCTTGAGGTGCTCGAGCCCGGCGTCGGTGATTGAAGTCCCGCGCAAATCGATCTTTTTGATTCCCGGAACGTGACGGACGAGTTCGAGCGTCCGGTCATCGATCTTCGAGCCAGCGAAGGCCAGGGCCCGCCCGCCCGCGTCATCGTAGCGGGCAAACGCAGTCCCCAGCTGCTCTAGGGCAGCAATCGCGTCACGAAAACCAACAGCGGGAATCTGACTCATGCGGAGGCTCGTACTCGAATCGGATGAGTGCCCCAAGCCGACGCGCGCGGCAGGTCGAATGTGCTCTCTCATCTACAATACTCGACCGCCCCCGGCTCGGGCAAACACGTGGGAGCATTCGCCGGTTTGATCCGCGCGTTCGATCTGACTCTTGGCCGCCGCGAAGGCCAACATTGGTTGGTGGATTGTGAAGATCTGTCAAAAACCGCTGGCTACACCCAGCCTTGACGTTCATAAGCACCGTGCTTATGTTAATAAGCGGCGTGCTTATTCTGGCACGAAGGGAATGAATGGCGACGAAGAAACCACGGACTGTTACCGACGCCGAGCTGGCCGTGCTCAAGGTGCTTTGGGCACGCGGGCCGCTCACGGCCAAGGCCATCACCGAGACCGTTTATCCCGACGGGGCCGAGTGCGAATTTGCCGCCGTCCATTCGTTCTTGCAGCGACTGGAGCGCAAAGGGCTGGTCGCCCGCGACCGCAGCTCGTTTGTGCACGTTTTTTCACCCACGGCTTCCCCGGCGGACATCCTGGGGCGGGAACTCAAGACGCTCGTCGAGCGCTTGGGAAGCCGGTCGATTGCCCCCTTGATCATGCAACTGATCGATCAGAAGCGGCTCAGCCGGGAAGAGGCTGCGGAAATCCGCAAGCTGCTCGACAACTACTCGAAATGACGGGAGGCGCCTCGTGAACGCGCTCCTCTTGCTCGCCGTGCAGAACACGCTGGTGGCGCTCGTGCTGGCATTCCTCGTTTACGCGCTGACGCGCGTTTGGCGCATCCCACCGCTGGCTCACCTCTTATGGCTCTTGGTCCTTCTCAAGCTCGTAGCCCCGCCTGTGATGCGCGTCGACTGGTTTCGCCTGCTGCCGCCGCGAACGACACACGCTGACCACCAGCAAATTGCAGATACGCCGCGAAACGGAGCTCAAGCGGCTGCGACCGAGACAGGATCACTCAGCGCGGAGCCGGCACCAATCGCCCGTTCGCCTGAAACGAGTGGCGGATTGGTCAATGTGTCCTCGGATCGAGCGGCGCACAATCCGCCGGCAACTGCGGTCGGAGCAAAGCCGGTTAGCCGCGTCGCATGGATCTGGGATTGGGAGGTTTGGGACAGGGCGCTGATCTTGATGTTCTGTGGCTGGGTCAGCGGGGCAGTTTTCTTTTCGCTCGTCGCTGGGACGCGAATTCTGCGTTTTGAGCGCAGCTTGAAGGACACGCTGCCGGCGCCGGAGCGTCTGCAGAGGCTCGCACGCGAAATCGCCGGCAAGCTCAACGTGCGACGAATTCCCGACGTTCGCTTTGTCGAGAGCGTGGAAGTGCCAATGCTTTGGTGGGCCGGGCGTCGCGCGACCATCGTTCTGCCAACGAAGCTCTTCCGGCAGCTCGACGATTCGGAGGCGGCCCTGATCCTCGCCCACGAGCTGGCCCACCTGCGCCGCCGCGATCACTGGGTACGGGCCATCGAGATGCTCGTTTCGATCGTCTACTGGTGGAACCCGCTGGTCTGGGCGATCCGGGGGCAGATTCATCGGGCGGAGGATCTTTGCTGCGACGCGTGGGTCCGCTGGGCGTTTCCCGACTGCACAAAACGCTACGCCGAGGTCCTGCTGAAAACTGCTGAGCTGCTGAATGTCTCGCGCGTCGGCTCGCGCCTGGTTCCGGCGAGCCCGTTTCTGAATTCCCATTCACTCAAAGCGAGGATTGAGATGCTCCTTCAAAACCGATTCATGCCCCGATTGTCGAAGAAGTCGATCTTCGTTGTCGCTCTGCTTGCTTTGGTGACTTTGCCGTCGTTTTTCAGCACTTCGCGAACCGATGCCGAGACCCCCTCAACGGCAGACGCGCCCGCCGCTCAGGCACCCAAGCCCGATCGGCCCCCCGGTTCTGAATTTCCCTATACGGTCCGGTTCGAGCAGGGCGCGTCGAAACTACCGGACGGTGACAAAATCGCCATCACCGAAGTTCGAGGAACCGCGAGCAGTTTCACGCCGGGGAACATTTATTGGATCAAGGGAACGTACACGCTCGCGTCGCGGGACAAGGCCGTGTTGCTTGCTGCAACGACCGCGGCGGACTCGAAATTTGGAACCGGCAGCACCTTCAAAGTCCAGCAAACCATCGTCGATCGTGGCACCGGCACTTTCGCGCTCTTCCTTCCGATGTCCTGCCAGGGTTGGCCGCACGTTAGTTTCTATCCGACCGAAGGGGGCGGAGACATCGGTGGCACCTATTTCGGGACGGGCGATTTCGTGCTGAAGAAATGGTGGGAACCCAACGTATTGGGCGGCCCCCGCACGATCGAGCCCGATTTCAACAGAAAGACCAAGAAGTCACTTCGCGACAAAGGCGTAAGAGTGGCCGTCGTCTGCCGTGCGCCCGCCTTGGTCCGACTCAACTTCATCGACGTCGACAAGGACATCGCCAAGTACTGCGCCCATCAACTCAACCAACGCCACATCCCGACCATCAATCCGGACCGGATTCAGGAATGGCTCGACAAACACGAGAACTGGGATAAGTCGGAAGAGATCGGCCAGGCGGCGCAGGCCACGCACGTCATTCTGCTCGATGTGCACAAATACAACCTCTTCGAGGAGAACACGCACGAGCTCTACAAGGGCCGCGCGGAAGTTCTCGTCAGCGTCTTCGAGATGCAAAAGGACGGCACGACGGAGAAGGTCTACACGAAGGAAATCACCTGCCAGTATCCGCTCGAAACGCCTCGCGAGACTTCCGAGATCAGCTACGACCGTTTCCGTCGCGAATACCTCGCCCGTCTGAGCGAAGAGATCGGCTGCCTGTTTTACTCGCACGCCAACGGCGACGACATGCGGGATGCGATATAGATTAGAAGTGCCGGATGTCGACATCGTGCGATGACGGTAAACTTTGAACGTCGGACTTCTAGCGTCGACTCCGTCATTTGCACAAACCATCCTCCGACTTTCGATGTGCCAGTGCAGAACGATCGAGGCCGAAGGTGGGCCTCTTGAGTATGCCGAGGCTGGACAAGGTCCGGCGATTGTCTACTTTCACGGGACGACGGGCGGGTGTGAGGCTGTGTTCCCACTGGAGCGAGCCTTGCTCGACGCGGGCTTTCGCCTGATCGCTCCCAATCGCCCCGGCAATTTCGGCACTAGTTTGCGCGGGCGGACGTCCGGAGCGGCTTGTGCACAGCTTGCGCTCACCCTCATCGACTTTCTGTGCGTTGCCAAGGCTGCGGTGATCGGAACTTCCGGCGGCGGGCCCGCGGCCCTGAGTTTCGCGGGCCTATTTCCGGAAAGAACAACCGCGCTCGTTCTGCAATGCGCGCAGACTCATCGGTGGGACGACTTGAGTTGGTGGCCGAAGGCAAACCGTTGGATTTATCCGATCTCTCGAACGCCGCTCGCGCGAAGGCTGCTTCACGTCGGCTATCGCGTGGAGTGCCGGCTCACGTTCCGCTGGCCCAAGGCATTTATCAAAGGGATGGCCGGCTCGCGCTATGAAGAGTTCCAAACGAACCCCGCGACCTGGGATCTCTATCGGTCCCTGAGGGGTCCCTGCCTCAAATCCTTGTCGCAGCCGGCAGGCATGATTAATGACTGGGAGACCATGGAAACCGGCGCGTTTTCCGACGCACGACAAGTCAAATGTCCCACGCTCGTGATCTACGACCCGGCCGACCCCCTCGTCCCGGAGCGCCACGCGAAGTGGGCGTTGTCGGCGATTCCTGGCGCCAGAGCGTGTGAGCTGCACGCAGGGGGCCATCTGATCTGGCTGGGAAAGGAAGCCGGTCGGATGAATCAGGAGCGCATTGCGTTCCTGCGTGAGCACTCGCGCGCTTGCAATTGATTTTCCGGCAGGGTATGCGGTGTTGGGTCAGCATCAACCCTAGTTGGCTGTTTTGCCGTGAGAGACGCAGCACCCGCTCGACATCCGGCGGTCGCGATCGCCCTCGCGCTGGGGTGCGGTATTGCCTGCGACCACTATTGGTCGGCCCGGTTGGAACTCTGGCTCCTCGTCGCCGCACTGTTGGCCCTCGCCTGGATGGTGCTCGTTCGCTTCCGATTTGCCACCCAATCGGCGGGCGTGCTCCTACTGTGCCTCATCTGCCTGGGCGCAGCGCGCCATCATTTGTGCTGGTCGACCGCCGCTGGCAACGATCTTTCGCTGTTTGCTTCCGACGAGCCGCGTCTGGTGCGGGTTGTTGGAACATTGCTCGAGCGGCCGGACGTGATTTCCCGAGAGGCCGGCAACAAGCGCTCCGCGTGGCCGCATCCAGACGCATCGACGGCGACCCTTTCGGTGCAACGCCTGTCGGGTGACGGCGACGACCTCGCGGTGAGCGGCCGCGCTCTTGTACACGTCAACGGGCATCTGGTGCATTGCGACGTCGGCGACGAAGTCGAAGTCTTCGGCTGGCTGAATTCGTTCGCACCCGCCAAGAACCCCGGAGGTTTCGATCCGGCCGCTTTCTACCAGCGGCAGGGGATCCGCTGCATGCTCAGGGCCGACCACCCCGACGCGGTTCGACTGCTGCATGCCGGCTCGCCCCTCTCGATCTGGCGGTGCGCGGCCCGACTTCGGGCAGAAGGCGAAGCCCTCTTTGCGCGTGACCTGTCGCCTCGCACGGGTCCAGTGGCCGCGGCACTCTTATTCGGCGGCCGGATGCAGATGGACGAGGAGATTCGCGACGCGTTTACGC
Source organism: Planctomycetaceae bacterium (assembly GCA_035949535.1). Classification (GTDB taxonomy): domain Bacteria; phylum Planctomycetota; class Planctomycetia; order Planctomycetales; family Planctomycetaceae; genus DASPSM01. The sequence continues at coordinate 20,014 of DASZIA010000002.1, read as the reverse complement.
AAAGCGGACTGTTGCACGTGCTCGCGATCTCCGGAATGCACGTCGCCATTCTCGGCGTGCTTTTGTGGGGCATCGGGCGACTGGCCGGACTTTCGGTGCGGGGCACCTGCGCGCTGATCATCGTCGGCGTGCTGGGCTACACGATTCTGACTGATTGCAATCCGCCGGTCATCCGCGCGACCGTGATGGTCTGCCTCTACGCGGGAGCACGATTCTTCCTGCGGCGGCCAGCGCTCTCCAATTGCCTGGCACTTTCCGCCGTGGTCATCCTGCTGTGGAATCCGACCGACCTGTTCAATACGGGCACGCAACTCTCATTTCTGGCGGTGTTGGGAATCGTCTGGGCGTGCGGCCGTCGCAAGAAACAAGACGCACCGGAAATTGCTGACGCGCCGGAGACCCCTTCGCCGTTGTGGACTCCGATCGGTAAGTGCGCCGATTATGTTCGTCGCCGGTCCTGGGACGAATGGAGCATCTCCGTGGCTGCCGCCCTGTTCACGCTGCCTCTAGTCGCTGCGCGGTTCCACCTCGTTTCTCCCGTGGGAGTTCTGATCAACGTCGTGCTGGCACCGCTGTCGACTCTCGTGTTGTGGTGCGGCTACATCCACTTGGGTCTGGGGCTTCTGGCCCCGGGCGTATCGTGGGTCGCGGCAGTTCCATTCGACTTGGGGCTCGGCGCGCTTTTGTACCTCGTCGAATGGGCGGCACACGTTCGACTTTCGCATTTTTATGTCCCGGGACCGACCGAGTGGTGGCTTGCCGGCTATTACCTGCTCCTGTTCTTGCTGGCATTCGTACGGCCTGTCCGCACCTGGGGAAGTCGTGGGTGGTCGCTCTTGCTTGCCTGGATCATAGTCGGTTTGCTGTGGGGCCTGCGGACTCCGAACAGTGACTCGCTGCGCTGCACTTTTCTTTCGGTCGGACATGGCGGCGCGATCTTGATCGAATGCCCCAACGGCGGCACGCTCCTTTACGATGCCGGCGCGATGCAGGACGGACGCATCGCCCAGCGCGCCGTCCAGCAGACACTCTGGGACCGTCGCCGCCATGGCCTGGACGCCCTGATCGTCTCGCACGCCGACATGGACCATTTCAACGGCGCCGCCGACCTGATGCAGTCACTGCCGGTCGGCTCGCTCTTGGTGTCGCAGCAGTTTCTCGATTTCAAGCAGCCGGCAGTGGCCGCATTGTGCGAGTCGACCGCCGCGTGCGGAGTGCCGATTCGCCTCGTGCGCGATGGCGACCGGCTGCGACTCGACGACGGGGTCGAGATCCGCGTGTTGCATCCGCCTTTCGGCCGTCCCCATTCCGACGACAATGCGAACTCGATCGTGCTTTCGATCGAGTTTGCAGGCCGGCGGATTTTGCTCACCGGCGACTTAGAAGGCCACGGCCAAACGACACTCTTGAGCACGCCGCCGGTCGCGGTTGACGTCCTGCAATCGCCGCATCACGGCAGCCGACGCGCGAATTCGGCCGCGCTGGCCGAATGGGCGAATCCGAAAGAGCTGGTGATCAGCGCGGACGCACGCGTCGACTTCAAATCACTGCGTGCGGCCTTCGACGCTGAGACCCGCATCACCTCGACAGACGACGCCGGCGCCGTCACGTTCGAGATCCACCCCGACGGCACGCTTGAGCGGACGACGTATGTTCCGGAGAAGCACGTGCGCTGAACGACAGTCGGCCTTGTAGGGTGGGCCAAGGCCCCGGGCCGCTGGCCCACCATTTTGGCGGCGTTAACGCAGCCCCCGCGCATGATCCAATGGTGGGCCTGCGTCCGCCGACGGCGGACTTGGCCCAACCTACGAAAGGCCACGTTCGGCCGTTCGATCACTCCCAGCGCTGCAGTTCCATTTGCAGCCGGTTCCACGTCAAGAGCGTGGCGGCGTGCAGGCGGGGTGTCTCGAGCGTTTCCAAGACGCTCGTCGATTCGTCCATCAGGTGCATCAGGTCCCGGTCGAGCGTGCGCAGCCAGGCCGGAACGTCGATGCCCGATCCGTTCGTCGTGTGGAGGTACTCGTCAATCTCAGCCTTCAGGGCGTCGAAGGCGGGCGATGAGTCACGGCCCAGCCGCGCGTCGCGCAGCGCCTGCGGCAAGAGGGCCCGCATGCGGTGAACCGCCAGCGGCTTGACGAACCGTTCCGAAAGCCGGTCGGAGATCGACGGCAGCCGCATGCCGTATTTCTTTTCCAGCGATCGCAGCCGAATCAAGTGTTTGTTGGCAACCGATCCGGACCGCGCGCGGAAATCCTGCTCCCAGGCCCGCGCGGCGGCCTCCCGCCCGCACTCGGAAAACAGCTCGTGGCATAAACTGATCGGGCTCAGGTTCCAGGCGTCGCGCTCGTAGGCCGACTCGGCTCGCAGAAAATCGAGCAGGCAGTAGAACTTCTCGCCGTAATCGGAGTGGGTTGTGGTGGTGTTGTATTCGACGTAACGGTCGAACTTGTCGACGATCGTTTCGTAAATCAGCTCGAGGTACGTCATCGCCTTCTCGGATTCGATCGCTCCCGCTTCCAAATCGTCGATCAGCTTGACGGGATGGATCGGGTCACGGCTCTCGTCGAGGTAATCGAGAAAATCCTCGATCCCCGCGTCGAGAATCGTGCGAATGTTCCCCAGGGTGAGCACTTTGGCGTGGAACAAATCCGCGCCGTAAGTCTCGATGAAGCCCCGCACGCGTTTCCAGACCGAGGTCTCTGACATTTCCTCGACGCTGGAGAGCCGCATCGAGCGACTGTGCGTGAGCCACAGTTTCATGTACCGCTGCACCACGTCGCTGGCCATCGTGACCAGCTGGTCGTTGCGCCAGGCCGCCCGCTTGGCAGCCGGATAAGGGCCGGTCGCTCGGAGCGATCCGGCGTACCAGATCGCCGTACGGGAGGGTTTTCCGGTCGGTTTCCCGCGACTCGACAACCGGCGATCCCAGGCGCGCCGATGTGGCGCCGGAGCCGCCGGATCGATGGCTCGCTGCGAGTTCGATTCGCGCCCGCGACCGCCGCTCTCCACAAATCGCCAGCGGCTGGAGGATCGGACGATACTCTCGAGCGTGCTTTTCAGCGCCGTGCGAAAGAGCTGGTCAAACTCGCTGACCACCATGCCGGGCGGACGGGCCCCCCGCTCCATCTGGTAGACGGTTTGCAAGAGCTGCCATGTCTCCCGCAAGCAGCCCGCCCGCGGCAACTGCGACAGTAAAAACCGAAGCGTTGCCTGCAAGAGCTTGGCCTGGCGGAATTGCCCCGGTTTGCCCCCGCTGTCGAGCGCGACATATAAGAGCGGCTTCGACTGCAATTGCTTCCGCAGCGCCGGCAGCAACCGTCGCAAGCGGCCCGCGTCGCGGTGCACGACCGCGCGGAACACGTCGACGATCCGCTCCTCTGCGAGAGAATGCTCGTCCTCCGTCCGACGCGCGGGAAGGCACGCCGTCAGCAGCCGCTCGGCCATTCGCAAGCGAACCTGCGTCAGCACGACCGAGTGCATCAGATAGAGCTGCGCGTGCCGCTGATAGTCGTATTCGACGTTTTCGTCGTGATCGCCCGACGGCATGGGCAGCTCGTACTGTGCGAACTGATCGGCCAGTTTCGAAAGGTCCCGGGAAAGTGAACGCGCCTTCCGCCGCCAGCTCGAGATAATCTCCTGCCGGCTACCCGTGGTCTCCGCCGCGGTCGCCGCCGGATTGCGGCCGTTTCCGGCGAAGTGCAGGGCGGCCATCAGCCACGCCTGAGCCAGCGTATTGATGAACCTGAGCCGCGGGTCGAAGAACCGCGTGAGGGCCTCGACCTCGGCCGTCTGCGGTGTCGAGCCAGAATCGAGCGTGTCTCCTTCGCGACCGTCCCGAGTGCTGTCGCGATAGACGACTCCTTCGTAGGCGGCCTCGAACAGCGATTGGTCCTCGGGCGACGAATCGGCATCGGTTGCCGCCTCGTCTTCGCCCGGAGCTTCGTCCGATTCTTCGTCAGTCTTGCGGGCCTGCGAGGAATTGCCGAGCGCTTCGTTGAGGGTGGGCACGCTCCAGTATGCTCCCGCGTTGGCTTCGAGAAAATCGAACAGTCGGCGAATCGCCGGCCAGCTGTCCTCTGCGGATTCGGTGCTGCCGGTCGCCAGCTCGGTCCCCATCAAACCGTGCATCCAGCGAAGCAAAAGCGCGTGGAAAGAGTAGCCTTCTGATTCCAAGCCCACGCTCTCCGCGTCGCTGAGCCATTGAATCAAGAGGCCCATCGCGGCCACGAAATCCTGGCGGCGCAACAGCACATCGACCACGAGCGCGTAAGCCCGGGCCGACTCGAAATGCTCGACGTGTGTCCGCCAGAAAGAGATGTCGCCGGCCGACTCACCGGCCTCGCGCCAAGCTCGAAGCGTCCCCGCAACTCGCACCGCCGATTCAAAGCTCTCGCGGCCGGAAACGTGCGGCACATCTTCAACGGTGGTGGTTGCGAATTTGTCCCACCAGGCAGCTCGCCGCTCGAACGCCGACGACAGCTTGGTCACCATCTCCTCGTCGGCCAGAGCGGCCGCTTCACCGAGGGCCCGTGAGTAAACGCTGAATAGCCCTTCCATGAATTCGACGAGTTCGGGCACGCGCTGATCGGGAACCGCGTCCTCGCGCGAGGAGAAGAGCGGGAACATCCCCTGAAAGCCCAGAATATTCCACGGATCGGCCAGCGCCCCGCAGTTGATGCCTCGATCGAGATGGTCCTCGATTTCCCGCAAGAGCTGCGCGACTTCACCAATGGCTCCGCGCTCCACAGTGCGATCGGCTACCACAATTCGCCATTCGATCTCGGTCTCGAAGCGGGCCGAGGCGGCCGGGACCCGCGCGCTCTGCTCGCGGGCAGCCTGTGGATATCCGAGCCGCGCATAGATTCCGGAGACGTGCCGGTTCTGCACCTGCGCCGCCCCGTGGCGAGCCAGCACAATATTGAGATGCTGTCGAATGTGCCCGAACGGTTGCTGCGTGAGTTTAGCTTCACGGCGTAGACGCACCCGGCGCGGTCCCTTCGCTTCGGTCATCAGACGTTCGTAATACGCATCCCGCTGCCGGGCGACCTTGGGCAAGAGCGAGATCAAATTCACGTTCGAGTCGTGGCTCTCCGGTCCCGAGCCGCTGATGGAAGAGGCCATCAGCATCGTTCCGCTGAGCACGGCAGCCGCGTCGTAGTAGCGCTCCTCCTCGCTGAGCCTCGGCTGTTGAGAGATCCATTCCAAGAGCGCGTCGAGCACGATTTTGCGAAGCACAAACCGCGAATAGTTGCCCTTCGTGTCGATGCGATGCGGGTCCCACTCGCCGAACGTGTAGTTCGTGCGCTTGGTCACCGGATGGGTATGGTCGTGGGCCCGCACGTCGAGCGCAAGCTCTTCCATCTGTGAAGGATCAAAGTGCGAATCGCGCAAGATCTCTATGGGGGTTTCGCGCAGGAAGGCAATCGTTCGATCGATCAGGGTGTGGTACGGACCGTGCGCCGCACCGGCGTCTCGCAAATAAAGCGGCACCGGACGAAACCGCTCGTGCGGATAGGGCTCCATCTGCCGCCCGTTCTCGAGCACGGGCAATGGACGATATCCGATAAAGTCGTTCAGCTTGCCCAGCGTGCCATTCACGATTCGCTCGGTCTGGTCCCAGGGAGACCCCTGCTCGAGAATTGCCTCGATCATCCGCGCCAAGAAGAACGGCTGTTCGAAGTCGGCCGGATCCAAGTGGAACAACAGATCGGCGTGGTGGCGGCGATAAGCAGACAGGCAGTGATCGAACGTCAGCCCCAGAACGGCCTGCGCCTGGCTGGACTCGGCGAAGGCCGGGACGGACGTCTGCAATCGGGCCAAATGTTCCAGCAGCAGCGTCTTGACGCTCTGTGCGCCGTGATCGCGATCCACGTTCGCGAACAGCGTGTTCCAGTTGCGCTGGAAGGCCGCGTCCGGCTTCCCGCCAGAGAAATTCAGGTACCCCAGGATTTCCTGCGAAATTCGGGGATCCGGCTCCGCCGGTTCGCCTTGCGGCGCGGTCCGCTTTACTTTCATGTCGTCAGTAAACCATCCTGCGCACGATTTGGAAAGATGCAGGGCCGGTCACCGCAGTGACTGCCGGCCCTGGCGAGTAAAATCGCTCGATCGACACATCGAGCACCGAAACGGACCCCTCGAACCGATGGGCTATCGAAACCTGCAGGACTGCGTCTGCGACCTGGAACGGACGGGCCAGCTGGTGCGGATTGAGACCGAAATCGATCCGCACCTGCAAGCCGCCGAGATCCAGCGCCGCGTGTATCAGGCGCAGGGCCCGGCTCTATTTTACGCACGGGTCAAGGGTTGCCGCTTCCCAATGGTCAGCAATCTGTTCGGCACCCGCGAGCGGACCCGCTTTCTGTTGCGCGACACCCTGGAATCAGTCCGCCGATTGATTGCGCTCAAGATCGACCCTGCCGACGCCTGGAAACGCCCGTGGCACTATCGGGGGGTGCCGGCGGCCCTTTGGTCGATGCGACCCAAACGCGTGCGCACGGGCCCCGTGCTCCAGAACCGCACGACCATCGATCAGTTGCCGCAGCTCGTGAACTGGCCAAGAGACGCCGGAGCTTTTATCACGCTGCCGGAAGTCTACACAGAAAACCCCGATCGACCCGGCTTCGCCGAGTCGAACCTCGGCATGTATCGCATTCAACTCTCGGGCGGACGGTACGCCGTCAACCGCGAAGTCGGATTGCACTATCAGATCCACCGGTCGATCGGCGTGCATCATGCGGCTGCGATCCGCCGAGGCGAGCGACTGCGTGTGAACGTGTTCGTCGGTGGCACGCCCGCGATGATGCTTGCCGCGGTGATGCCCCTGCCAGAAGGACTCAGCGAGCTGACCTTCGCCGGAGCGCTCGCCGGCCGGCGGATTCCGATGGTTGCTCTGGCCGGTCATTTGCCCGTTTATGCGGAGGCCGATTTCTGCATCAGCGGGACTGTCGACCCGAAGAAGTTGCTGCCGGAAGGCCCATTCGGAGATCACCTGGGATACTACAGCCTCGCGCACGAATTTCCCGTACTCGAGGTCGATGCCGTTTATCACCGCACCGATGCAATTTGGCCTTTCACGGTCGTCGGCCGGCCGCCGCAGGAAGACACGTCATTCGGCGAGCTGATTCACGACCTCACCGGGCCGCTCTTGCCGAGCGTGATTCCCGGCGTGCATGCCGTCCACGCGGTCGACGCAGCCGGAGTTCATCCGCTGCTCTTGGCGATCGGCAGCGAACGCTACGTCCCCTATGCGGGACGCCGCAAGCCGCAGGAACTGCTCACAAACGCCAACGCCATCCTCGGTCAGGGGCAGCTTTCGCTCGCCAAGTATTTGTTGATCGTGGCGCGGGAGGACGATCCGCAGCTCGACATCCACAATATTCCCGCGTTCTTCGTGCATTTGCTATCACGCGTCGATTGGACGACCGACCTGCACTTTCAGACCCGCACGACGCTTGACACGCTCGACTATTCCAGCGGCGAACTGAACGCCGGCTCGAAGCTCGTGATCGCCGCGGCCGGGCCTCAGCGTCGCGAACTGCCGACGACCCTCCCGCCGGAGCTGCCGCTACCCGACGGCTTTCGCAACCCGCGACTCTGTCTGCCGGGAATCGTGGCGATCGAAGCACCGCCCTTTGCGCACGTCACCGACGAGACGGAGCCAGCCATTGAACGATTCGTCGCGGCCGTCGACGCGAGCCATCCGCTCAACGCATTTCCGCTCATGGTGTTGGTCGACGACAGTGAGTTCACCAGCCGCTCACTGAACAATTTTTTGTGGATCACGTTCACGCACTCGAATCCGGCCGCCGACGTGCATGGAATCGGAGCCTTTATTCGCGAAAAACATTGGGGCTGCCGCGGCTCGCTGATCATTGACGCCCGGCTCAAGCCGCATCATGCTCCGCCTCTGATCGAGGACGAGGCAGTGACCAAGAGCGTCGATCAGCTCGCCGCCCGCGGCGGCCCGCTCCACAAGATTATCTGACCTCGCTCTGGGTGGCTGGGGTCGAACCGCTTCGGTTCGCCCCCAGAACGTCGATCTCGCCTAGAATGAGAAGGGAAGGAGAGAAAAATGCCAAGCATGACTCCCGAAGATTGGAACCAGCATTACGTCGAACAGAATGCGCCGTGGGACTCGGGCCTGCCGTCGAAGGAGTTGATCCGCGTGCTCGATGGAGAGACGATCAAACCCGGCCGCACGGCTGAGCTGGGTTGCGGCACGGGGACGAATTCGATTTACCTCGCGTCGCGCGCATTCGACGTCACCGGGCTCGATCTCTCGCCCGCTGCCCTGGCCGTCGCGCGTAAGAAGGCAACTGAAGCGGGGGCCAAGGTTCGCTTCGTCGAGGCCGACCTCTGCAACTTCACACTCGACGTGCCGCCATTCGATTTCTTGTTCGATCGCGGCTGTTATCACGCGGCTCGCCGGATCGATCAGCCCGGATTCATCAACACGCTCAAACGCCTGACGCGGCCGGGGACGCTGTACTTAATGCTGGCGGGAAACGCCAACGAAAAGAGAGAACCGGGGCCGCCAACGATGAGCGAAGCTGAAATCCGCGGCGAGCTCGAGCCGCTGTTCGAGATTCAGTTCCTCCGCGAGTTCCGCTTCGAGGTCCCCGCCCCGCCCGAGGGTTTTCTCGCCTGGTCGTGTTTGATGACTCGCCGCGCGGACTGACTTCCTCGCCGCCGTCCGACGTAGGGTGGGACAAGCTCGCGCAGCGAGCGCCGGCCCACCATTTCTTTCTTTTGCAACGCCGCTTGACGGAGGCGGCTCGCAACTGTATTTTACCATATAGTTAATTATCTATTCGGTTAACTAAAGTCTGGATTACATGCCGGCCCTGAAACAAAAAGATTCGCTCACCCGCTCGTTCGCCGTCCTCGCCGACCCGACGCGGCGGGCCATCCTGGCTCAACTGGCGACGGGCGAGAAAACGGTCAACGAACTGGCCGAGCCGTTCGAGCTGAGTCTGCCCGCTATCTCGAAGCATCTCAAAGTGCTGGAGCGGGCCCGGTTCATCACGCGCAGTCGCTCGGCCCAGCGTCGCCCGTGCCGCCTCTCTACCGCGCCGCTCGAGGAAGTCGACAACTGGATCGATCACTATCGCCGGTTCTGGGCCGAATCGTTCGACCGCCTGGCCGATCATCTCCGAGAAATGCAAGCTTCGTCCAAACAGGAAAAACGCCATGCCCGCAAACGCCGACGACTACGCAAATCGTGAGATCGTGACCACCCGAGTCTTCGACGCGCCGCGCGAACTGGTGTTTCGCGCCTGGACCGAGCCCGAACACCTCGCGAAATGGTGGGGCCCCAAAGGCTTCACGAACACGTTCCAGGAATTCGACCTGCGACCCGGCGGCACCTGGCGATTCGTGATGCACGGCCCCAATGGGACCGACTATCCCAACGACATGGTCTTCGTCGAAATCGCCGGCCCCGAGCGGATCGTGCTCGATCATGTCTCGCTTCCGAAATTCCGCCTGACGGTCTCGTTCGACGACCTCCGCGGCAAGACGAAAGTCACGTTCCGCCAACTCTTCGACTCGCTGGAAACGTACGGACGGATCAAGTCGCTGGCCATGCCCGGCAACGAAGAAAACTTCGACAAGCTGGCCTCGGAACTGGCGGCGATGGGCGCTGGATCGCACGAGATGCTGATGTCGCGCGTTGTCATGGCGCCGCGGGAACTCGTCTGGAAAGCTTGGACGGATCCCGTGCACCTGGCCAAATGGTGGGGACCGCGCGGCTTTTCCAGCCCGCGCTGCGAACTCGACCTGCGCGTCGGCGGGAAGCTTCGCGTCGACATGCAGCACCCGGACGGCACCGTGCGTCCAATGATCGGCCAGTTCCTCGAAATCGTTCCTCCCGAACGACTGGTTTTCACCGCCATGCCGCTCGACCCAAGCGGCAAACCATTCTTCGAGGCCACCAACGCCGTCGACTTTCGGCAGGAAGGACCGATGACGCGCATCAATGTGCGGGCCACGGTCGAAAAGATCCACGACCCGATCACCCTCCGCTTCCTGACCGGCCGCGACCAAGGCTGGGCCGAAAGCCTGTATAGGCTGGCGGACGCGTTAGACGAGATGGCAGGGTCGGGGAGCCAACGAGTGACCTCACCCCTCAGCCTCAATGACACGGCGCGAGCGAGCGCCCCAAAATGAAACATCGCCGCGCGATCCTGGGACGACTTCAAGTTCTCGCAATGGTATGTTGCAAAACGGCGTACTTGCGCCGAGAGCCTCGCCATGGACGAAGATGTTGCCAAGCTCATCTTTCTTGTCATCATGGGTGTCGGCGTCACCGTTTGGGCGGTCTCGCTGTCCCGAGCGCTGCGCTTCGGCCGACCCGCCAGACAATCTCAACCGTTACTGTCTGACGAAAACGCGGAATTCTCCCAATTTGAGTGGCAGACCGGCAAAGTCACGCTGCGTGGCAATCGAGACGCTCTGTCGAAGGCCTTGCTCCGCTCGTTTGCGCAGCTGCAATTCGGACTGTTCGCATCCATCTTTCGAGTGCAGCAGTACGACGATGGCCGCATCGTCGTGAAGAAAGTCGGCCCGCTCGTCTGCAACCTGCCCCCCGGCTTGTACTTCACCGAAGCCGAGATTTCTTTCCAAGACACAGGCCCCGGGACCGTCGAAGCCTCATATCGGGTGGGCTATGGTCGATTGCTCCGCAAGCTCAGACGAATCACGCTGGGCATCATCCTGGGAATCGGCCTGCCCGTGATGCTCATTGTGGGCTCGGCAGTGTGGCTGTTCGTAATTCCGAGCCCGATGCCGGGGATGCGCTGGCAGGTTCTGCAAACTCTCCAAATCGTGCACGGACTTTGGCCTCCCTTCCTGATCATGTGGCTCTACTCGATCGGCAGGAGGCAATCGAAGATCCTGATCGAGAATGTGATTGCTTCGACCGAGATCCTGCAGTGACCTCATTGCTGGTCTCGCCGAAAGCGGCAATCAGAACGCGCTTTTGACCACTCCGCCGTCGACCCGCAGGGCTGCGCCCGTGACTGCCGAGGCAAGCGGGCTGGCGACATAGGCCACGAGCGACGCAACCTCCTCGGGCGTGGCGAATCGATTGATGAGCGAGGTCGGCCGGACTTTTTTGAAGAATTCCTTTTCAAAGTCCTCAAACGACTGGCCGCTTGATTTTGCCATCGTGTCGACGAAGTCGCTCACGCCGCGCGATTTCGTTGGCCCCGGTAGGACGCTGTTGACGGTAATGCCGGTGCCGGCGACCGCCTCCGCCAACCCGCGGGCGACAGCAATTTGCGCCGCTTTGGTCGTCCCGTAATGAATCATCTCGGCCGGAATCTGGACGCCGCTCTCGCTAGAAATAAAGATGATCCGCCCCCAGTTGGCCCGTTTCATCGCCGGCAAGTAAAGCCGGGCGAGCCGCACGCCGCTTAACACATTCACTTCGAAGAACCTCACCCAATCCACATCCGGAATTTCCTCGAACGGTTTGGGCTCGAAGACGCCCAGGTTGTTCACCAGGATTTCGACACTCGGAAACCGCCGAGCCAACTCTTCCGCCACGGCCGCCTGGCTGAGATCACCGGCGTATCCCTGAACGTCGCCCTTGGTGGCGGCTTTCATTTCCGCGACCGCTCTGGCGACGGACCCTTGCGCTCGCCCATTGACGATCACGCGAGCCCCTTCGCGCGCCAGCGTCGTCGCGATCGCCGAGCCAATACCGGCCGTGCTGCCGGTGACGAGGGCCAATTTGCCAGTGAGTTGCAGCTCCATGGCTTCTCCTCAGTTTTTTGCAGATCACACTTTTCGTCGTAAACTCAATTGAATCAATGCATTAAAATCACAAGTTAAGGATCTGGCTCCCCTTATTACTTGACATAGATCAACCCACAACCTAAGATTGGTTGTTGTCATACATCAAGAACACACTGCCGCGATGCCGATGAAGTCCGTTAAATCCTGCGACGAGTCCCCGAGGAAGCCACACAAAAATGCCGCCGCTGGAAGATCCAGATCGATTGGCGGCATTTAAAGACGCGCTCGCAAACTGGAGTTTTTCCGACTACATCCAGTTCGATCTACCTGAGGAGGCGGACAAATGGATTCGACGACATCTTGGGAACGTCACGTTGAAAGACATCGGCCGGCGAATGCACGAGCATGTCGCCTCGGGCGGGGAAATCGACGAAGTCCCCGAGACGCGGTCGGGATGGTGCGAGCAGTACGAATACCACCATGACCTCCGATTTCTCATTCAAGGGAAAGAGGTCTACGTCGAAACTCGCCTGCACTACTGGGTTCCAATCATCGCCGACGAATCTTGGATTCTCGTGGTGAATATCCATGGACGCTAGTCGCAAAAACCGGTCCAAACGCCCGCTGAATGCCGATCGTCCGTTTCCTCGGCGGTGCCCTGATTGCGGACAAATGCAGGTCGTGATGACCACCATCGGCTACGATGCCGAGGTCCGCCACGATGGTCGTTTGTATTCCTTCAGGGTTGAGAATTTAGAAATCCCGGTCTGCCAAGCATGTGGCGCGAAAGTTTTCACCGAAGGCGTCGACGCCCAAATCAATACGGCCCTTCGCTCGCATCTCCACCTCCTGACACCAGCGGAAATGCGCGCGGCACTGCGTCGGATTAACATCGCGCAAAAGGACGCCGCCGAACGCCTAGGCGTTGCAGAGGCCACGATTTCGCGATGGCTTACTGACACGCAGATTCAGTCCCGAGCGATGGATAACTTGCTGCGCCTCTATTTCGCATTCCCCGAGGTGAGAATCTCTTTGAGCGGAGACTCGCAGGATCCTTGCCTTGGAGTTGCGGAACTCCCGGCCTTAAGTCGACGACGATCTACTATCGCCGGCGCGAAAGGTTCAAAGCAGTCGAGAGCCTCTTGGCTAGATGCGTGGGTCGGCAAGCGTGGCCTCTGCCAGCAGGTTCAGGACGTTATTGAACGTACTGGTAGCACTTGGGGACTGAAGAGAATTGCATGAAAACAATTACCTTCTTCTCCTACAAAGGCGGCGTGGGCCGAACGCTTGCCGCCGCAAATTTCGCGGTCTACTTGGTGAAGCTGGGGCTTTGCGTCGCAATCATGGACTTTGACCTCGATGCGCCTGGTGTCGATTCCAAGTTCCCGGATTTTATGCTGCCGCGGGGCCAGCGCGGGTTAATCGACTACATCCTAAGCTTTCAGCGTGATGGCGCGGACCCTGGTCCTATCACTGATCTGGTCTGCACCGTCCCTATCTCATCACCACAGCAAACTTACTCGCTCAATCTCATTCCCGCTGGCGATTATCTCGCCACTGATTACTCAGCCAAACTGAACGAACTCAGCTGGAGCACGATCTTCAGTGAGCAGCGTAACGGTGTTGCTTTCTTTCAGGTTCTGCTTGACCGCATTAGACAAGAGCTTCGGCCAGATGTCTTGATAATTGACTCTCGAACTGGCTTCAGTGAAATTGGCGGCCTTTGCACGCAGCAGCTGGCAGATGAGACTGTTATTCTTTCATCGCTAGCCAGCGAGAGCGTTAAGATAACGCGTCATTTGGCTAAGCTGATCGCTGATAGTGAGATCTCAAAAACGCTGAATAAAGTGATCGACACGAAAATCGTGGTCACGCGCCTTCCTAAGCCACAAGAGATCGACAAGCTAAAAGCGCGCTGCTGCGAAGCCTTCGATATCCATGAAGCGAACTTGTTCTTCCTCTTCTCATGTCGCAGCCTTGAACAAGAGGAGTTCGTGGCAATGCTCGACACGCAGAGGGAGGAAGAGTTGGTTGCCAGCTATATCCAATTGTTTCAAGGCCTGGATGTGGAGGTCGCCCAAACGAGCATTCGGGAGAAAATTGAGCAGGCGGAACGCGGTCTCCTGTCGTGTTCCCCTTCAGAGGCAGAAGCGCGTATTCGTGAGATGGTCGCTCTCTACCCCGACCCAGAGGTTTATCGACGGGCCATGCGGTTTTTCGAACTAACCCGCCGGTCCGAGGAGGCCGCTCTTTTCGCACTTCGCCTCTTGGAAGTCCGTCCCAGCGACGACGAGGCCCAATTGCAAGTGGCAAGAGTTGTCCTTCACGATGATTTTCGGGTTCGCGGTGGACCGACGAAGCGGTCCTATCAACGGTTGCGCAAGATGGCAGACGATGGGCGGTTGATTTCACTTGCGCTTCGTGCTTACCAGGCTGACAAGCTTTCAATTCACGAGCGAATTAGGCTTGCAGATTTGCTGGAGAGCACCGAAGACTATCCGAGGAGCTATGAAGTCGCGATCGATTGCTTGGCGTCTGACGAGCTAAGCAATAATGAAGGCCGATTTGTTGCGATGGGAATCGCGGCGCGTACGGCTATGAAGCTTGGAAAGAAGGATGAGGCAGCAAAACTTGTTGCAGGCATTCCACCGAGCCGGATGATCAGCACAGGCATGGCCAACGTTGCAATGCAACTGAGAATCGAGAGCGGAGACAAAGAAGGTGCATTTCAACTCGGGAAAGTGATTCTTGCGAAGGACTTCGTTCCAACTGTAGTCTCTACGGTGGTGGCGCTGGCAGGTGAGCTTGGGCACCAAGGCGAGTTTCAAGAGCTCTTGAGAGCCAATCCAGAATTGCAGATGCGAGCCATGCACGATCCAGAGTTCCGCTGGGAGCTTCAGCGGTGGGGAGTCGATCTAGAGGAATTTGGGGACCGCGAGTCGCGGCGCCGACAAAGGCCTTAGAGTCTGTTACTGAGCGGGAAGGAACCAAGCGATGGTTAGCAAACAGGGCGTCACCTCGCTCAGCAACAGCGAGATACGACGGATCATCTTAAGGTACTTGTTTGAGCGAAATGCGAATGCTCGAAGCGCCCGGAGCGACAGAACCGGTGCGGCCGTGAAGATTAGCGTCATGCGCGGCGATCTTAAGCTATCGAACGGACTCACCCAAAAACAGGTTCGCGCCAATCTTACCTATTTGATCAGCCAAGGTTGGGTTGAGGAACAGGCGGTCAACAAGAGCGTTCCCACTCCTCGCGGAGGGATCATTCCGTCCATTACGTCCTATTACATTATCACGGCGGCGGGAATCGATAAATTCGAGGGGCCAGGCGAGTTCACCATGGACAGGTTTCACGGAATTAAGATTGAGGCGACCGGACAAAATATCATTACGGTCGGCGACGGAAATCAAGTTAATGCGAGATTTGCCGACGCCGCTCAAGGGTTGGCCGACCTAAAGGAGGCAGTTAAGGGCTCGACGAGGCTCACCGAATCGGAAAAGGTCGACGTCGTTGGTGATATCGACAGTATTCAGGGTCAGCTTGCCAAGGCCGAACCCAATAAATCGGTGATCTCTGCGTTGTGGAGCGGCATTGAAAAAGCAGCAAAGGTTGCCGGACTGGCCGCAAATGTCGTAAAAGTAGGCAATTGCCTTGAAGGACTGCTTTCATGATGCCGCTTGATAAGCGCGGGTGAGAGCGCCCGATCCCTCCCACATCCTCTCACTGCCCGCGCTTCCCCCTCCCGGTCAGTTCGCGATAGACGAAGCCGATATTCTCGACCTGCTTCTTGGCGTCGACGCCGGCCCACTCCTTGTAGAACGGGATGTCGACCTCTTGCTTGATCTCAGCGAGTGATTTGTCCTTGTCGATCATTCGTTGGACGGACTCACGTAGTTCGGTGAACCAGCGTTTTTGCTTTTCGATCACGCTGGCGTCGCCCATTTCGCCGTGGCCGGGGCAGACTTTTTGGACCGGCAGCTTTTGCATTTCGGTGAGCACGCGGATCCAGCTGGCCGTGTCGCTGTCGCCGCAGTAGTTGAAGGCGCCGTTCACGCAGGCGTCGCCGGTGAAGAGGATGCCGGCCTTGGGAAGCCAGGCGACCGCGTCGCCGGCCGTGTGGGCGTGGCCGAAGTGGATTAGCTCGACCCGCTGCGTGCCGTCGTCGAGCACGAATTTCGTCGGGAACCAGACGTTCGGCTTCTGGTATTCGAGGCCGGCGTAGACTTTTGGATTGGTTTTTTTGGACCGCTCGAAGCCGGCGGTCCCCTTGGTGTCGAACAGCGTGCGGCTGTTTTCCGAGGCGACGGCCGACGCGCCGACGGCGGCGAACCGCTGGTTGCCGTCCGCGTGGTCGCCGTGGTAGTGCGTGTCGAACACGAAGCGGATCGGCTTGTCGGTTGTCTTCTTGATCAGCTTGATGACTTCGTCGGCCTGGTCGGGAAAGCTGGCGTCGATCACGAGGACAAAATCCTTGAAGATCACCCACCCCTGATTGCAGCCAATGAATTTCGGCTCGGTCATCACCTTGCGGAAGAAGACGCCGGGGGCGACTTCGGTGACGGTCGTTTCGGTCGGCTTGAACCAACCCGACGCGATGCCGGCCGCGACAACCAAGAGGACGACGGTGGAGCCGGCGACGAGAACGCGCTTAAGCTTGTGCATGGGTGCCCCTTCCTGGGTGATTGGGTTCTTCGCCATTGAACTGGCGCGCGGGGCAAGTGTCAAACCGGACCGAAATCCTCGAATTCTTGAACAGGAGGTAACAGAGGCAACGGAGGGGTAAGAAGAGCGGTCAAGAAGCGTGGTGACTCAGTGACTCTTAAATTCCTCGTTTCTCACTCTTAAATTCCTCCGTTAACGCAGGAAGCCGGCCCGCGCAACTGACCAAGGAGAAGCACCTGCCAGCTGATCCGCAGTAGGCGGAGCGGCTCGACGGGCTTAGAGAGTTGCGGTCGCCGGTGCGAGGTCGGTCGATTCGGCGCTCGCACCATCATCAGCGGGAGCCACTGTGGGGCGCTTCCGGCGCCAGGTGCGGCTGAAGCGGTCCAAGAGCGAGTAGATCACGGGCGTCACCAACAGTGCGATCACCAGGCTCAAGAGCTGGCCGCCGATGATCACTTTCGCCATGCTCGCGCGGGCGCCGGCGCCCGCTCCACGGCCCAGCGCGATGGGAACCATCGCGGCAATCAGCATGAGGGTGGTCATCAGGATCGGTCGCAGACGCGTGTGGTTGGCTTCGATGATCGCGGCGTTGAGATCCAGCCCCGCGCGGCGCAGCTCGTTCGTCTTGTCGACCTGCAGAATACCGTTCTTTTTCACGATGCCGATCAACATGAAGAGCCCAAACATCGCGTACAGGTCGATCGGCTGGCGAAACATAAACAGCGAAATCAGGGCGAACGGAATGGTGACCGGGAGCGCGCTCAGGATGGCGATCGGGTTGAGCCAGCTCTCGAATTGGGCGGCCAGAATCATGTACATGAAGATGATGCTCAACGCGAGCGCGACCATGAAGTAGTAGCCGGTGTCGTTGAGGTTCTTTGCCTCGCCGACGAAGCTGAAGTCGTACTGCGGCGGCAAGCCGACGTCCTTGACGATCTCGCGGGCCTTGCCCACGGCTTCGTTGAGCGAAATTCCGTCCGCGTTCGCCAAAATCGAGACGGTTCGTTGCCGGTTGACGCGGTCGATCTGGCTCGGCCCCTGCGTTTCGCGGATCCGCGCGAGGCTCGCCAATTGCACGAGGCCGGCGTTCGGCGAATAGACCTGCAGCGTCGAGAGGCTCTGCGGGTGGGTGCGGAAGGGCTTGTCAGCCCGCAGCCAGATGTCGTACTGCTGCGTCCCCTCCTTGTAGCGTGAGACGGGCTCGCCGCCGACCAGCACTTTGAGTGTGTTGGCAATCGTATCGACGGGAATTCCCAGGTCGCTGGCCCGCTCGCGATCGACGGCCACCTGCAGCTCGGGTTTGCGTAAGGAGAGCGTCGTGTCGACGTCGTGAAGTCCGGGGATCTGCATCAGCCGCCGCTTGATCTGGTCGGAGTACACGGCCAGCTTGTCGATCTCGGGCCCGGAGAGATTGAGGTCGAAGTTCCGCGTGTCGCCGTCGCCGCCTCCGCCGCTGATCGTGGCGACGTCGTTCACCGCGGTCCGCAGGTCGGGGTAATCCTTGAGGATGTTGCGGGCCCGGTCCATCACGGCGAACTGAGAATACTTTCGCAGCGAGAGATCCTTGAGCCGCATATAGATCGACACCTTTGTCACGTCTCCTTCGCCGCGACCGGTCTTTTGCCCAATTGTCGTGAACATGCGGACGACACCCGGCAACTGGGCCAGCCGTCCCTCGATCTCCTTCGTGAGCCGATCGCTGCGCTCGAGCGTGTAACCTTCCGGCGTGCGAATGGCGAGCTGGAATTCGCTCTGATCGTCGCGCGGCACCAGGTTGGCTCCGAGCCCCATTGCCAGCGGCACCGTCGAGGCGACAATCAGCAGGCTCGCGATCACGACGATCCAGCGGCGCCGCAGCGACCAGCGGAGCAACAGGCCGTACGAGCCGTCGATCAGGCGATAAATCCACCCCGACTTCGATTTCCCGTGTCCCGCTTCGTCCGGATCGAGCTTGAGGAAGTACGCGCAGAGCATCGGGGTGAGCGTAAAGGAGACGAACAGGCTCATTAGCACGGCAAACGCGACGGTCAGGCCGAAGCTGCGGAAGAACCGCCCGATAATGCCCCCCATGAACGCGACGGGGACGAAGATCACGACCAGCGAGAGACTCGTCGCCAGCACGGCCAAAACGATCTCGCGCGTCCCCTTGCGGGCCGCGCTCATCGAGTCGAGCCCGCCCTCCTCCATGTGCCGGAAGATGTTCTCGTGCACCACGACCGCGTCGTCGATCACGATGCCGATGGCCAGAATCAGCCCCAGCATGGTGATATTGTTGAGCGTGAAACCCATCGCGTACATGAACAAAAACGTCGGCACGATCGAGGTCGGAATCGCCAGCGTGGCAATCAGCGTCGTTCGCCAATCGCGAATGAAGAGCAGAATCGTCAGCGACACCAGCACGGCGGCCAGCAGCAGGTGGAACTTCACTTCGTGCATCGAGCTGCGCACGAACCGCGATTGATCCTGAATCATCTCGATGCGAATGTCTGGCGGCAGGGCGGGCTTGAGCTTCTCGAGTCGGGCCTGAACCGCGTCGGAGACGCGAATCGTGTTGGTGCCTGACTGCTTTTGAATGAACAGGCTGACCGCGTTCTCACCGTCGAGCCGGCACAGGCTCCGCGGCTCTTCGACCGAATCTTCCGACCGGCCGACGTCGCGAATGCGGATGGGGTAGCCGTTGCGATTGGCGACGATCAGGTCGTTGAATTGCTCAGGACTTTCGATGCGTCCCAATGTGCGCAGTACGAGTTCGCGCGACCCTTGGTCGACCAGGCCGCCCGGCACTTCGAGGTTCTGCTTGATGAGGGCTTGTCGCACGTCGTCGATCGACAAGGCGTACGAGGCCAGCCGATCGGTGTCGACGATCACGTTGATCGCGCGCGAGCGGCCGCCGGACATAAACACCGCGCCGACGCCGGGCACCGTCTGCAGAATTTCCTGGATCTGGTACTTCGCAATCTCGGTGACTTCGCGGACGTCGCGACGGCCCGAAACTCCGATGGCCATAATCGGACTGGCATCGAGATCAAACGCGTCGACAATCGGCGCGTCCATGCCGCGCGGCAGCGTGTTGCTGATTGCCGAGATTTTTTCCTGGATCTCTTGGGCCGCGACCGTGCTGTCCTTTTCCAGCACGAACATGACGATGATCGTGGTCGAGCCTTCGCGGACTTGCGACCGCAGCTCGTCGATTCCCGAGACCCGGTTGACCGCTTCTTCGAGCGGTCGCGTGACCGTCGTCTCCAGCTCCTCGGCACTGGCCCCGGGCAAAATGGCCGTCACCGCCACGACGGGCACGTCGACCTTGGGAAACAACTCGACGCCGAGCAAAAAGTACGACACGATGCCCAGCACAACCGGGATGGAAACCAACACCCAGGTGAAGACCGGCCGGCGAATGCAAACTTCGGAAATCGTCATGAGCGCGAGGTCTGAATTCGGCCGCTGGCGTGTGAGGCAGTATCGAAACCCTCTCCCATTCCGATGGGAGAGGGCAGGGTGAGGGCTCTTCTTTTTTTCGCGCGGCGCTCAAAGGCAGCCCTCACCCCGGCCCTCTCCCGGAGGACCGGGAGAGGGAGCAGGAACCCGCCGCGCCGGTGATTCGACGAG
>DASZIA010000001.1:0-7340 GCA_035949535.1 Planctomycetaceae bacterium | reverse complement strand
TGGGCTCGGACGTTACCCGTCGCGCCGACAATCATCAGTCCCAGAACAGCGACGGCTGATAACGAGCGAGTCAGGATCCCCTGCCAGCCAAAGTTCGGTCTCATTCTCCTCTCCTTTGCGAACCACCCGGCTGCGTTGAGTTCATGGGCAACATCGGTTCAGGAACAGGAATCATGAGCGTGAGGGGGTTGACGTTGATCGCACCATCGCACCCGCGTGGGGCTTGCGTTTGATTCCGCGTGCCAGCCCACTCTTCCCTGGCGCCATGACCACCGGGCAAGTCATTCGAGCGCTTTGGAGAATCCGGACCGGCCGTCAACGTGTTGCTGATAAAAGGAGTGTCGCAAAAGCTATGCCAGCTTGCCCGAGACGTCGCTGGCAACCAAGTCCGCTTGCTGCTGCCCTGGCGGCGCCAGTCGCGCGCGGATAGAGGCGAACCGGGGAGGCCGATTTGACAGAATTCGACGACGAGTCGGAAAGACGACTCCCAACAGCCAAGCGATCCAGCCCTCAGCCGACAAAGGTTCCGCTATTCGATTTCTGCGGTGGCTTCCTCGAGGTCGTCGACCTTCACGGTGCTGCCCAGCTGAATGCGCAGGGACCGCATCTTGTTTCGCAGACTGCCACGAGTAATTCCCAGCATGCGGGCGGCCTGCGACTGGTTACCCCGCGTATGGCGCAGCACGCGCGTTAGCACATAACGCTCCATCATCTCGACCGAGGCCGTGTACATGTCGGTGGAACCGCGTTGCAGACAGTCATCGACAAATGGCTTGAGATCGCTCGGCGGCGTGTCGTGCGAATTCGACGCGACTGAGGTTGCACGACCCGGAACGCGCACGGTTTCTGGCAGGAAGTCGGGCAAGATCACGTTGCCCGTCGTGTTGAGTAATGCCTGCCGCACGACGGCTTCCAACTCGCGCACATTGCCCGGCCACGAATAGCGCATCAGCATTTCGAGCGCTTCGGGCGAGATGCCATGCACCTCTGGCTTGTGCAGCTCGCGGCCGAACCGGCTGAGCAGATGCTCGAGTAACAATAAGATGTCTTCGCCGCGCTCTCGCAATGGTGGCAGCTTAATCGTGAAACCATTCAGGCGATAGAAAAGGTCTTCCCGGAAATCCCCCTTCGCGACCATCGCCGACAAGTCGCGGTTGGTGGCGGCGATCACGCGGACATCGGTGCTGATCGTCTCGTTGCCCCCCACGCGCTCAAAGCGCTGCTCTTGCAGCACGCGCAGGATTTTGCTCTGGAGCAAAGGCGACATGTCGCCGACCTCGTCCAGGAAAATCGTCCCGCGGGCGCACTGCTCGAATTTGCCGATGCGGCGGTAGTTCGCGCTGGTGAACGAACCCTTTTCGTGTCCGAACAGCTCGCTTTCGAGCAAAGTTTCCGGCAGCGCCGCGCAGTTAAGGGCGAGAAATCGCTCCGAGGAGCGACTGCTGTGATGGTAGATGGCGCGAGCGATGAGTTCCTTGCCGGTGCCACTCTCGCCGATGATCAGCGTCGTCACGGTCTGCGGCGCCACACGTCCGATGGCCTTGAAGACCTCGCACATCGGCGGACTGCGACCAATGATCTGGTCGCCGTCGAGCGCGGATGCGTCGGTGCTGGTCGGCAGCTCGACGCGAACCTGCATCAGCCGACGAATTTCGAGGGCCCGATCGACCAGCTCTCTCAATTTCGGCAGGTCGAGTGGCTTGAGCAAATAGTCATAGGCACCCAGCTTCATCGCCTCGATGGTGGTGTCGCTTGTCCCGCCGGCCGTGATGAAAATGATCGGCAGCTTGGGATCGAGGGCCTGGATCTTCTCGACGGCTTCCAGACCGGACCCTTCGGGCAGCATGATGTCCAACAGCACCACGTCAGGCTTACGCTCGATTAATTCGAGCCCTTCGCGCACGGTCTTAGCCGTTAGGACCGAAACGCCTGTCCCCTGAAAGGTGCGCTCAATTGTGTACAAAACCGCACGATCGTCATCGATTACGAGAAGAGTGGACATGTTGGTCCCGTGCTCCATGCAGAATTCGTGGTGAACGCCAGCGACAACAGAGCTTTCCCCATTTTTGCACCGATTCTGAGACTCTCACAAGCGCCGAGTTCCAGAATCGCGGTTACACGCTCAGAAAGCGAAGGTTTCGTCGCGCCGCCTACGCAGCCGGCTTTCACCCAGGATGTCATCGACCCTTGGGAGCGAACAAATTCTGTCCGAAAGATCGCCACAGAGTTCCACCCCGAACGGACGCCTGGTCAATTGCGACAGCGTCGACTACGGTCGTTCGCCCTGTCTTCAGGCGACACGCAGCCGATTCTTGATGCCTCGGATTTGGTCGAGTCGCAGCACGGCTGTTTGAGCGAGCTGCTTGATGTAGAAGGACGGGACGCTGCCAGTCAGCTCAACCACTCCGTCCGATACATCGCACTGGATACAACGCAAAGGTGCATATCCCGTCTCTAGAAGGGCCCGATTCACATTTTCGCGAATCGAGCCATCCTGGGGCCTTGAGCGCGATCGCGCGAACTCGCTCATTCCAGAAAGGGCCGGGGAAAAAGGGGAAAGTTCGAACGATTGAAACGGTTGACACTCGGCTTTCCTGACGGTGATTTGCCGTCGAAGAGGACTCTAAGCAACCGGCGTGCCGGCTGAAGAACCAGGGCCTGTGAGGCCGTTTCGTGAACCTGTTTTTCCTGGCTTACTTGCGACCAGCGGCGGGCCTTGAGGGCAGGTTCCTTCGCGGCGCACGCCGCGGCTTCCTCTGGTCGAATCGAGTCCACCCTGCTTGCTTTGGAATCAGGCTTCGGCTTTGGAGCGCGAGCGTCCTCGGGGCACGACAAGTGCACGGAGTGGAACTTCGGGAATGAAGCGGAATCTCGTACGAGGCGCAGATTCTTCCGGAAGTCACGAGGACCGGGGAATAAATGAAGGAGTCTCGGTATGTCGAGTCAGCTTTGGACGAGGGGGATTTGGGGGACCGCCGTTGCACTAGCGACCAGCGCGGTCGCAATCGCAGCAACCCCGCCGCAGCAGGGTGGAAATCCGTTGCAGCAGCTGCAACAGCCACAGCAGCAATTTCAGAATCAGACCTTTGAGAGGGGAGGGGCAAACCGCCCGACGGCCGGGCACAACCTGGACCACTTTCTCGTCAGGGTTTTAATCAAGGCCAACAAAGACGAGATCGAAATGGGCAAGTTGGCCGAGCAGCGTTCGAACAATGCCGACGTCAAGCAGCTCGCGACACAGATGGTTCAGGATCACACTCGCTTTCTGAATCAGCTCGAGCAGTTTCAGGGAGCGGGAGGAATCAACGCACAGACTGGAGACCAGCAACGAACGCAGCGGGGCGCGGCTTTCCGCGGCAACCCACCCGACGGACAAAACCAGCAGCCGCAGCAACAGCAGGTCCAGCCGGGGCAGCAACACCCGCAGAACGCGCAGCAGCCCGGCAACATCAATCAGTCGGGAGACTCGGGACAGCAGGGCATTGCGGGACAGCAGGGGATGCGTCGCGAACACATGATGGGTGAGCACGGCCCGGCCGGCCAGTTTGCAAAGATCATGGAGGAAGTTGACCGGAACATGCAGCAAGTGATGATGCGCGAGCTCTCTTCAAAGCAAGGAGCCGATTTCGATCGTTGCTATCTGACGGGCCAAATGTTCGGCCATGTTTGGGTTGCCGAGGCGCTGAAGACGTTCGAGCAACACGCATCACCGCAACTGAAGCCGATTCTGCAAGAAGGGCTGCAGTCCACAGAGCAGCATCTGACGCACATAAAGTCCTTGCTCGCGCGAAATGAAAACGAGCCGAGAACCGGTGGGGGATTCCGACAGCGCGGCGGGCGATTCAACCGGTAGTCAAGTCGGCAAATCGCTTTCACGGAGAGTTTGAAAAGAGCGGAGCTTTAGGCTCCGCTCTTTCTCTTTATCGACGGCTCGAAAACGCCGCCTCGCGTGCCCGTTCACTCCCGGATTTCGCCGATCCGATCGCGACTCAGCGCCTGCGCCTGATCCAGTTCTGCACGGATTTCCGCGTTGCCCGGCGCGACGGCCACAAGTTGGCGCCACCGCTCAACGGCTTCATCGAAGTGTCCCTGATCGAATAGCTTGATCGCCATCAGCCGCTGGCAGTGGAGCGGCGTATCCTCGATCTCGAGCGCTCGCTCGGCGTAAGCGATCGATTGTTCGACTTCGCCGAGAGTCCGACACAAGACGGCCAGGCCCGAATAGGCTCCAGCGTCGCGGGGATCGATTTCCAGCGAGCGGAGAAACTCGGCTCGGGCTTCGACGTATTGGCGCCGTCCGCAGAACGCCAGCGCCAGGCCGGTGTGCGCGGCGGCGCAGGAATCGTCCATTGCCAGCGCCGCTCGAAATTCTGCGGCCGCCCCATCGAAACGCCTCAGCTCGTACAAGAGCGCGCCCATCGTGACATGGCGATTGGGATCTTGCGGGGCCGGTTCAATCATCCGCCGATATTGCTCGAGGGCCTCGTCGACTCTTGATTCGGCCAAGAAGGCATCTCCCAACACGGTGCGTGTGAACGGATTCTCGTCGGTCACGGCCAACGCATGACGCATGAGTACGATTCCATCTCGCCATGTGCCGACTTGCACGAATGCGATCGCGGCGTACAGGGCGACCACCGCGCCGGCGACCGCCGGCAACAGGCGGCGGCGAGCGACCGGGGCAGTCACGATCGTGGGAACCAGCCAGGCGACGGCGATGTAGAGACCGATGTTCGGAAGATAGACATAACGATCGGCCCGCTGCTGCAAGCCGACTTGGACCAGACCGATCATCGGGATGAGTGCGCCGACAAACCAAAGCCAGCCCATCAAGACAAAGGGCCAGCGCCGCACAGTCGCGATCGCGAAAACACTAATTGCCGACAGCGCCGCGACCGAGAACGCCACAACGGCCAACCCGATCTCCGGTCCCGGATGCGGGTAAAAGATCGCCAGGCCGAACGGCAACACCCCTTTTTCCAGGTAGAGGCCACACGCCGAAACCGCATTGAGGACACGAGTCGAGAGGGGCATTTCGGCGAACGAACGCACCGAATGTCCCGATGATTGAGCCCAAATCGCCACCGCACAAAAGGCAGCACTGACGATGAAGAACGGGATCTTTTCGACAATCAGCGGCGCGATCCCCGGACGGCGATCGTACGGCACGCAATCGTCTCGAACGGGGTGAGGCACGCCGACGAAGCGGCCCAGAGGCCAGAAGTCGAACAGCAGAAAGACGAACGGAAGCGTGACAAACGTTTGCTTCGAGGCCAGGCTGCAGGCGAAAGTTCCGAGCGATATCACCAGCCACGCGTAGTGGCGTCTTTGCGCGTAGCGGACGTAGGCGTATAGCGACATCAGGCCGCAAAACATGCTCAACACGTCTTTGCGCTCGGTGATCCACGCGACCGATTCGACGTGCAGCGGATGAATGGCAAAGAGCGCCGCGACGAAGACGCTTCGCCCGATCTGGCGGGTCGCCCCTTTTAGACAGAAAAACACCAACAGCACGTTGGCAACGTGCAAGAGAATGTTCGTGGCGTGGAAGCCGCCCGCCCAGCGCCCGTAGATGCTCGTATCGAGCATGAGGGAGACCCACGTCAGCGGAATCCAGTTGCAGTCGTGGAAGGTCGAAAAAGCCCAGCGGATCCCGCGCAGGCTCAGGCCGCTCAGCACGTAGAAATTGTCAGTCACGTATCTTGGATCGTCGAAGATGACGAACCCGAAACTCACCGCACGCGCGTAGACGACGAGCGTCAACGCAATCAACAACAGACTCAAGCCGACCTGGCTAGGTACGGCGATCCGCCGCGTGAGCGGAAGCCAGACGCGGACGTGATCGAGTGCCCCGGGCACGGCGCTGTACCCTGTCGTGTTGGGAAGTCGGTCCGGTTTCCCGGGTTTGCCTGCTTGACATCAACGGTGAAGACGCTCGAGATGGAGTGGAGAAAAAGGCGCAGACTTCTACGACGAAATCGGGAAGAACACAAGTTCAATTGGTTTTGTCGGTATCGTCACTACTGAACATATCGGTACTTTCCCTACGTGTCGCTATCTTCAGGATTCGACGGCTGGTCGCCGGGCAAAGATGTAGCTCCGCCGACTTTGATGCTCGACTTCCGGATAGGGCTCGCGCTCGATGATTTCCTCGATCTCAAAGCCAGCGTTACGAAGGTGCTGCGTCATTTCCTCAGACCGAAAAAAGAAGAAATCAACGCACACCTTGTGCCCCCACCATTCGTCCAAATGAACGGCCTCGTCACCAATATGAAAAGCCAGAAGCAATTTGCCGCCCGGTCGGAGCACTCTGAGAAATTCAGCGAGCGCTCGGGGCAGAGCGGCCCGCGGAATGTGGATGATCGAGTAAAACGCGGCGATGCCCGCCCAACTCTCGTCAGTCGCCTCGAGAGCCAGCATGTCGCCCCGTCGAAACGTGATGGTTGGAGTAAGGCAACGCGCTTGCTCGACCATGCCCGCGGACAAGTCAACACCGAAGACCTGGACGCCTCGCTCGTGCAAGTAGCGAGCAACTTGCCCCGGCCCGCAACCAAGGTCGCACACCGGCCCGACGTCGCGCACGGCGACGGCAAATCGGTCGAGCAACTCCCGGTCGAGCGGCTTATGTTGCAACTCGTCGAAGATGCGCCGAACGTACTCCTCTGCGACGAGGTCGTAGCTGGTTTGACAGGCGGTGCTCTGGTGAGTGTCCATGAAGTCACACGGCCACTTCGCGAGTTTCAAACTTTGCGAGCTTCATTTTACGGGCCCCGCCCAAAGTCAGGCGAGTAACAATGCGACTTCACACAGAACGCCTTGACCGTCGAACTCTCTCCCAGTGCACAAAACAAGAGTCAGAGTGCTCCGCGGCGACCGGGGGTCAGACTCCGGTGGGGCTCGTCGCGCCAACCAACCGAGCGGCCTCCGAACGGGCGGCTGGCTGGCCGGCACCAGCAAACTCTGTCCCGCTTTCAGCGTCCGGTCGCAAGAGTATTGCCGCCTCGAATTGGGGACCGAATTATGGGGCCAGCAAACTCGGTGACAGTTTTCGGCATTGTCTTGTTTCGGCATTGTCTTTCGGACTGTCCGCCTGGCTCCAATCCGGGGCTGGCGGTTCGGACGTATTCTTGCCACAATCGATCATCTCCGAATTGCGGGTTCCCGTCCTCGGCGGTTCGCGAAGGCCAACGGATGTCCAAGCGATATATCATCACCCTGATGGCGGCCAACCGCGTCGGCATTCTCGCCGCGGTTACGACGTCGCTGGCCGAGTTGGGCGGCGACATTCAGGAAGTCAGCCAGACCGTGATGCAGGGGTTCTTCACCATCATCATGTCGGC